>CAZBYE010000052.1:0-15040 GCA_964496045.1 uncultured Stakelama sp.
TCCAGCATATCCGCACCCCGATGTCGCTCTCGGTGCTCGGCTGCGTCGTCAACGGGCCGGGCGAGGCGCGGGAGACCGATATCGGCCTGACCGGCGGCGGCAACGGCAAGCACATGGTCTATCTGTCTGGCCTCACCGACCATACGGTCGGGGATGCCGACATGCTCGACCATATCGTCAAGCTGGTCGAAGCCAAGGCGGCGGAGATCGAGGCGGCAGACGCGGCGAAGGCCGAAGCGGCAGCCTGAGACGGCGCCGAAAGTCCCAAAAGTCACACTGCCACGCGCGCGCGAGGGCCGGACACCGGCTGAGGAATCGACGACGTCAAAGAGCGGCCGGAAGCCTCCGGCCCGTCGAGTGAAGCAGGCGAAATCCTACATTTCAAGCGGTGCGGCAGCCTGAGCCAGCCACGCCGCGAACGCCCGCATCGCCACACTCTCCCGGCGTGAGTTGAGCCGGGTGAGCCAGTAGCGGCCGAGCTGGATCTCGACCGCCAAGGGCTGGACGAGACGCTCCGCCGCGAGGGCACCCTCGAACATCGCGGGCGGGGCGAGCGCGACGCCATGGCCACCCAAAGCGGCGGAAATCATCAGCGCCGAGCTGTCGAACACCGGGCCGGTCAGCCGCGGCGACGGCGCACCGGCGGCTTCGAACCAGCGCGGCCATTCGTCGGCGCGATAAGACCGCAACAGCGTTTCGCGGGCAAGGTCGGCCGGGCTTGACAGATGCGCGGCGATGGCGGGGATACACAGCGGCGACAGCGGGGCGGCGAGCAAGGGAACGGCGTGCGTGCCATGCCAGGCTCCGTCGCCAAAGCGGATGGCATAGTCCAGCCCCTCCCCGGCCAGATCGACACGATTGTTGTTGGTCATCAACCTGAGATCGATCTCCGGATGCGCATGCTCGAACGCGGTGAGCCGGGGCAGCAGCCAGCCGGTGGCAAAGGTGCCGACCACACCGACCGTCAGCACCTCGCGCATCCGCCCGCCTTCATAGCGGTCGAGCGTCGTCCCGATGCGGTCGAACGCCTCGCCCAGCACCGGCACCAACGCCAGCCCCTCATCGGTGAGCGTCAGCCCGCGCGGCAAGCGCCGGAACAACGGCACACCCAGCCGCCGCTCCAACGACGCGACCTGATGGCTCACCGCGCCCTGACTGACGCACAGCTCAAGCCCGGCGCGGGTGAAGTTGAGGTGGCGCGCCGCAGCCTCGAAGGCACGCAGGGCATTGAGCGGAAGCTGAGGGCGGTCCATGCCCCGCCCATGAACTGAGCTCATATCTAAGTCGAGAATTGATGCTTTGCGTGCAGGAGTCCACTTCGCCACTCTCTTGCCACACACTCAAACGGAGCGAATGGCGATGAGCAGAACTGGCGCCTTGATTGCGGCCCTGATGACCCTGACCGGTGCGGCCGCCGCGCAGGATGCCGATCGCGACGACCCGCTGCTGCGCCCGATCGCGGCGGACTATGCCAGGCAATGGCTGGAGCCGCAGACGCCGGTGCGGATGCACGGGCAAAGCTATTATGTCGGGTTCCAGGGACTGGGCGTGGTGCTGATCCGCACCGATGCCGGACTGGTGCTGGTCGACGCCGGGGTGCCACAAGCGGTCCGCGCGATCCAGGCGAACATCCGCACGCTCGGTTTCGACCCGAAGCAGATCAAGTACATCCTGATCACCGAGCCGCATTGGGACCATGCCGGCGGCGCGGCGGCGCTGGCGCGGGACAGCGGCGCGACAGTGATCGCGGGCGCCGAAGCCGTGGCCGAGCTGCGCCGGGGCAATGTCGGCAAGGACGATCCGCAGGCGAGCATTCATGCGCCAATGCCCGGCGTGTCACGAATCCGCGGCGTACGCGACGGCGAACAGCTGCGGATCGGCGGCGCGACCATCGTCGCCCGCGCGACGCCCGGACACACGCGGGGAAGCACCAGCTGGCAGTGGCAATCGTGCGAGGGCAAGTCCTGCGCAACCTTCGTCTTCTCCGCCAGCATCAACCCGGTGAGTGACGACCATTATCGCTTCACCGGTCATCCCGAGCGCGTGGCGCTGCTGCGCCGGGGTGCCACGGCGCTGGCCGGGCTGCGCTGCGACATCGCGATCCCGTCGCACCCCGGCACCAACGATACGCTCGAACAGCTCGCCGCACTGGCGCGGTCGCGGACGCCCAATCCGATGATCGACGGGAAAGCGTGCAAGACGCTTGCCGCGACCTACACCGAACGGCTCGACAAGCGGCTGGCGAAGGAGAAGTCGGAACCGCGCACCGGCGATTGACCCGCGCCCGCGGACACGCCAACCACGACCGGTGAGTTTTCCGATTCCCCTCGCGGCAGCGCTGCTCATCTCGCCGGCGGCGGCCGAGCAGCCGCGGTTCGAGACGGTCGTCGTCGGTAGCTGGACGATCACCGACGAGGAAGCGACCTGCGACGCCGGCTTCGCGGTCGACGGCGAGGACGTGCTGCGCATCTCCGGCCCGATCTATGGCTGGAAGGATGGGCCGAGCGGCGGCGTATTCCACCATATCGGCTTCGAGAAGGGCGACTATACACTGCCTGCGGGCACCTTCCCGGTCACCATCAGCTGGGCGGATGCGAGCGGGACCGTGACACGCGCACGGGCGACGGGCGAAGCCGTCGACCTTAGCGACGGCCTGCTCGTCTATGCGGACCGCAAAGCGCCGGCGATCGGCATCCTCGGTCGCCTTCCTGCCAATGGCTGGATCGCCTTCTCCGTGAGGGGACACGAGCTGTATCGCGTGCAGCTGTCGCAGGTCGATGAAGCCGTTGCGGCGCACAAGGGGTGCATGGACTTCATCACCCGGCAGAAGCGTCCGGGCACGCGCGACAGCGGGCGGATGCCGCTCCCGCCCAAGCCGCCCAAGCCGCCCGAACTGATCCCGTTGCCGGCACCGGTGCCGCCATCCTATGCGCCGCCCAAGGCACCCGCCGAACCTTCAATCGATGTTGGCCCGGCCTATCCGGCGCCTGCCAAGCCCGACCGGCGATAGGCGCGCCATGCGCCCCGTTTCACACCTGACGGCCTTTGCCGTCGCCGCGCTCGGCATCGCCATCTTCTCGTCAATGGACGCGGTGATGAAGGGGCTGGTGATCGGTCTTGGCGCGTACAACGCGCTGGCGTGGCGCATGCTGGCCGGGACGGTGGTGAGCGGTATTCCCTATGCGCTGTCGCGGCCGCGGATGCCTCCGCGTTCGGTATTGCGCATCCACCTCGTGCGCGGTGTCGTGTCGGCGGCGATGGCGTTCCTGTTCTTCTGGGGGCTGGGACGCGTACCGATGGCGCAGGCGATCGCACTCTCCTTCATCGCGCCGATCATCGCGCTGTTTCTCGCCGCGCTGATCCTCAAGGAACGCATCACGCGGATGACGATCATCGCCACCGCCATGGCGTTCGCCGGCGTGCTGGTGATCCTGTGGGGGCAGGCGCGGGCCGAACTGGGTCCCGATGCCTTCCGGGGTGCGATCGCGATCCTTGCATCGGCGGTCTGCTATGCCTGGAACATTATCCTGATGCGCCAGCAGTCGCTGGTCGCCGGAGCCGGCGAAGTCGCCTTCTTCCAGACGATCATCGTCACCGCAGTGTTTCTGCTCGCCGCGCCGTGGCTGCTGGTTCCGCCGCCGCTCGACCAGGCGCCCGCATTGATCTTCGCGGCGATGCTGGCGACGGCGTCGCTGTTCCTGCTCTCCTGGGCCTATCGCCATGCCGAGGCGAGCTATCTCGCGCCGAGCGAATATACCGGCTTCCTCTGGGCGACGCTCTGGGGCTGGGTCGTATTCGGCGAGCATGTATCCCTTTTCACCGTCGCCGGAGCGGCGCTGATCGTCGGCGGGTGCATCCTCGCCGCGCGGCGGCGTGACCATGCCCCGGTGGCCGACAGCGAGGCACTTCTTCCATGATTTCGATTCGACAAGCCGGTCCCGAGGATTTCGATCTGGTCGCTGCATTCATCCGTAAGCTCGCCGATTATGAGAAGCTGGCGCATGAGGTGCGTTTCGACGACGAAGTTCTGCGCAATCACCTGTTCGGTGAACGCCCGGCGGCCGAAGTACTGATCGGCGAAGTCGACGGGGTGCCGAGCGGGTTCGCGCTGTTCTTCCAGACCTTCTCGACCTTCGAGGGCAAGCCGGGAATCTGGCTCGAGGATCTGTTCGTCGACCCCGACGCGCGGGGTTCAGGCCTTGGCCGCGCGCTGCTGTCGCGGCTGGCGGGGCTGGTCGTCGAGCGCGGCGGTGCGCGGCTCGAATGGGCGGTGCTCGACTGGAATGAACTGGGCAAGGGCTTCTACCGCTCGATCGGCGCAGGGCCGGTCGATGGCTGGGAACGCTGGCGGATGGAGATCGACGCGATCGAGGCGCTGTCGCGTGGCGTTTGACGCCGGCCTGCTCGACTGGGTTGCGGAGGCGGTGGAACCGATGGGCAACCTCACTCACCGCAAGATGATGGGTGGCGCGACGCTCTATCTCGACGGGACGGTGTTCGCGATCATCTCGAGCGACGACGTGTTGTGGTTCAAGGCCGATGCACAGAGCGACGCGGTGTGGGATGCGGCTGGAGCCGATCGCTTCACCTTCCAGATGAAGGACAGGCTCGCCAGCATGAACTATCGCCGCGCGCCCGACGATGTGTTCGACGACGCCGATGCGATGCGCGAATGGGCTGCGCTGGGGCTGGAAGCCGGGCGGCGCGCGCCCGAGAAGAAGCCGAAAGCTAAGCGCCGAGCGCGTTGATCGTGAAGGCGATGATGCCGAGGTTGAATACGAACGCGGCGAGGCAATGGAAGGTCACCGCGCGCCGCATCGGCCGCGTGGTGATCGTCACGTCGCTCGTCTGGAAGGTCATGCCGAGGCAATAGGCGAAATAGACGAAGTCCGAATAATCGGGTTCCTTGGTGTCGGGGAATTCGAGGCCGCCTGCGTCCTGTCCGCTCCGCGCCGAGTAGAAGAGATGCGCATAGTGCAGCGCATAGACGGTGTTGCCGAACAGCCAGCACAAAGCGAGCGTCGCGATGACCAGCGCTAGCCGCGCCGGCTCCGGCACGCCGGGCGGAAGGAGTACGCTGGCGATCGCCGCGAACACGGCGAGGCTGATCGCGGTGGTGATGACCAGCAACGCGACGCGATTGGCATCGTTCTGCCGCGCCGCCGCGCGCATACGGCGCGATTCATGGCGGAGCAGGGGCAGACAGGCGAGGAAGAAGGCCAGCGCGGCAACGTCGAACGCTGCCATCACCCCGAAGCGGATGCCGATCACTGGAATGCCGGCGGCGCAGCCAATGGCGAGGATCGCCGCGAACAGCAGGAAGCGCGGCGGCGCGATCCGGTTGCCGATGGAACGGCGGTGCTGATCTGCCCCCTCCCGCATCGCGCCAGACTAAGCGAGATGCGGGCGGGTGGCCAGATAGCTCAGGCAGCCTTGGCGTTCTTCGCGGCCTCGATTGCCTCGACGACAATGCGGCGGGCTTCGTCGGCATCGCCCCACTGGCCGATACGCACCCACTTTTCGGACTCGAGGTCCTTATAGTGTTTGAAGAAATGCTCGATCTGCTGGAGCACGATCGAGGGCAGGTCCTGCCGCTCGCCCACGTCCGAATAATAGGGGAAGGTGGTGTCGACGGGAACGCAGATCAGCTTCTCGTCGCCGCCGGCCTCGTCCTCGAGCTTGAGCACGCCGATCGGGCGGGCGCGCACGACGCAGCCGGGGATGAACGGCGAGCGCGAGATCACCAGCGCGTCGAGCGGATCGCCGTCGGGCGACAGGGTATGCGGCACGAAGCCATAGTTCGCCGGATAACGCATCGGCGTGTGCAGGATGCGGTCGACGAACAGCGCGCCCGAGGATTTGTCGAATTCGTACTTCACCGGCTCGCCGCCCGTCGGGACTTCGATGATGACGTTCAGGCTGTGCGGCGGATTGTCGCCGACAGGAATCATGTCGATGCGCATCTAAACTTCCTCTGTTGGTTCGGCTTCCCCGTCAGCGCGGGGCGAGCAACCGATCCAGACCACCCTCTCCGGTGCCGATTTTTTCGAGGCGCGGATAGCGCAGGCCTTCGTGATAGTCGATGGCGATTTCGCGGTATCGGGTTCCCTTCTTGACGAGCAGCCTGACCAGCTCCTTCGTCCCCTTTGCTGCCCTCACCGCATCCTTGAGGCGGTCGTCCGAATATTCGCGACCGCCGACCGCGACGATTGTGTCGCCGACATCGAGCCCGGCCTCGAACGCCGGCGAATCCCATGTGACCGAGCCGATCGCCCCGCCCTTCCCGACCGACAGGCCGAGCGAATAGCTGAGGTCCGTGCGGCTGGCGCGCTTCTCGCTGTCCTTGAACGCCGCGGTCGGCTCGTCCGTGTAGGTCAGGCGATAGCCATTGGCGGTGAAGCCCGCGAGCGGCGCGCGCTCGGTCAGGCCGTTTAGGCGCTGATTGAGGAAGCCCGCCCAGTCATAGGGCTGGATCGCGTTCAGCGTCGCAGCAACATCGTCGATCTTGTAGGTCAGCACACCCCAGTCGCCGTCGCGCATCCCGAAAAAGGCGCGCGCGAAATCGTCCATCGATTTCTTACCGCCGGTCTGTGCGCGCAGCATCGAATCGACCTCGAGCCAGATCAGCAGGCCTTCGTTGTAATAGTCTTCCGACCGCTGCCAGCTCACCCAGCCCTTGGGCCGGCGCGCAGAGATGATCGGATCGTTGGTGGTATCGACCATCGCCCGCCAGGTCCGCGCCGGGCGGTTGTCGAGGCTGGCGGCGATGTTCGCCAGCATGTCGAGCGTATCCTGTTTCGACACGATGCCCGAGCGCGCCTGAAGGATATAGCCCCAGAACTGGGTCTGCCCCTCATAGACCCACAGCAGCGAGTTGCGCATCGGGGTGCGGAAATCGGGGGTCCAGCTGTCAGCACCGCGGCGGAACTTGCCGTTCCAGCTGTGCACGAACTCATGCGGCAACAAATTGCGCGAGCCGGGGCCGTCGCTCCACTTGGTGAAATAGCCGGGCTTCACACCATTTTCGGAGCTGCGGTGATGCTCGAGCCCGATGCCGCCCATCTCGTCGCTGATCGACAGCAGGAATTCATAGCGGTCGTAATGCTGCGCGCCGAACAGCTTGACCGCCTGCGTCACAAGGCTCTTGTGCGCCTCGATCTGCTCGGGCTTGGCGTCGAGCTCCTTCGCCTCGTCGGCGAAGACGTTGAGGTCGACGCGATCCGACAGTTTGAACTCGCGATAGTTGAGGCCGGCGAACACCGGCGAGTCGATCAGCGTCTCGTAATCGGTCTTGTCATAGACATAAGCCGCGCCCTGCTTCTTCGCGGGGAGGCCCGACACCGCGGTCCAGCCTTCGGGATAGGTCACGGTCGCCTGGATCGGGATGCGGCGCGTGAACCAGCCCGCAGGATAGAGGCTCACCTGCTCGAACTCGAGGTTGAGCATGGCGGGCGCGATCGAGACGCGGCCCTGATCGCTGTCGGTGGCGCCGGTAAACTGGAATTCGAGATCGAGCTGCTTTGCGCCGCGCGGCACATCGACATGGAAGGCCCAGACATCGACCGTGTCGCGCTTCCACGGCACCGCCTTGCCGCCCGCGCTGATCTTGAGGCCGGTCAGCTTCTCGACCTCGCCGCGCGCGGCGTGCTTGCCGGGGAGCCAGGCCGGCATGAGCAGGACCATATGACCGTCCTGTGCCACCGGAATGGTCTGCTTCACGCGATAGATCGCCTGCTGGACGTTGGTCGCGTCGACCCGCAGCGTGATCGTGCCCGGATAGGCGGTGTCGCGCGCTGCGGGGATCCGGTTGTCGAACGGCAGCGGCTGGGGCGCGCTGTTCTGGCCAAAAGCAGAAGGGGCGGCGGCGGTGGCGAGAAGCAGAGCGGAAAGCGCGATGACGCGGCGCATAGGGGCCTCAGGTGTAGGAAAGGATATGATGTTACACCTTTAGGCGCGGCGGGGCGGCGAGGTAAAGTCCCCACCAGCCTATCCCGGGCACGCAGAGGAATAGGACTGGAAACACCCTTCATGGCTTGCTTACCATTCGCGGGCTATGCGGAACGACATGTATCACGACCCTGTCCTCGCCACCCCGGCCAAGGCCGATCCGCGGCCCAAGTCCGCGGTCAGCACCGGATGCGGGCTGGCCGGTCTGATCGGGATGGCATGCTGGCTGGCCTTTGCGCGCAGCCGCGGACTCGACGGCCCCTATGCGGCGCTGGTCAATCTGGTCGCGGGCGGGGTGCCGATGGTGCTGTGGGCAGTGCTGGTCGACAAGGTCCACCGCAATCCGAGCACCGGCGTGAAGTGGGAAAATCCCCGGCCGCTCAGGGAAACGCTCGACATCTCGATCACCAAGATCGCGGGGCTGTGGCTGACCTGGGGCGGGATCGCCGCAATCTATTCGGTGTGCCGCTTCTACTGGGAGGGCAATTTCGCCTTTGCCATGTGGTGTTTCCAGATGGCGGCGCCGGCGCTGTTCATCCTCTCCGTCCCCTATGTTCTGTGGATCGACCGGCGGCTGGAAAAGCCGAAGGACGGCGCATGGATGCTGGGCGCCTGGCTGCTCGGCAACAAGGACGAGATCGATCACGACGCGATCCACAACCATCTGCGCAGCTGGGCGGTGAAGGCGTTTTTCCTCGCCTTCATGCTCGCGATCGTGCCGCCGGGTTATGGCGGGTTTGTGCGCGCGAGTACCGACGGCATCCTGCACAACCCGATCGCGCTGGCGCAGTGGCTGATCACGGGCATGTTCATGCTCGACGTGGCGTTCGCGACGGTGGGCTATATCCTGACCTTCCGCCCGCTCGACAGCCATATCCGCACCGCCAATCCCTATGCCGCGGGCTGGGCGTTCGCGCTGATCTGCTACCCGCCGTTCATCCTGATGGGGAATGGCGGACCGCTGGACTATCACCCGGGCACGTCGGATTGGACCCACTGGCTGGCGGGGCATGACATATTGCTGTGGATCATCGGCGCGGTGCTGGTGGCGCTGACCGCGATCTATGCCTGGGCAACGATGGCGTTCGGCTTCCGCTTCTCAAACCTCACGCATCGCGGGATCATCACCCATGGGCCGTATGCATGGACGCGGCACCCGGCATACCTGTCCAAGAATTTGTTCTGGTGGATCAGCACCTGTCCGCTGCTGGTGACCACGGGCAGCCTGTACGACGCGATCCGCGCGACGGTGCTGCTCGCCGCGGTGAGCGGCGTCTATTACATCCGCGCCAAGACCGAGGAAAAGCATCTGGGCGCCGACCCGGCGTACCGCGAATATTCGGAGTGGATGGAGCGCAACGCGCCCGTGCCGCGGCTGGTGGCGTGGGTGACGGGGTGGACGTTCAAGCCGGGCTATGCGGGGTTAAAGAAGCTGGATCAGCGCGCGGATTGATCCTTGGCGAAGTTGACGAGGTTACGCGAAACGCGATTCATTCTGTCAACTTGATCGCCTTTGTCGGGGAGGTTCGGGGACGTCATCGAACCGGGAAAATCGACGCGATCAAAGAGCGGCCGCAATGCAGCCCGCCGATGCAAGCAAAGCAATTCCAACATTGCAAGCGGGGTGACTATTGAGCGGAACTCGGTCCGGCAGTTTGCAGAAGGATCGGGCGACGCGAGATGCGAAGGGAGGTTAGCCTTGCTGACGAAGCGGGATGGCGGCGATTGAGATTTTGCCTAGCGGGTCGATGCCGATCCCACGCAGGATTTCGCTAAATGCAAACGCCACCTGATTGGGATAGACACAGGGTCCGATGATGATGCGATGTAGCAACCTGTCCATGTTCATCCATGGCATTTTTAAGCCAGGCTGATCCTGTAGCGGCACCTTACAAACCATCTGCGGAATGCCACGTACTGTCTCCACGCTTGTTGGAATGAACAGAGACGCATCGGTCAGCGGACGGTGAATAATTCGCCACTCCTGCTCTTCCACGAAAGCGGGATGCTTGAATGAGAGCGTCGCGAACTGGAGAGCGTTAATCATAATCGCCTTTGCATTGGCGAACGGCACTCGCTTTAGCAGCTCGATATTTGCCCCGACGCCGTCAGCCATCTGTTTGATCTGCTTGAACATGTCCGCCTCGTTCCCATAGGCTACGGGGCTGGAGTACGTATTCAGCTGTCCGGCATCGTTAGCGAAGACCTCTGTATTGAAGACGAGCGCAACGCCAGATGTCGGCCCACCATACGCGCGCCACATCGACAAGCGGCCCAACAGATCGTCTGGCTCATGCGCCGACAACGAGGTCAAGTAGGTGTGGGTCCTCGTCTGCCATTCCATGCTTTGCAAGAATTCCGCAATCGCAGTCCAGAGTCCTGGATGTACCGAGTCTAGAGTGGTTTGGAGTTGATTGCCGACCCCCATCCCCAAGGCGGAAACGAGACAAGCCGTTCCGTAAGAGACCTCTGAGAAGTCGTTCATTAACTGAGCGTTACGTAACCAGAGCGTCTGGTTCTTAAGGATCAGCGCGGCGTTTTCAGCTGTCGTGTAATGAGCCATTTTGAGGCCCCTATCGAAGACCTCTTGGAAGCGCAGCGTCTCGTAAGGAAACGCAAGGTCGCTGAACGCTTCGATCGCCTCATTCTCACCCACTCGCGTGTGATGCCTGAATAACGAAGGAGCTGCAATTAGGACGGCAATTTCCAGCAGCAGAGGGTCGAACACACAACATCGCCGGTATCACCATAACCTACGCGGTAGAGTAGCTTTCGAGCGAACGCCTCAGCGCAACCGCCAAATTCGCTTGGACATAGCCGGCCTTGTCCCCGCAATCATCGCGGGCGCCCCGCAGGTGATGGGTCGCCCGCCGATCATTGCCCCTGCGGCTGCTCCACGATGACACCTACGATCCGACGGACGATTGGCAGCACCAGCAGCAGCGTCGGAAACGCGACGATCCACGATGCGCCCCATGCCTTTGGCCAGCCCAGGGCAAAGCCGGACCCCAGCCCGATCGACGCGATCGTCGCCACCGCGGAAACGACGCCGGACATGATGATCGACAGGATCAGCGGCATTAGGATCCGGGCATAGCCGGGCGGAAGCTTCCTGCGTCGTGGCCGTTCCTGATCGATGTGCATCGTCGATACTCCCTGTCCGCTCGATCCGCCCGCCCGTGGCAGGCCCTGGAACGCGGATATATTGTCAAAGATATCGCGAACAATCCGGGCTATAGGCGAGTCTCTATCCCGTTTCTCGAGATAATCATGGCGCGCATCGAAGACCTGGAAACCTTTGTGGCGATCGCCGAGGCCGAAAGCCTGACTCAGGCCGCGCGGCAGCTGAAACGGTCGCTGCAGACCGTCAGCCGGTCGCTCGCCGCACTGGAAGCGGAGATCGGGGTGCAGCTGGTTCACCGCACCACGCGCCGATCGTCGCTGAGCGAGGCGGGACAGGCCTATTACCGGCGGATCAAACCGGCGGTGCTGGAGATCCGGGAGGCGCGGCTGGAGGCGGCCGACCGGCGGGTCGAGCCGGTGGGGGTGTTGCGCGTGGGCGCGCCGGTGCTGTTCGGTCCGGATTTCCTGGTTCCGATCATCGCCGAGTTTATGGCGCGCCATCCGCAGGTCGAAGTCGATCTGCAGCTGAGCGACGGGTTCACCGATCTCGCCGCCGAGGGCCTCGACCTGGTCGTGCGCATCGCCGAGCTGCCCGATTCAGGCTTGCAGGGGAAACGGCTGGGAGCGCTGCGCCGCGTCGTGTTCGGCGCGCCGTCCTATTTCGCGCGGCATGGCCGGCCCGCGCATCCCGCCGAGCTGCGCGAGCATGCCTGCGTCATCCGCACGATCGACCAGCGGCCCAGCCAATGGGCATTCCAGATCGGCGGCAAGCGGCATGCGGTGAGCGTGCGGGGATCATTCCGCACCAATACGATGGGGGCGGTCTATTCGGCGGTCAGCGCGGGCCTTGGCCTTGGCTATTCGCCGCTGTGGCAGATCCGCCGCCTTGTTCAGAGCGGGGAGGTCGAGATCGTGCTGGAGGCATTCGAGCCGAGGCCGGTGCCCGTCCACGCGCTGTGGCAGGAGGGCAGGTTTCCGCCCGCCAAGGTGCGCGCGTTCGTCGACCTGCTCGCCGCGCGACTGAAGCTCGACGGGCTCTGATCCGAAGCCCGGGGTAACCCTACCCCAGCAATCCCTTGGCGAACTCGCGCACCGCGGGGCCGATATCCTCGCGGCTCAGCGCCAAAGCGAGGTTGGCCTGCGCGTAGCCCGCCTTGTCGCCGCAATCGTAGCGCGTGCCCTGGAAGGTGACGCCGTGGAAGGGCTGGCCGCCAATCATGCGGGCCATCGCGTCGGTCAGCTGGATCTCGCCGCCCGCGCCCTTTTCCTGCCCCTCGAGCACGCGCATCACCTCCGGCTGGAGGATGTAGCGGCCGATCACCGCAAGGTTGCTCGGCGCGGTGCCGGCCTTCGGCTTTTCGACCAGGCCCTTGACCTGCGTCAGCGTGCCGTCGCGGGTGCCGGGGGTGATGATGCCGTATTTGTCGGTGTGGCTGTCCGCCACCTCCTGTGCGCAGAGCAGGTTGCCGCCGACCTTGTTATACGCCTCGACCATCTGCTTGAGGCAGCCGGGCTGACTGGCGGCGCCGACCATGAAATCGTCGGCGAGGAGGACCGCGAACGGCTCGTCCCCGACGATGTCGCGCGCGCACCACACGGCGTGGCCGAGGCCCATAGGCTCCTGCTGGCGGACATAGGCGATCGCGCCGGGCTTCAAGCGCGTGCCGTCGAGCGCGTCGAGCGACTTGCCGCGCGCGGCCATGGTCGTCTCAAGCTCGTAGGAAATGTCGAAATGGTCCTCGATCGCGCGCTTGCCCCGGCCGGTGACGAAGATGAGCTGCTCGATCCCGGCCTCCAGCGCCTCGTCCACCGCATACTGGATCAACGGACGGTCGACGACGGGGAGCATCTCCTTAGGAAGCGCCTTGGTCGCGGGGAGGAAGCGGGTGCCGAGCCCACCAACAGGAAACACGGCCTTGCGAAGCGGTTTGATGCTCATCCGGCGGCGCATAGCCTAATGGCGGATCGAGAAAAAGTGGTTGCGGGTGCCCACCTTAAGGCGTTGGCCGGTAGCCGGTTTCAGACGAAACCGACAAAAAATGGCGACCGAGGCCGCCATTTCGTTATGCCTGTGCAGGCACGCGTTCTTAGTTGCTGTCGGAATCGTCGCCGCCCGACACGATCAGGATCACACCCACGACAGCGATAACGGCGAGAACTGGAATCAGGAAACCGCCCGCAGCCTGATTGCTCTTGTCCGTCGTCGATGCCGCGCGCGCGACTGCCGGACTCTGAGAAAGGCTCAGCGATTTCGCGGTGTTCGCCTGAGCGACGCCCGAGCCGGCCAGTAGCAAGGCCGCGCTTGCGCCCGTCAGGATGTTCTTCAACTTCATGTCGATACTCCCCTTGCAGCAGAAAGCCGCATGGCCACTATATCTCACCTGAGCACAGCGAATAGACCAAAATGTAACCAGTTTGCCCTACCCGATGCACCACCAGCCCCTTGCCAGCCGTTCGCGGCGATGGGCCTTGCCGTACCGCTGTGTCGCGATAACCGCGGACGTTCGGAGAAAGGGCCCTGGCTTGCATATGCGATCGGGCCGGCCGCATCGAAGGTGGAGGAGCGGGCCGGTATAATGACTGCACATGCAAAACGCTGGACTTAACGGGGACGTAACGGCACCTCGCATAGCGCATGACCATGACCAACCTTACCGATCGCCGCATCCTCGTCACCGGGTCCGCCGGGTTCATAGGGTTCCACACCGCGCAGCGACTGCTGGACGCGGGCGCACAGGTGCTGGGGATCGACAATTTCACCGCCTATTACGACGTATCGCTGAAGGAGGCGCGGAGCGCGATCCTGAAGAAGGCGCCCGGGTTCCGGCTGGCGCGGCTGGGGATCGAGGATTCCAACGCGCTGGGCGCGGTGTGGCGCGAGTTCGCGCCCGACACGGTGATCCACCTCGCCGCGCAGGCGGGGGTGCGCTATTCGATCGACCATCCGGACGACTATATCGCGACCAATGTGACGGGCACGTTCAACCTGCTCGAGCTGGCGCGGCACAATCCGGTGCGCCACTTCCTCGCCGCGTCGACCAGCTCGGTCTATGGCGCCAATACCGAGATGCCGTTCGCCGAGACGCAGCGGACGCAGACGCCGATGAGCCTCTATGCCGCGACCAAGGGCGCGACCGAGCTGATCGGGCACAGCTATGCGCATCTCTATGGCATTCCGCTGACCTTCTTCCGCTTCTTCACCGTTTACGGTCCGTGGGGGCGGCCTGACATGGCGCTGTTCAAGTTCATGAAGGCAATGGCGGGGGGCGAGGCGATCGACGTCTATGGCCATGGCAAGATGGCGCGCGACTTTACCTATGTGGAGGATCTGGTGAGCGCGCTGGTCGCGCTGATCGATGCGGTGCCCGGGATCGAGCCGGTGTCGGCGGCGGACAGCCTGTCGCCGGTGGCGCCGTTCCGCAGCGTCAATATCGGCGGGGGCAGCCCGGTGCCGCTGATGGACTATATCGCCGCGCTCGAAGCGGCGACGGGGACCGAGGCGAAGAAGAATTTCATGGCCATGCAACCGGGTGACGTGCCCGCGACCCATGCCAGCGCCGACCTGCTGCGCGCGCTGATCGGCTTCGTGCCCGAGACACCGGTGCGCGACGGGGTGAAGGCGTTCGTCGACTGGTATCGCGACTATTATAGTTGAGGTTATAGCGGAGTGGCGGGCCGAGTGCCGCTCTTCCAAGCGACCCCGTGACGGGTCGTTAACGCGGTGACGATATAGGGCGGCATGAGCAAGAAAATCCTGGCGATCTTCGGCACCCGGCCGGAGGCGATCAAATTCTTCCCCGTAGTGCGGGCACTGGCACAGGTGCCGGGGCTGGATGTACGCACCTGCGTCACCGCACAGCATCGCGGGCTGCTCGATCAGGTGCTGGAGATCGCGGGACTCATCCCGGACATCGACCTCGATCTGATGGAGCCGGGCCAGTCACTCGACCGGCTGACCGCGCGGCTGCTC
>CAZBYE010000053.1:0-14584 GCA_964496045.1 uncultured Stakelama sp.
TGATGGTCGGCGATCCGGTCAAGGCGAAGAAGATCAGCGATATCCTGCTCGCCGAGTACGGCGTGTATGTTCAGCCGATCAACTATCCGACCGTGCCGCGCGGTACCGAACGGCTGCGCTTCACTCCCGGTCCGGCGCATGACGAGGCGATGATGCGCGAGCTGACGACGGCACTCGCGGAGATCTGGGAACGGCTGGAACTGCGCGCAGCCGCCTGAGCGCTGCGGTGGGCGGAGGAACCCCTTCCCCGGCCGTTCATTGTTGCCCCTTGTACCAACAGGAGGCGTAATCGCATGAAATCCATTCTGAAAACGGCAATGGCCGGTGCCGGTCTGATCGCGCTGGCCGCGTGCGGCGGCGGCGCCGACGACAAGGCAGCGGACAATGTCGAGGCCGCGGCCGAGAATCGAGCCGATGCCCTTGAAGATCTCGCCGACAATACGAGCAACATAACGCTAGCGGAGTCGCTTGAGGCGCAGGCGGACAACGTCGAGGATGCCGGCGAGGCCAAGGCCGACGCGATCGACCGGGCCGACGACGCGCGGCTGGAGAACAAGCGCTGAGCGCTATCCGGCGCGGTCGAGCAGGTTGTCGGTGACTTCCATCAGCAGCAGCGGTTCGTGGGCGGTATCGGCGATGGCATCGACGAAGGCCGCCCGCGTTTCGGGATCATCATAGACCATTCGCGCATCAAACGCGGCCTGCCAGGTCGCGCGATCGGGCCATTCGGCGACCCCGATGAAGCGGGTGAGACCATCGGCGTCCACCGTCGCGTCGCGGTGCAGGCGAGAGCCGAACGAGCCGTATCGTTCCTGAATGTGCCGGGTCCCGCGGCGCCAGGCGGCGCGGAACTGTTCTTCCTTGCCCGGATGCACCTTCCACCAATAGGCCGCGACGAACATGCCCCTCTCCTTCACCCTTCAAGCGCTCAAACGTGGCGAAGGTTGCGCACAGCGTGTGTCGCGCGCAGGATAGACACCGGTTACCTAGGGAGAGTTCCGATGCGCCGCGCCACCCCTGCCCTGATTCTTCTTGTCACGCTGGCGGCCTGCTCGCCCGCCGCGGACACCGGCAATGACGGGGCCGCCGACAATGGCACGCTCGCCGCGGGACCCGAGACCGCGATCAGTAACGTCGCCGCGAACGACTTGCCCGAAGGGCTCGCTGCGCTGGTCGAGGCGACCGTGCCGGGAATGACGATCGTCGAAGCCGAGCGGAAGGAGCGCGAGGGGCGTATCTATTATGACGTCGAAGGCACGAAGCCTGACGGCAGCGAAGTCGAGATCGATGTGCTGGCGGGCGCGGGCGGCAAGCTGACCGCGGTCGAGGTCCAGCGCGACATCGACTGGACCAGCGCGCCCACTCAGGTTCGCGCCGCCGCCGCCGCGAAGAAGGATGCCTTTACCCCCCACCGCGTGATCGAGAGCCGCCAGGTCGAAGGCGGCGAGACGATCTATGAGCTGTTCGCGCCGGGCAAGCCGGGGGAACCGGCGATGGAAGTCCGCTGGCAGAACGGCAAGGCCGAAGTGTTGGGCGAACGCTGGGCGCACTGACGACGCCAGCCCTTCAGCGTCCGCGCCGGGCAGCCTCCGGTACGCTCGTCCCCGCGAGCCGTAGCCGGAGCCAGCTGCCTGCCGCCCACCAGGCGAGCGCCCAGAGCGCGCCGAAGCTCCACCCGGCGAGGACGTCGCTGGGCCAGTGCACGCCAAGATAGACGCGACTGGTCCCGATCGCGGTGACGAGCAGCAGCGTCGCGCCGAACAGGAACCAGCGCGCGGCGCGGTGCGGGATCACCTGAATGCTCACCAGCGCGATCGTCAGATAGATGATCGCGCTGTTGGCGGCATGGCCGCTGGGGAAGCTCGCCGACGACACCTCGACCAGATGATCGACCAGTGCGGGACGCTCGCGTCCCACCAGAGTCTTGGCGAGCGCGACCACGATCGAGCCGGTGACGGTGCCCGCAAGAACAAGCGCAGCAGCGAGCAGATGGCGGCTGGCGGCAAGGAACCCGATGGTGAGGATGACGGCGAGGGTCAGCACCGTTTCGCCCCCCAATGCCGTCACATCGATCATCACTTGCCTGAGCCAGACCGGCCCAGCGGGAAGCGCGGGATTCGCGTCCTGCCGCATCGCCAGCATGATCGCGCTGTCGAATGCGAAACGATCGCCACGCGCGATGGTGCGGCCAAGGATCGTGAGGACGAACACGGCCCCGGCAAGCGCGGCCATGGCGATGAACACGAACGGCGGATGGCGTACATCGGGCGCGGACTGGTCGGGAGTGACCGGCGCGTCGGCGATCGCCGCGAGGGGGTGCGGGCCAGTCATGCAGGGGCGAAGAACATGAGGTACACCAGCCGGCCGTCCTCAGGCCCCGCACCGAAGCCCGCGGCGCTGTTGTGAAACATCCACGGACTGAACAGGATCAGCCGGTTGAAGCGCATCGGCGCGGTGAAGCTCTTCTCCCACGCCGCGGGCTTAAGCGTGTCGCGGTTGATCACGTCCGCCACCAGCGCGTCTCCGGTCGGATAGCCCGCCGCGACCACCCCATCGAGCGTCGCGGGAACCCGTTCCAGCCCGGTGCGGCGGTGGCGGTAGAAATCGGTGCCGCCACGGCAATCTTCGGGCAGGCTGAGATAGAGGATGCCGGAAAAGGCAGCGGGATCGCAATGCACGCCACTCGCCCCGCGATCGTTGCGCAGCGTAAGGCGGCAATGACCGTGGAGCGTGCCGGACGCGCCGGTCAGCGCCCTTCCAGCCACACGCGACACCGCATCGTCGAGACCGGGGATCGGGAGTGCCCTTTCGGACGTGACGCCCGGAAAATTCGCACCGGCATCCTTGGTCGCAGCGTCGTAGCCGAGCGCAAGCGCCTGCCGCCGCATCTCGAGCGGGTTTCCGAGGAAGTCGTCGATCATCGCGAAGGATGGCGTCATGCGGACATCGGGCGGGAAGCGGCGGACATGCGCCGGGTCTGACAAAGGCGAGGGCCACCGGCAAGGGGCGGCAGACAGAAGCGAGAGTTCAGCGCGCTTCCCGCGGCTTTTGATACCAAAGCGCGTTGACGATGATCCAGCGCTCCCCGAATTTTCCAAGGTGGAAATAGTCCACGAACCACGGGGTTTCGGCGCGCGCGACCGCGGCGTTGCCCGCGATGTCGAGCACCTTGCACGACCGGTTCCACTGGTCCTTCGGCGTCTTGAGCGCGCCCTGCCGGGTCAGCTCGACCAGCTCTTCGCGGCTCATGCGGCGGAGCCCGAGCCGCTCGTCGGGGGTATCGCCGAGCACGCGGCGCTTGGCGAGATCAGGATGAAGCGCGCGCGCGACGCGCGCCGGATCGCCCTCAAGCTGGCCATCGACATAGTCGAAGCAGGTCGCCTCGATCGCAGTGCGTGCGGTGGGATCGATCGCCGGGTCTGGCGCGGCCACACCGGCCAGGAGGGAAAGGACAAAGCTCATCGGCAGCTCCCACGGTGAAGAAGGCAGCCTAGCCAGCCCGGCAGCCCGCGCCAGACCCGAATGCGGGTATTTGCACTCCGTCGCGGCGTGGATGTCGGCCGGGCTGCGGGCACGCTGGCGCCGCCGGGCGCTTTGACGTCCGCGTCGGGGGTGGGCGTCGGGGTCGGCTTGGGCTTGGGCATAGTCACCGACGCGGAAGCCGCCGAGATACCGGAGCCCGCAGCGAGCGAGACGAACGAGGCCGTGGCGGCAAGCAGAACGAAGCGGCGCATTGAAACCCTTTGTCCCGTGCGGCGGATGCCGATTTCCAGCGTGCGCAGCGATGGAAGCTACGCGCGGTGCCCGGCGCTCGGGTTGACCGTCTCGCTGTATTAACTCATTAGTACAGTAGATGTCGATGGGGACGATATGGCGGGTGGATTGAAGCGTGTCGGGATTTGGGCGTCCGCGCTGTGCCTGGCAACTTTACCGGTGCAAGGGGCGCAACCCAAGGCGTGCGGGCTGGTGCAGACCGCGGCAGCCAGCGCGACGCTGCGCGTGCCATTCCGGGTGGTCGACGGCCGCATCTATGTCGAAGCGCGCGTCAACGGTGCCGGCCCCTTTGCGTTCGCGGTCGATACCGGGGCGAGCGGCATGGGCCGCGCCGATGCGAGCCTGACGGCGAAGCTCGCGCTGCCGGTCAAAGGCTCGGGCGAGACGTCGGACGGGGTGGCGACATCGCGGGTCGAGATGACGCGGTTCGACACGCTCGAGCTGGGCGGGTTCGTGCGCCGCGACCTCAAGGTCATCACCCGCGATTATGGCAGCAGGCTCAGCCCTGAGGCGAAGTTCGCGGGGATCATCGGGCGCGACTATTTCGGCGATGGCCTGCTGGTGATCGACTATCCGGCGCGCATGCTGACCTTCACCCGTGGGACTGGCCTGACGCGCGGGACGGCGGGCGTGCTCGGCTATGAGCGGCCGTTCCGCGTGCCGGTCACCATCGGCGATGTGGCGGCAGAGGCCAATCTCGACACCGGGGCCAACGTCGCCTTTGTGCTGCCGAAGGCCCTGTTCGACCGCGTGTCCGGCGGACCGGTCACCGCCGCGGGCGGCGGGCAGCTGACCAACACCACGATCGAGACGGGGCGGGCGACGGTACGCGGGCCGTTCCGGATCGGCGCGGCGAGCCTGTCCGATGTCGAGGTGCGAGTCTCCGACCGCTATCCCGAACTGCTCGCCGGGGCACATGCGCTCCGGCATTTCGCGATCCTGATCGACCAGCGCAGCAAGAGCATCGCGCTGTGCCCGGCAAGGGATCGCTGAACCCACCGGCTTCAGGCGGCGCTGGGGTGGCCGGGGACGAACTCGATCAGATCCCAGCGATTGCCGTAGAGGTCGAGGAACACCGCGACCTTGCCATAGGGCTGCACCGTGGGCGGGCGGACCCATTCGACGCCGGCAGCGGTATAGGCGGCGTGGTCGCGGTCGAAATCGTCAGTGGCGAGGAACAGGAAGACGCGCCCGCCCGCCTGATCGCCGATGAACCGCTCCTGCTCCGGTGTCGAGGCGCGGGCGAGGAGGATGGTCGTCGCATTGCCTGAAGCGCCGGGCGGGCGAATCGTGACCCAGCGCTTGTCCTGTTCGGGCTGGTAACTGTCCTCGACCAGCGCGAAGCCGAGCTTGCCGATGTAGAAGGCGAGCGCCTCGTCATAGTCGCGGACCACCAGCGCAATGTGGGCGAGATGGGGCATGGATTATTTCGACTTCTTTGCGATGACCCTGATCTCCGCCAGCCCCTTGTCGGGGACCAGCCGATCGACATCGATCGCGGTCCACGCCGGATAAGGCGCGGTGACGTAGCGCGCCTTGACCTTGACGAAGGCGTCGAGCTGGGTGGTGATGTCGGTGTGATAGGTCGTCATTTCGAGCACGTCGTCCCAGCTCGATCCGGCGCGCTTGAGGATATCGGCGATCTGCGCGAAGGCGCGGTCATAGGCGACCGATTGATCGGTGGTATCGCCCCACAGCCCGGCGACCACGCCCGAGAGGTAGATGGTGTCGCCATGCGTCACCGCCTCGGCAAAGCCCCATTCCTTATGCGCGGCGTCGCGGCCGGGCGGCGGCATCAGCACCTGCGCCGGATCGCGCGCCGCGGCTGGCGCGGCGAGCACGGCGGAAAGCGCGAGGGTGGTAATCGTCAGACGGTTCATTCTCTTCTCCCTCCGAGCATCAGCGGACCGCTCATTCCTTGAGCGCATAGATACGGCCGTCGAGCGCGCCGACATAGACGGTGCCGCCCGCAACCACGGGCGAGCCCGCCACGCCCCCTGTGACATATCCCGCGACCGCCGGCAGCGTGAAGCGCCATTTCTCGCGCCCCGTTGCCGCGTCGATCGCGTGGAAACCGTGCCGGAGCGTCACGCCCTCGAAATAATAGGGATAGCCGCTGAGCGCCCCGACATAGAGCGTATTGTTGGCGAGCACCGGCGTTGCCCAGGTCCAGCCGCCGGTCTTGAACTGCCACGCCTCGCGCCCGCTATCGGCGGCGATGGCGGACAGCTTGAGCGAGTCCGAGCTGCCGACATAGAACATGCCATTGGCCGCGATCGCCGAGGATTCGACCCACGAACCGTCGGTATAATCGTGGCTCCAGGCTTGTTTGCCGGTTTCGGCGTCATAGGCGATCAGCTTCGCGTTGCGGTTGCCCACCACGACGCGGCCCTGATCGATCGCGGGGGTCGACTGGACGATTCCGCCGGTATCGACGCGCCAGACGAGCTTCTGCGTCTTGAGATCGATCGCGTAGAGATGATCGTCCCAGCTGCCGAAATAGACCCGTCCGCCATGGATGAGGGGGTTGCCGCGGATCGCATCGAGCGTGCCGACGGTCCAGGCGAGTTTGCCGGTCGCGGCGTCGACGGCGAACAGCGCCCCGTTGAGCGAGCCGACATAGACCCGCCCTTCATGCACCACCGGCGAGGACTGGAGAAAGTCGAAATAGGAGTTGTCGGCCGACGGCGGCCGGCGGTGCAGATCGCGCGCCTTGAGGTCGAAGCGCCAGAGCTGGCGGCCGGTGGCGCGATCGACCGCGTAGAGGAAGCCGTCGTCGCTGGGGACGAACACGCGATCGGCGGTGACCGCGGGCTGCGCGCGAACCTTGCCGCCGGTCGCGAACGACCATTTGAGTTTCCGGCTGGCGGTATCGAGCGCGTAAAGACGGTGATCGTCGCTGCCGAAATAGAGCACGCCCGCATCATGCGTGAGCGAGCCCCAGATCTGTCCGCCGGCGCGATATTCCCAAAGCTTGCTGCCCGGAGCCGCGTGCGCGACACTGCTCAGTAGCAATACCAATAACAATACCAATCGTGCCATCCACCCTCTCCCGATGTTTGAGCACGTGTGTTCCAGAGGAAATGCCGGGCGTCAATTGGTGCTAATTTGGATTGGTGTCGCCGCGTACGCGCATGGCACTTGCGCGTCATAGTGATATAGTTCACCAATTCACCCCGTTCGTCAGCAAGAGGGGGCTCTCCATGACCAACCGCACCGCATTCATTCTGCTGCTCGCAGCGGTGGCCGCTCCGGCCGCGCAGGCGCAACGCACCGATCCCGCCGATCTGATCATCACCAATGTGACGGTGATCGATCCCGAAACACGCAGGGTCCGCCCGGGGGTGGAGATCGTGATCGACGACGGCCGCATCGTTTCGATCGGCAAGGGCGCAAAGCGCGTGACACCCGCAAAGGCGGTGATCGACGGTATGGGCAAGTTCGCGATCCCCGGCCTGATGGACATGCACGCGCACACCAATCTGAGGCCGTTGCACCGTTCCACACTGACGCTGATGTATGCCAACGGCATCACCGGCGCGCGCGACATGGCGAGCGATTGCCATAGCGAGAAGGGTATCGCGATGTGCATCGGCGAGATGCGCAAGGCGGCCGCCGCGATCGATGCGGGGACGCTGACCGGCCCGCGGCTGCTGGCACTCTCGACGATGAAGATTCAGTCGGCGGGCGGCCCCAACGATCCCGCCGATCCGCGCGCGCGCTTCTTTCCGCAGACCCCCGAGCAGACCGCGGCGCTGATCCCGGTGCTGCTCGAGCGCAAGCCCGACCTCATTAAGATGGGCGATGTCATCGACTCTGCTTCGTACAAGCTGCTGATCGACGCCGCGAAGGCCAACCGGATCGAGGTGAGCGGGCATATTCCCGCCCAGCTGAGCGTGAAGCAGGCCGCAGAGCTTGGTCAACGATCGATCGAGCATGCCCGCGACCTCCCGCTCGACTGTTCGCGTTATGGCGCCAGCTATCGCACGGCGATGGCTCAGCCGGGCGATGCGCGGCCATCCTCCGCCGATCGGGTGAAGAATGCGGTGGAGACGCAGGATGCGAAGATCTGCGCGGAGCAGATCGCCGCGCTGGTCCAGCACGGGACCTATTATGTGCCGACGCACTTGACCCGGCAGATGGACTATCGCGCATCGGACCCCACGTTCCGCAACGACCCGCGGCTTGCCTGGATCGTTCCGCGGCAGCGGCAGATGTGGGACCGCGACCTCGACAGATATGCTGCAATGCCCCCCGAACAGATCGAGGCGTTCGGCAAATTCTTCCGCCTCGGCCTCAAGCTGACCGGGCAGGCGCACCGGGCCGGGGTGAAGATCATGGCGGGCACTGATGCCAACGACACGATGGTGTTCCCCGGCTTCAGCCTGCACGACGAGCTTGCGTTGCTGGTCGAGGCGGGGCTGTCGCCGATGGACGCCTTGCGCGCCGCAACCACGGTCCCGGCCGAATATCTGCGGCGCAGCCGCGATCTGGGCGGGCTCGCCAACGGCAAGCTGGCCGACATCATCCTGCTCGACGCCAACCCGATCCAGGCGATCGGCAACACCAGACGCATCGCCTATGTCGTGCAGGGCGGCCGGGTGTCCGACCGCGCGGCACTGGACACGATGCTGGCGGAAACGCGAGTGCCCGATCCGGCGAAATGAGCCATTTGCCATGGCCTCGTTATCGCTTGCATTCGGGCATGAGATTTTGTCTCGTTGAGTGAACGAAACACCGCGGTCGCGCGGAGGGGGGACGAAGCCATGTTCAACGATCTTCCGGATATCTTGCTGAAGCATCGCCGGTGGGTAGGGCTGGCGGCGATCCTGCTCGCCGCGGCGACCTGGACGATCGACCTGACCGGTGTGGTCTATGCCTGCCCCTATTGCCGCGTGCAGCGCACGGTGATCGGTCTGCTTGGCCTCCTTCTGCTGCTGCCCAATCCGGGGCACTGGCTGGCGCGGTACGTGTCGGCGGTGTTCGCGGTGTTCGGCCTGAGCGTCGGCGGAGCCCAGCATTTCATGGGCTGGAAGAAGATCATGGCCGGCACCTTCACCTGGGGCGAGCAATGGTATGTCAACGCGTGGGTGCTGTCGGGCGCGGCGCTGTTCATCATCACCGGACTGTTGCTGCTGATCTGGCGCTGGCAGCGCGCCGAGGCAGTGGCGGAAACGGCGCAGTCGGAACCCTGATCGCGCCGCGATCCACGGTTGCCGGCTGACATAGCCGACAGAAAGACGGGGTTTTCCGGCGGACGCGACGGGTTCGCGACCGGGAAACGACTGCAACGCGACCGGAACGCGCCAGCGGCGCGACAGCGACGCGACGCCCACGCGACAGCTTCGCGACACGCTGTGACGGGTTGTGACCGGAACGCGCCACCTCCGCGTCAGCGACGCGTCACTGGGGCGACACCGGCGCGGCAGACCGTGAGCGCACGGCGCCGCGCGGGGCGAGCGGATCGGGGATGAACGGATCGGCGAGGCGCGCGGCATGGAGCCGCAGCGCATGCCCCCAGGCCAGATCGAACGGCGTGCCGGGCAGGCGCTGGCGCAGCGCATGCGCGCTGGACCGCGACATGCCGGCGGCACGCGCCGCGCGGGCGATGCTGCCGGTTTCGAGCAGGGCGGCGAGGAAGATGCGCTGCCGGGCAGGCGTCCAATGCGCGCGGGGCGATGAAGCGGAGGGTGGCGAGCCAGTCGGCGTCGCGGCCGGGGGCGAAGCGGTGGGATGCGGGTCCATCCGACAGGATGGAGCAGAAACCGTGCGTGTAGGAAAATGATTTCCGCAGCGCCGGGGCTCGCTAGCCGCGCAACGTCCAGCGGCCATGTTCGACATGGGTGGTCTTGCCGACGACGCTTTCCATCAGGATGATCTCGTCCACCGTCCAGCCGATCGGCGCCATCTTCTGCGCGCGCAGCCGGTCACCGGCATAGTTGATCGTGACATGCGGCTCGGGCGTGGTGCCGAGCGTGAACGGGGCGTCGTGCGCGATCAGGTGGTGGACGAGTTGTCGCTGGAAAGCGCGGGCTTCGCTGAGCGGATCGCGGGTGCGCAGGGTGACCGCCTTGCGGTTCTCGATCCGGTCGAAGCTCAGCGGAAAGGCCGGGCCGTCGAAGCTGTCGAGCGCGGCGATCGTGCGCGGGAGCCAGTCGGACGGGGCGTAATGGAGATCGAACAGGGAGGCGAGCGTGACGTGGAGCAGATGCGGGCCGCGCGCGGGATCGTTGCGCGGAAGCGCGGTGATCAGGACCTGCTGCTCGGGTGGCGGCTTGGCCATGATGTAGAGGGGGTTACGGGCGCGCATGGGGTGGAGTGTAGCATGAGTGGGGCTGGACCGGGTGAAATAGCGCGAGGTTAGGAGCTATCAACGAGTGCGGGCAATTCTTCGCGCTCGCATCGCGTACGATTTCAGAAGAAATGGCCATGGCTCATGAGCGCCAGGACTCATCACTCTCAAATATCGGATACACAATCCTTCAAGTCCGTAAATCACACTCACAACAACGGATCACCCTTGAATCCCGTTTGTCATATGATAGCGTCTTATGGCGAAAGGATCAGAAACATGGCTCGCCCAAGGATTTTTATTAGCTCGACGTTCTATGATCTAAAACACATTAGGTCATCAATTGAGCTTTTTATCGAATCCCTTGGATTTGAAGCAATCCTGTCGGAGAAAGGTGACATAGCGTATTTACCCGATGTAGCACTTGATGAGTCCTGTTATCGCGAAGCTGCTTCCGCAGATATTTTCGTGCTTGTCGTGGGCGGGCGATATGGGTCAGAGGTCAGTTCAAGCTCAGACCATCGAACTCGACGAGTTTTCTTCGATCGCTACGAAAGTATAACTAAGAAAGAGTTCGAAACTGCATACGAGAACGATATTCCTGTATATATTCTGATAGAGTCAAATGTACATGCGGAATATCAAACGTATCAGAAGAATAGAGATAATGAAGATATTGATTATGCGCACGTTGATTCTGCAAATATTTTCAGAATGATAGAGCACATATTAAATCAACCGCGAAACAATCCAGTTTATAACTTCGACAGATCATCGCAGATTGAGAACTGGCTCCGTGATCAATGGGCGGGAATGTTTAGGGAGCTCCTCAGAAGCAGATCCCAACAGAAACAATTGCTTGCCCTAACATCTCAAGTGGGGGAGTTAAAGACCGTAAACGAAACACTAAAAACCTATCTCGAGGAAGTGCTAAAGGGAGTAAGCACAGATTCGACTAAAGTTATAGAGCAGGAGTCAAAAAGAATAGAGCACGCAAAAATGATGGAAAGATTTAGCTCAAATGACTTTATTGACTTTATTAGCAGACAAAGCCGATTTTCGATCGGTCAAATTGAAGAATTACTAAGAACATCACCTACCCCTATTGCATTCAGCGAACGCCTTGCTCCGTCAATCAAAGACCCTTCCATCCAGCAATCCTTGCCGAGATGGCTGATGCCCGGCGGCCTAGCGATAGGCGACGTTAATGACGCGAGAGAAATACTTGGACTTTCTCCGTACACCGATGATCTAGAGACAAATTCTAAACCGATACGTAGGCGCAGACGCGTGACTGAGAAACCAGATGATTGAAATTGATGACCATGATACTTACAAGGCGTGCATCTCTATTATACACAATAGTTTAGCGATTGTGGCACGCAGTCTTCGCGCGCTAGTTCTCAGGCCTTGAAGCGGATGCGGGTGGGAGGCGCGCCCGGATCGCGCTGGAGCGGTTCATCCATGTGCGACACGCCAGCCGTCTAGCCCTCGAAGGGTGCGATGTGCTCTCGCGGGTCCAGGCTGTCGATCTGGTCCAGCCGGTTCTGCGCCAGGTCCACGATCTCCTCGATATGGTCGTCGCGGTCGACCGAACCGTAGATCCTGACGATATCGCGCAGGATCGCCACTTCGTCGGTCGTGGGTATCCGGGACGCGCTTGAGGAGCGTTCGATCAGCGCGCGGAAATAGGTCAGTCGCGCGATATTGCGCACGACCGAGGCGTCCGAGGTCGGCGGATAGCGTCCGATGCCGTCGATGCAGAGCAGCTTGGCCTCCGGAAGCTGGCCCGCGCCCGCCATCGCGAGGACCTCCACGAAATCGGCATAGGAGACCGAGCAGAAGTCGCCCGGGAATTTCTCACGATATTCGACAGCGAAGATCTTCGCGCGGGCCCATTTTCCGTCGATCATCGCGAGCGCCATCAGGATCTGATAGTGAATCGGGCTGCTGCGCAGCGCGTGATTGCCTTCGATCCTCGAGCCGACGGAGATCACCGCGCTTCTTTCGAAAATGGACACGCTCGGCGCGTAGGTCCCCGGCTTCGACAGAAGAGATTCCTGCAGAATCTTGTCGAAGATTATCGCGGACTGATTCTCCATTTCCTGGTGATGCCGCTCGACGACGGCGGCGAGTTCCTGAACCTCTTCCCTTCGCTTCTGGATATCGAGCGCAATGTCCCTGATCGACAGCCTTTCCTGTTCGATCCCGCGCGAGGCGGCCGCGACGGCGGCATCTTTCGTGGCAATGCCGAATACGATCGCGCTGATCGCGATGACGACGCCGAACGCCGCGATGATCACCTCAAGCCGGCCATGGGCGGCTTCCGAAATCTCCTGCTTCGCCGCAAGGATGGCATTGTCCCGCTCAAGGTCCCGGATGCGCGAATCGTCGCGCACGCGATCCAGATATTTGGCGTCGTCGGCGACTTCCTGTTTGGTCGGCTCCGCCGTGTTGAGCGGGGCAGCCGGCGCTTCAACGGGTGCACAAAACAAAGCACACACAAGGATGAACAGGAAACGATGCCGCATAATGGCGCCCCCGGCAGATGTGCGTCGTTCGAGTAACGGCCATTAACCATAAGCCGTCACTCGAATATGTGGCACTGCGCAGGGGCTTTATCCAGCAGGACTATTTCAATGGAACCGGCTGTTGATTGCGGGCATGAAGTACAGGCGGGAGACTACCAGACCTCCACCACCGTCTCATACTCCCCGCCCGCGCGCTGGCTGTGCCAGGCCTTGAAGCGGATGCGGGTGGGGATGATGCTGTCGCCGCGATAATGAGGCTCGATCCGGATCTCATCGATCGCCGCGTCGTCGAGGTCCTTTTCAAGCACGCTGATCAGCAGCGAGCGGGCCTCTTCGGCTTCGGGGGTGATGTAGCCGATATTGTGCCGGTCCTTTGCCGGACCGCCCAGTTCGGTGGGGAAGTAGTGGATCTTCACCAGCCGGCCTTCCTTCACCAGACGATTGGCGGCGGCCTTGGTGGTGATGTTGGAGAAATCCTCCGGTGGGCGGTTCTTCTCCCGCGCTACCGCCGCCGAGGCGAGGATCAGCGCGCCCAGCACCAGCAACATGCCGGCGAGCGCCAGCGCCAATCGTCCCCACCGCATCGCCATTCTCCCCATGCGAATGCGCGAAGGCTAGCGGCTTTCGGATCGGGAATGGCGGCAAGCCGGTCCGTTTCGGACAGGACTCCCGGCGCCATGCAAATCGCGTTGCGCGGGCGGCTGGCGCGGCTAGGCTGCGCGCTTCGACCCGGAGGAGTTCACCGATGCGCAGCCTGTTGACGCTTGCCCTGCTGACGATCGCACTGCCCGCCGCCGCGCAGGAGAAGGACGAGGCCGGCGCGCGCGCCGCGGTCGACCATTATCTGGCCGGGCATATCACCGGCAGCGCCGAGGAGTTCCGCGCGGCGTTCCACCCCAAGGCGATGCTCTACTGGAACCGCGACGGCGCGTTCGCGGAGCGGACCAGCGCGGACTATATCGCCGGTGCGCCGGGCAAACCCGCCGCCGACGAGGCGCAGCGGCGCCGGTCGATCGAGCGCCTCGACGTCACCGGCAACGCGGCGATGGCCAAGGTGGTGCTCGACTATCCGACCGTGAAGTTCACCGACTATCTCTCGCTCGTCAAAGCCGATGGCGCGTGGCGAATCGTCAACAAGATCTTCAACGTCGAGCGCAAGACGCCGTAGCGCGCCCGCCTCAACCCTGTCGGGCCAGCGGGCGCGCTACGGGTTCGGCGTCAGTCGTGCTCGCGGTCGCCCTGGCCCATGTACAGCTCGCGGCCGGTCTCGTGATAGAGCTTCGACATCGCGGCCATGCCGGCTTCGGCTTCCTCGGCCGCGACAAAGGTCTCGACCGGGGCGTTCTGCTTGGCGGCGAACTCGCGCACTTCGGCGGTGATCTTCATCGAGCAGAATTTGGGGCCGCACATCGAGCAGAAATGCGCGGTCTTGGCGCCTTCGGCCGGGAGCGTCTGGTCGTGATATTGCTCCGCCGTGTCGGGATCGAGCGACAGGTTGAACTGGTCGCGCCAGCGGAATTCGAAGCGGGCGCGTGACAGGGCATCGTCGCGCATCTTGGCGGCAGGGTGGCCCTTGGCGAGATCGGCGGCGTGCGCGGCGAGCTTGTAGGTCACCACGCCGACCTTGACGTCGTCGCGATCGGGGAGGCCGAGATGCTCCTTGGGCGTGACGTAGCAGAGCATCGCCGTGCCGTACCAGCCGATCATCGCCGCGCCGATGCCGCTGGTGATATGGTCATAGCCCGGCGCGATATCGGTGGTGAGCGGCCCCAAGGTGTAGAAGGGCGCCTCGCCGCACGCCTGCAGCTGCTTGTCCATATTCTCCTTGATCTTGTGCATCGGGACATGGCCCGGGCCCTCGATCATCACCTGCACATCCTGCGCCCAGGCGCGCTTGGTGAGCTCGCCCAGCGTGTAGAGCTCGGCAAACTGCGCCTCGTCGTTCGCGTCGTAGATGCTGCCGGGGCGGAGGCCGTCGCCGAGGCTG
>CAZBYE010000054.1:0-14462 GCA_964496045.1 uncultured Stakelama sp.
CGGTATCGAGATCACGATGGTCGCGCTCGCCGCGGAACGCCGCAGCGACACGGACGCCACGCAGCTGCAGAAGATCGTGCGCGAGATGGCGACCAAACTCGGCAACGCCAAACGCTATGCCGAGCTCGATCTGGAACTTCATGCCCTGTTGGCCCGCGCGACCGGCAATCCGCTCTACACACTGCTGATCGACGCCTTCCGACAACTCATCGCAGCATCGATGCAGGAGGGGATTGAACGCTGGGCGGCAACCCCCGAACTCAAGCGCGTGCAGGACCTGCACGAGAATATCGTCGGCGCCGTGGTGGCGCGCGATCCGGGCGCGGCGGCCAGCGCAATGGCGCAGCATTTCGACGACGCGCTGAGCAAGATCCTCGCACCGATCGTCGCAGGCGAGCCGACAGCCTGAGCTTGCCAGCGGCAGAGGTCACCCTTATCCTGTAAGACAAGTTTGACTGCAAGGAGAGGCGTGGCGATGCGCATCGAGAAGTTCGAAACCTGGATGTGCAAGCGCCCCAAGGGGCTGTTCGACGAGGAGCGCGAAGGCGCCGCGCCGATGCCGTGGAGCTACGGTGTCGGTCGCATCACGACCTCGGACGGGATCGAGGGGATCGCGACCTTCTGGGCGGCGCGCTCGGCGGCGGTGACCGACGCCTATCTTTCCGATGTCATCGCTCCGGTGATCATGGGCCGCAGCATCCATGACCGCGAGAGCATCTGGCAGGATTTCTGGAACATCGACCGGCACGGCGCCTTCTTTCCGGTGTTCCTGCCCGGGCCAATCGACGTCGCGCTGTGGGATGCAGCGGCACGCACCGCCGGGCTTCCCCTTCACCGTTATCTGGGCAGCTACCGCACCAGCCTGCCCGTCTATGCCAGCAGCCTGTGGCTACCCGATATCGACGCCTATGTACGTGAGGCGCTCGAGTACAAAGAACGTGGGTTCAAGGCATATAAAGTGCATCCCTGCGGACCCAGCGCGCTCGACATGGAGATCCATCAGGCGGTGCGTGACGCGGTCGGCCCCGAGATGATCCTGATGACCGATCCGGTTGCCGAATACTCCCTTCACGAGGCGATCAAGGTGGCACGGCATCTGGAGAAGCTCAACTATTACTGGTTCGAAGAGCCGTTCCGCGATTACGAGCTCGACAAATACGCCAAACTCAGCGCCGCGGTGGACATTCCGATCGTCGGCACCGAGACGACGCGTGGCGGCCCTTGGGGCGTGGCACAGGCGATCAAAGCCGACGCCCTCGACATGGTCCGGGCCGACGTGTCGTGGAAGGGCGGGATCACCGGCACGCTCAAGGTCTGCCATCTGGCCGAAGCGCACGGGATGAATTGTGAACTGCACACCACGACGATGGGACCAATGGATGTCGCCAACATCCATGTCGCATGTGCCGTTCGGAACTCGGAATATTTCGAGCTGTTCGTGCCCGAGGACACCTTCCAGCTGCCGATGAAGCAGAGCCTGCGCGACCTGATGGACGCTGAAGGCAGCATTCACGCGCCGGAGGGACCGGGCCTCGGGATCGATATCGACTGGGATCTGGTCGATGAGAGCTGCATTTCGCAGCGAACCTTCCGGGCCTGACTTCCAGCTATGGACGAAGGATGGGCCACACTTCCACTCATGACTCAGCCATTGCTCCAGCGGCAGTGGCTAGCGGCGTTGATGATTGAAAGACACCAACAGCGCTAGGGTAATTCCATGACCAATCGCTTGAGCGCATTCAGGTCGCGATTGACCCATTTTGCATCAGCGGCGAAGCGCTCATCATCCATATCGGGCTGGCGAAACAGGGTCAGCATCACCTCTGCGCCCTCGCCGTTCGCGATCACGCGCAGCGGGATATGGATCTCGTTTCCGTCGCCAGCATCGACGAAATGGTCCATCACACCATGGTCGTTGTGTCCGGTGAAACGGATGCGGATCGGCCCCTCCGGACCATCCGCCACCCAATGCTCACCACTTTTGCGCAGTTCGGATTCCGCCAGGCCTGACGCCCATTGGGCGAAGAATTCGGGGTGCCAGATGCGTTCATAAAGCGTCTGCCAATTGCAGGCGATCGACACACTATAGGTTCTGGCCGGCAGCATGTTTGCTCTCCATTTCCGCCTGTATCGCCTTTCATATGATGTGAAATTGCGCCCTGTCCTGACGGGTTTCCAGAGCGCCTGTAGCAAGTCGGTCCGACGATGGGGATAGGTGTCCATCACGTCCATCGGTATTCACACGGTCAGGCTTGAGGGGATCCCGGTCGTGTACGACCGGGCCAGGCAATGGTGTCCGCTCTGCGCGCAGCCAATATAAACCATTACCCAAGCGCCGTTTTCTTTGGATCATATGAAGGTAAATGAAGGTTACTGACGCTTCAGTGCCTGGAATGGCGACATTTCAGACGGAATGCGGTAGCGGAAAGTGATGTCCATCAGAATTGTGCATATTGTTTGCGCCCGAGAGCTTCGATGACGCCTGACGGATCGCCGCAGATCGGACCCTTTATCCAGGCCTTTCGCAAGCGGCAGTCGATGACGCTTGACGATCTGGCGCGGATGTCGAGCGTATCGCGATCGATGTTGTCGCAGATCGAACGCGGCCAGGCAAACCCGACGCTCGCCACGGTCTGGTCGTTGGCCAACGCGCTCAAGGTCGACGTCGCCGAACTGATCGGCGTCACCGCACGCGAAGCGCGCGACCAGATCGAGGTGGCGAGCGAGGCATTCACACCCGAAATCCGCACCGATGACGGGCTATGCACGCTCCGCATTCTCAGTCCCGCGAATCACGCGGAGACCCTGGAATGGTATGAACTGCGGTTCGAACCCGGCGGCAGCCTGGTCTCACAACCGCATGCGAAGGGAACGCGCGAGCACCTCACCGCGCTCGAAGGCACATTTGAAGTCGAGGCTGGCACGCAAAAGGTCGCGGTGCCGCAAGGCAGCACCGCACGCTATGCGGCCGATGTGCCGCACCGGATCACCAACAAGGGGAAGCGGCGCGCGCGCGCGCTGCTGGTCGTAGCCAGCTAAATTTCCAGTATAGTGGACTCGTGGTCCATTATACCGTAATTGCACTTTCTCAGGATGAGGGAGTGCCGCGATGGCTGGTGGGTTCTACGATCGTATCGAAGCGGAGCTGTCCGCGATCCGTGCCGACGGATTGATGAAGCCCGAGCGGGTGTTGACCACACCGCAGGGTGCAGCCGTGCGCATCGAGGGCGGCCCGCCTGCGATGCTGAATCTCTGTGCGAACAACTATCTCGGCCTTGCCGCCGATCCGCGCGTCGTCGAGGCGGCGATCGCGGCCACCCGCACCTGGGGCGCCGGACTCGCATCGGTGCGCTTCATCTGCGGCACCCAGAGCATCCACAAACAGCTCGAAGCCACGACCGCCGCTTATCTCGGCTATGATGACGCGATCCTGTTCGCGGCCGCGTTCGACGCGAATGGCGGCGTTTTCGAACCCCTGCTGAGCGCCGAAGATGCGATCGTATCCGACACGCTCAACCACGCCTCGATCATCGATGGCGTGCGGCTGTCGAAGGCGAAGCGCTATCGGTACGCGACGTCGGACATCGCCGATCTGGAGCGGGTGCTGACGACCGCCCGAGCGGACGGCGCGCGGACGATCCTGATCGCGACCGACGGTGTCTTTTCGATGGACGGCGCCATCGCGCCGCTGGACGAGATCGCGGCGCTCGCCGAACGGTTCGACGCCCTGCTGCTGGTCGACGACTGTCATGCGACCGGCATCATCGGTGAAGGCGGGCGCGGCTCGGGCGCCCTCCGCGGCGTTGCCGATAAGGTCGACATCCTCACCGGAACCTATGGCAAGGCGCTGGGCGGGGCGATGGGCGGTTTCGTGGCCGCGCGCCAGCCCGTGATCGACCTGCTCCGCCAGCGGGCGCGACCCTATCTGTTTTCCAATGCACTCGCCCCCGCCATCTGTGGCGCCAGCCTCGCGGCGATCGGGATCGCCGCTTCAGATGAGGGCGATGCGCTGCGCCGGCATCTGGCGGCGAACGCGGCATTGTTCCGTGCCCGCCTGACCCATGCCGGCTTCGACCTTCTGCCCGGCGAGCATCCCATCATCCCGGTGATGTTGCACGATGCGGCAAAGGCGCAACGCGCCGCCGCCGAACTGATTGAGGCGGGCGTACTGGTCGCCGGCTTCTCCTTCCCTGTGGTGCCGCACGGCAAGGCCCGCATTCGCACCCAGATGTCGGCCGGTCTGACCTCCGATCAGGTCGAACAGGCCGCAGATATCTTTGTTTCGGTTGGCCGCAAACTGGACCTCATTCCATGAACGCCATCGCAGCCGCATCGCTGACCCGCCTCCCCCACTCCGACGCGACCATGCGCGGTCTGGCCAAGCTGCACGCCCGTGAAGGCATCTGGGAGACCGCGGCGCCGGTGCCGACGCCCGGTCCCGGCGAGGTCCTGATCCGCGTTCGGCGCACCGCCATCTGCGGCACCGACCTGCATATCTACAACTGGGACGACTGGGCCGCACAGACCATTCCGGTACCGATGATCGTCGGCCACGAATTCTCGGGTGAGATCGTCGAAGTCGGGGAATCGGTCACGCGCCCGCTGCACATCGGGCAACGCGTGTCGGGCGAAGGACATATCATCGACTTCGACAGCAGCGCGGCGCGCGCCGGGCGCTTCCACCTCGACCCCGGCACCGTCGGCGTCGGCGTCAACCGGCAGGGCGCGTTCGCCGAGTATCTGTGCATTCCGGCCTTCAACGTAGTGCCGCTTCCCGACGATGTATCCGACGATGTCGGCGCATTGCTCGATCCGTTCGGAAACGCGGTCCACACCGCACAGCAGTTCGACCTGATGGGCGAGGACGTGCTGGTGACCGGCGCCGGCCCGATCGGGATCATGGCGGCGGCCGTCGCGCGGCGTGCCGGCGCACGGTCGGTCGTCATTACCGACATCAACCCCTATCGGCTCGATCTGGCCGCCCGGCTCGCCGACGTGCGACCGGTCAACACGCTCACAGAGGATCTGCGCGAGGTGATGGCGGCCGAGGGCGTCGACGACGGCTTCGCCGTGGCGCTGGAAATGTCGGGCGCCCCGGTGGCGATCAGCCAGGCGATCGGCGCGCTGCGCATGGGGGGAGGCCTGGCGATGCTCGGCATTCCCGGCGGGTCGATGGACGTCGCCTGGTCGGACATCATTCTCAAGGCGCTGACCATTCGCGGCGTCTACGGGCGAGAGATGTTCGGCACATGGCAGAAGATGTTCGGCCTGATTCGCGGCGGGCTCGACCTGTCGCCGCTCATCACCCATCGTCTTGATGCGAGCGATTTCCAGCAAGGCTTTGACGCAATGCGCGCAGGCAGGGCCGGCAAGGTCATTCTGAGCTGGTAGGAAGAAGGTAGGACACAGCCCTCACCCGTCGCGCCCCTGCCCCAGGCACAGCGCGACGGGCTTGATGTCGCAGCCTCTCGACGGGTGCCCACGCCGCTCTGCCCGCACTCGATGCAGGCCGGAACTGCGTAGCAGGGTCGTAATGTGAGTGCCCATTGCGCCTCTCCACGGCCATCATAGGCCGTGGAGTGAACGCCAGGATCAATTGGCCCGTCCCGCTTAGGCTCGGCAGCGAACCGGCACTGCCATGAGGGCGCATTGCCGTCGGCAGACGACGGAAGCAATCCTGGCTTAGTCAGCGCGCGACGCCGCCCTCCTTGAAATATTTCCCTGAACTCCTGACGGATTCCTCCGATCCCCCTTTGACCGGCCCGTTTTGCGTCCAGCGAGGTTGGGGGATTTTCGATGGTTGCCATTGTGACCGGAGGCGGGACTGGGTTCGAGCATGGATCGGGGAACGTCATCGGCGGCGGCGGGCTGCTGGGTTCGGCGGCACAGGGACGCGGTGGCGACAAGCTGACTCGGATCGCACACGCGTGGCAGTGTGACTTTTGAGACCTTGCATCCGCTCCCTCGTTGCGCTTGCCGAAACCCGCCGCCCCCTATTTCGGGCAAGAACTAAAGTCCGCCCCCCGCCCAATAGCAGCCATTCAGGCGCCATCTGGATGAAGAACGGCCTTCGCGGGCGCTCGCGGACAGACCGAACGACCGCGATTATAGCGCCTGGCAGTCGTTGCGGCTGGCTCGAGTTCGAGCGGCAGCAAGCAGCCCGGGCGCCAGAACCCGATAGCGCTACAGCAACCTGCCCGCCCCGCAGCTGATCGCATCGATCAGAAGGCGCACACCGGGAAGCATGCCGCGATGGACGGCATGGACCAGCGAGATGTCCAGGCCCGGACCAGCCCAACCGGGCAGCACTTGAACCGCACTCCCTTCGGCGACCATCCTGCGCCCGGCAAATGTTGGTAAACGCCCGATGCCCAGTCCGGCCTCGATCGCATCCGCGATCGCGCGCGCGCTGTTCGCCGACATGCGTGGCTTGAATTCGACCTTCGCCGGCTTGGGCGACTCGCCGTGGAGTATCCAGACCTGGCTTTCGCCCGGAGCGACCTGTTCGCCGATGAGCGGATAGCCGCCAAGATCGGCGGGGCGGGACGGCATGCCATGGTCGGCAATCAGGGATGGCGCGGCAAACATCGACGCCTCCGTGCTGCCGATCTTGCGGCGGATCAGCGACGAGTCCTTTAGCTTCCCGACGCGGACGGCGAGATCATAGCCCTCGGCGACGAGGTCGACATAACGATCGGAAACATCGATCTCGCAACGCAGCTTCGGATTGGCCGCAACGAAGCGCGCAACGATCGTACCGAACCCCGCCTCGACCAGCACCGACGGCATGGTCAGCCTCAGCCGCCCCGACGGCTCGGCCACCGCATGCGCAGCCTCGTCGCCGGCCCGTTGCAGCGCATCGACGATCAGCCGCCCATGAATGAGGAAGCGTTTACCCGGTTCGGTCAGCGACGATCGCCGCGTCGTTCGGGCGATCAGCCTGACGCCAAGGTACTCCTCCAGTTCGGCCACACGCTTGCTGACGGTCGCCAACGGGATCCCCATAGCCCGCGCCGCAGCCGTGAAACCGCCCGCCTCAGCCACCCGTGTGAAGATAACGACAGCCTCCACAGGCGGCAGGCGTTCGGCGGGCAGAGTGTTTCTATTATCCATGAGTGGAGACGCTTATTCCAAATTCAGAATATTATCTGCTTTTCGGAGATAATCTATTCTTCTCCTATGAACCAGATGCTTTCCAAACCTCCCGCCGCCGGCATGCCGGCACAATCCCCGCAACTGATGCTCGCGATGGTCTGCGGTGCGCAATTCCTGGTCGTCATCGACGCCGTCGTCCTGATGGTCGCCGGTCCAGCGCTGGCTCACGCATTCGGTGCCGACGAGCGCGATTTGCAATGGGTCTTCAATGCCTACGCACTTACCTTTGGCGGATTGCTGCTGTTGGCGGGCAGGGCCGGCGACCGCCTCGGCCACAGCCGCGTCTTTGCGGCGGGTGCAATCGTCTTCGCGCTCTCTTCGCTTGCCGGCGCGCTCAGCCAGTCGATGGGGATGCTGATCGCAGCCAGAGCGCTGCAAGGCGCCGGGTCGGCGATGCTTGCCGCCAACGCGCTCGCCTTGCTCACCCTGCACTTTCCGGCGGGACCGTCGCGAATCCGGGCAATCGGGCTATTCGCATCGTCAGCGACGGCCGGCGTCGCGTCCGGCACCTTGCTGGGCGGCCTTCTCACCAGCTATTTCGGCTGGTCTTCAGTCCTGCTGATCAACGTCCCCCTCGGCCTCGCCATGGCATGGGCAACGATCAGGATGAGAGGGCATCGCGAAAACGGCGCTGCCTCGGGCCTGGCCATGGACTGGGCAGGCGCGATCACCGCAACCCTCGGCTTTGGTGCGCTAACGCTGGGCATTGCCGAACTGGTCGCGCCGACGCGAAGCACCGTGCTGCTACTGGTCGCCGCGGCCGCCCTGCTGAGCACGTTCGTCGCCGTCGAACACCGCAGCAAGGCGCCGCTGCTCGACCTCACCCTGTTCAGGTTCCGCCCGGTCGCCGCCGGGAATGCGCTGATCTTCCTCCACGCCGCCGGACCGCTGGTCATGCTGTTCTTCGGCTCACTCTATTTCCAGCAGGTCCGCGGCCTGCAGCCGCTCGAGACCGGGCTTCTGTTCCTGCCGATGGCGCTTGCCTCGATTGTCGCCGCACGCCTTGCTCCTGGAGTCATAGACCGGCTGACGCCGCGCCTGGTGACATCACTCGGCTTTGCTCTGATGGCCGCCGCCTCGCTCATCCTGTCTCGCCTGCCGGCGGCGCCGGAGCCATTCTTCATCGCATCCGCCCTTGCCCTTGCGCTTGGCGGGTTCGGCGGCGCGCTCTCCTTCGTTTGCCTGACCGAAGCTGCCACCGCATCGGCCACGCCCGGCGAAGCAGGCATGATCTCGGGTCTGGTCAACACATCGCTGCAAATGGGCGGCGCATCCGTCCTCGCCGTGGTCCTGGCGGTGGCAACCGCCGGGACACCCGCGCCGCTCGACATCCATACCAGCGCCTTCGCCGCGGCTGCCGCCTTGTTACTCGCGGGCGCGATCGCCGGTTTCTTCCTGCTTCCCGGCAAGCCCGGACGATAACGCCCCTCTTCCTCAGGAAATCAGCATGCACCTCAACCGCAGGGAATTTTCCGCCATGTCCATATCCGCCCTCGTGCTTCCCGGCACCGCCGCGGCCGAAGCCGCCGCCATGGCCAACCCAATCAGTCTGGTCGATCCCGAGCTCCGCCCCATCCTCGAACGAATTCCGCCGCTAGATCTCGGCATGGACAATCTGGCGGCGGTGCGCAGCGCGCAATTCCCGCCGGCTCTACCCGCCCCCGGGATTCAGCCTATGGAACGACACATCCGCGGAGGCAACAGCAATACGGCGCTGCGGTTGGTTATTCTCGACCCAGCGCCAACGCGTTCAAACAAGCCTGCGATCCTGCACATCCATGGCGGCGGGCTCGTGGTCGGCAAGCCGGAGGTCGCGATCGTCGAACTGCAGCAGCTGTCAGCGGAGTTGGGCGCGCTCGTCGTGTCGGTGGACTATCGCCTCGCGCCAGAGCATCCCTTCCCCGCCGGCCTGAATGACGCCTATGCCGCGCTCGAATGGCTGCACGGCACGGCCGGTGAACTTGGCATCGATCCCAGGCGCATCGCCGTCATGGGCGAAAGCGCGGGCGCCGGGCTGGCCGCGGCCGTCTCGCTCAGAGCGCGCGATCGGGGCGAACTGCCGATCCGCTTCCAGCTACTGCGCTACCCGATGCTCGACGATCGTACGGTGCTGCATACACCGCCGCCGCATGTCGGCCATTTCATCTGGAATGCGAAGTCGAACGCATTCGGCTGGCGTTCCGTGTTGGGGCGCATGCCGGTCATGGACAATGTCCCGGCGGAGGCCGCGCCCGCCCGGGCGACTCGTCTCCATGCCCTGCCCCCCACCTGGATCGGGGTCGGCACGCTCGACTTGTTCGCGCAAGAAACGGTGCGCTTTGCGGAACGGCTGATGGCTGCGGGCGTGTCAGTTGAGATGTCCGTGGTACCCGGCGCCTATCATGGCTTCGACGCCATGGTGCCCGGCGCGCGCGTTTCGGCCGGTTTCATCGCCAGCTGGAAATCGGCGCTACGTCGGGCGCTGAATGTCAACTAGGCCAGGGCCGGAAATTCTCGTTCATGCACGATTCGTGTCACTTGCATGCTGCGAACGAGCAAAGCCCCTTCCACTCATGCAGAAGCCACATGGAAGCAGGCGCAAAACTTGCGCGATTCTGCACGGTTTATTCTTGATTGCGCACAATTCATGGGCTAGGCGTCGCAATGTGACCAACGACATCCCCCACGCCCGCCGCGATGTGATTGCGGCCCGGCTCGCCAGTGGCCAATCCGTCAACGCCGGCGCGCTCGCCAGTGAGTTCAACATCTCCGAGGACGCGATCCGGCGCGATCTGCGCGCGCTGGCCGCAGCCGGGCTGTGCCGGCGCGTCTATTGGGGAGCCCTTCCGCTCAGCCCCGGCACCACGCCAGTATCTCATCGCCTCGGGACCGGCGTGAACCGAAAGCGAGCGCTGGCTCAAGCCGCGATGCCGATGGTCGCCCCCGGCAGCTTCATCTTCCTGGACAATGGCAGCACCAGCCTGATCGTCGCGCAAGAGCTGCCGAGAGACGTCGACCTGATCGTCGCGACCAGCTCCATCGAAATCGCGGCGGCGCTGGTCGCGCGGGGAGATGTGCATATTCACATGGTGGGCGGCACGATCGACAGCGTGATCGGCGGCTCGATCGACGGCATCGCGCTCGAAGCGATTTCGCGATTGAACATCGACCTGTGCTTTATCGGGGTGTGCACGCTCTCGGCCGAGGGTGGTGTCAGCGCGCTTGATGGCGCCGACGCCACATTCAAACGTGCGCTGATCGCCCGAAGCCGCAGCACTCTTGCCCTCGTGGCGAACGAGAAGATCGGTGAGCAGGCACCGCATCGGATCGTCGACCTGAGCGCGATCGATCACGTCATCATCGAGCATGATGCGCCAGACGCTACTGCCGATGCGCTGCGTTCGGCTGGTGCCAGGATCTTGCGCGCCACGTCGAGCGTCGACCAGCACCCCTGACAGATTGGACATCCCGTGACGCGACAAGAAGCCGGTTCGCGGCTGGCGACCCGAATTGCATTTTTCGTAGCCGGCTTCGGACTTGCCTGCTGGGCGCCGCTCGTACCGCTTGCGAAGGCACGGCTGGAAATCGACGAGGGCTCGCTGGGACTCCTCCTGCTGTGCCTCGGCGCCGGTTCGGTTCTGACGATGCAACTCACCGGCACATTCATATCCAGGCTTGGCGCACGCCCGATCATCGTCATCGGCGGTATCGGACAAGCGATCCTGCTGCCCCTTCTGGCCGTAGCTCCGACGGTCCCGACGATGGCGATCGTGCTGCTGCTCTTCGGCGGTTTTCTCGGTCTGATCGATGTCAGCATGAACGTCCATGCGGTCGAAGTGGAAAAGCACAGCGCAAAGCCGCTCATGTCTGGTTTCCATGGGCTGTTCAGTGTCGGCGGGTTTGTCGGCGCCTTGCTGCTGACGGCAGCACTCTCAGCGCAGATTTCACCGCTGACCGGCACGATCGCAGCGGCGGTACTGATGATCGGCGCGATCCTCTTCGCGGCGCCCCGCTTGATCAATACGGCGCAGGCCGAGGAAGCCCCGTTGCTGGTCGTGCCGCGCGGTGTCGTTGCACTGCTCGCCCTGCTGGCGGCGATCACCTTTCTGACCGAGGGGGCGATGCTCGACTGGGGGGCGCTCCTTCTGACCGGCAAAGGTTTGTTGCCGACCGCTCAGGCCGGTATCGGCTACAGCGTTTTCGCCGTAGCGATGACGATCGGGCGGCTGACCGGTGATGCCGTGGTCGCCCGGCTTGGCGACCGGCGCACCATGTTCTGGGGCGGCCTGCTTGCCATTATGGGCTATGTTGTTCTGCTCACGGCGCCCTTGGCTTCGGTAGCCTTGCTCGGCTTCCTCCTCATCGGCCTTGGCGCCGCCAACACGGTACCAGTGCTGTTTCGACAAGCTGGCGCGCAGACCGTGATGCCCGCGGGCCTCGCCATCGCGGCCGTCACGACGGTTGGTTATGCCGGTGTGCTGGCCGGACCAGCGGGGGTCGGCTTCGCGGCACAAGCGATCGGCCTGCCTGGCGCCTTCTGGGCGCTGACCATCATGCTGGCACTCGTTCCGATATGCGCCGCAGCCGCGACGCGGCGCGGCAATGTCGGCGCGGCGAGCCCTTCTCAGACCATTTGAGTGCCGATGATGACCGATCGCATTACCTTGTCCGCAAACGCACTGTTGTTCGACATGGACGGCACCCTCGTAGACTCCACCGCGGTGTCCGAACGCATCTGGCGCGCGTGGTCGAGCGAGCAGGGGGCCGACCCCGAAGCCGTGCTGGCATATTCGCAAGGCCGACGTACGCTGGATACCACGCGGCACTTTGCACCCACTGAGGAAATAGCCCTGGCTGCAGCCGCGCACATTGAGGCGCTGGAGATCGTGGCGGACGACGGCACGATCGCTATCGAAGGCGCACGGGCTTTGCTCGACCGCCTGCCCGCTGATCGCTGGGCGGTAGTCACCTCAGCCGGGCCCGCCCTCGCCTCCCGCCGTCTGGCGGCGGCTGGCCTTCCGATCCCTGAAATCCTGATCACAGCGGGTGACGTGGCGTCGGGGAAACCCGATCCTGAAGGGTATCTGCTGGCTGCGAAGCGACTTGGTTTCGAACCGGAAGGCTGCATCGTCTTTGAAGATACGTTCGCCGGGCACGAAGCGGCCCGGCGCGCAGGGATGCGATCGATCAACCGACATGCCGCTCCGCATGGTCACGACGGACCATTGCTCACGCTCCTCAGCTATGCTGCTGTCGTTCTGGATGTCAGCCGAGGCTGGCTTGATCTGGCATTATCCGAGGAATTGCCACGCGTTTGAATGAACACCAGTTTCTGTGGTTTTTCGAGGATTTTGAGCCATTTCAGGCCTATAACTGGCGCGCTGTCGTCTGACCGATTACACGGCAAGAAGCCCCTCGCGATGCTGTTCGACGGCCGGATTTCATCCTTCTCGTCCGTCGCCGATCACTCAAGGCCGCATAAGCCCTTAGGCCCTCCGCCCGCGCCCATCGCAAGCGAAGCAGATTTGCGGCGAGGCACAAACTCAAGCTACGCGGCGCTGCAGCAAATCTATTATATCCTATTTAATTGATAGGAATATGAACCCCCTCAATCGGCGCGTCGCGCCAGACAATAGGGGCTATCATGAAGCATCTCCTCCTCGCGGGAACCGTCCTTGCCGTCACCGCACCCGCGTTCGCGCAGGACACGGTGCCTCAGATCGAATTTCAGGATAACGACATCATTGTGACCGGCTCGCGTCTAGGCGAGCGCACGGTCACCACCTCGCCGGTACCGATCGACTCGCTACGGGGCGAAGAGTTACGCGCTTCAGGCTATCAGGAGACGACCGAAATCCTGCGTCAGCTCGCGCCTTCATTCGCATTCGCGACCCCCACCACGCCTGACGGCAACACCCATATCCACTCCGCGTCGCTGCGCGGGCTGTCACCAGACGAAACATTGGTGCTGTTGAACGGGAAACGCGTTCATACCGCGGCCTGGGTCAATACCGGCGGGACGATCGGCAAGGGCTCGACGCCGACCGACCTCAATCAGATCCCTGCAGCAGGCATCGGCCGCATCGAGATCCTGCGCGACGGGGCATCCGCGCAATATGGGTCGGACGCGATCGCGGGCGTCATCAACATCCTGCTGCGCACCGATACCGAATTCCACGGCACCGCGAGCGCCGGCACCACCTATGACGGCGGCGGCGACACCTATGAGTTCTCGCTGGGTGGCGGCGTCAAGCTGGGCGAGGACGGCTTCGTCAACCTGACCGGCTATTACCGCGATCACAAGGCGGCCAATCGCGCCGAGCCGGATACCCGCCAATTCTATCTCGGTATCGCGCCCAACGGCTCATTCCAGCCGCTATCCGCGCGCTACGGCGCCGGCATTGGCCTCAACCCGCCGGGCGGTGTCGCCGGCACCCGGCTCGATCCGCGTGAAGCCATCGTCGATCGCAACGTCTGGCGCTTCGCCGATCAGGGTGATGTCGAGGACTGGTCGCTGGTGGCCAATCTCGAAAAGCCGCTGGGCGAGGTGACGCTCTACAGCTTCGGCGGCTACCGCGTGAGCAAGGCGCATTCGAACGCGTCGTTCCGCCGCCCGGGCCAGGACGAGAATGTCCGCGCCATTTATCCCGATGGCTTCCTCCCCTTCATCAACACCGAAAGCACCGATTACAGTGCCGCGATCGGCTTGCGCGGCGAGCTTAGCGGCTGGAAGTGGGACCTGTCCGGGATCTATGGCGGGAACAGCATCGAATACCGGACCGAGAAGACAATCAACGCCACGCTGGGCGCGGCGAGCCCGACCGCCTTCTACAACGGCAGATATTCCAACTCGCAATGGACCGCGAACCTCACCATCTCGAACGCGTTCGACATCGGTTTCGCAAAGCCGGTCGAGATCGCCTTCGGCGCCGAATACCGGCGCGACGGCTACAAGATCGGCCGCGGCGAGCTTGCGAGCTATCAGTTCGGCTCCGCGCGCGTGCTGGACGGCCCCAATGCCGGGGCGATCCCGACGATCGGCAGCCAGGGCTTCGCGGGCATCCAGCCCGCCGATGAGGTCGATGTCAGCCGCCGCGCGATCGGTGCGTTCGTCGAGCTCTCCGCCGAGCCGGTGAAGGGCTGGCAGATCAACCTTGCGGGTCGTTTCGAGGACTATAGCGACTTCGGCGACACCTGGAACGGCCAGGCCTCCACCCGGATCGAGCTCCCCGCCGGATTCGCGCTGCGCGCCTCGGCCGGCACCGGTTTCCACGCCCCGGCGCTCGCTCAGCAATATTTCAGTTCCACCAGCAGCCGCACCATCGTCA
>CAZBYE010000055.1:0-14425 GCA_964496045.1 uncultured Stakelama sp.
AGGCGGTACTCGCTCACCTGCGCCGGGTTGAACTCGACCTGGACCTTCACATCCTTGGCGATGGTGAAGAGGGTGGCGGAGAGTTCGTCGTCGAGGACCTTCTGCGCCTCCATCGCGCTGTCGATATAGGCGTAGTTGCCGTTGCCGAGATCGGCGGCGCGCTCCATCAGCGCCTCATTGTAATTGCCCTCGCCAAAGCCGAGCGTGGTGAGGGTGATGCCGGTGTCGCGCTGTTTGCGGATCAGGGCCTCAAGCTGCTTGTTGTCGCTGACCCCGACATTGAAGTCGCCGTCGGTGGCGAGAATCACGCGGTTGATGCCGCCCTTCACGAAATTGGCGGCGGCGACGTTGTAGGCGAGCTGGATGCCGTCGGCACCAGCGGTCGAGCCGCCCGCCTCGAGACAGTCGAGCGCGGCCTTGACGTGGCGGGCGCTGGAGGTGGGTTCGAGCACCACGCCCGCGGCGCCGGCATAGACCACGATCGAGACCCGGTCGCGCGGGGTGAGCCGGTCGGCGAGCATGGTGACCGCGCGCTTGACCAGCGGAAGCTTGTCGTCACTGTTCATCGATCCCGAGACATCGACCAGAAAGACGAGATTGGCGGCCGGGCGGCCCTGCGCCGTCACGTCATAGCCGCGCAGGCCGACGCGGACGAGGCGCGTGTCGGAGTTCCACGGGCTGGCGGCGACGTCGGTGGTGACGCTGAACGGCTGGCTGCGGTCACGCGGGAGCGGATAATCGTAGCGGAAATAGTTGATCATCTCCTCCGTCCGCACCGCTTCGCTCGGGGGGGGTTCGCCTCTCTGAAGGAAGCGGGGGACGTGGGAATAGGCGCCGGTATCGACATCGACCGCGAAGGTGGAGACGGGCGCGGCGGCGACCGACTGGATCGCGGCGACATCCTTGCCCTCATAGCGTTCGGTATTGCCGGGCGCGCCATAGGGAGCGGAGGGTTGTGCGGCGATCCGGTTCTGTCGCATCGCATCGGCGGGGGCGATCATGGCGACCGCCGGTGGCGGAGGCGATACCAGCATCTGCGGCGACACCGGTACTGGCGGTGGCGGAGGCGCCATTGGACCCCGACTGCCGCCGAACCGCAGTGCGCGCTGGCTGCGCATTTCGTGCTGCCGGGCACCGACCTTGCAGCGGACGGGCGAATCATTGTCCGCGCGCGGCGGGAGCGGGCGGCGCACTTGCGGTGGCGGCGGTGGCGCGGCAGCGCCGAGCAGCAGCGAGAGCGAGACGAGAGCGGCGGTGCGTTTCATGGCAGAACCCCTTTGACGCCATTGGATGCGACAGGAAGTGCGCTCGGGGGGATGAGCGGAAGGTGAACGGGATATAACATAACATTGCACGGGCGCGGGCGCGGGCGCGGGCGCGGGCGCGGGCGCGGGCGCGGGTGACGAAGTCGGCAGCGAGTGATATAGTGTGGCAACACGCTGGAGAATGTTCGCCATGCTGGAACGGATCGCCGCGGGCCGCACCGACCTGATCTTCGACTGGATTGCCGAGGGCGGCGATCCGGGCGCGAGCGTCGAGGGCGCCGACCTGATCGGCTGGTGCGCCTATTATGGCGATGTCAGCGCGATCCGGCGGCTGATCGAGGCGGGTGTGCCACTGGAACGGTTGGGGCGTAATCTGGGCCTGGGAGGCGCGGCGTTTCACGGCCATTGGCAGCTATGTGCCTGGCTGATCGAGCAGGGTGCCGACCCGAACGATGCCGATCCGGAGAGTGGCGAAACCGCGCTCCACAATGCGGTGAGCCGGCGCGACAGTCCGGCGATGGAAGCGGTGGTCACGGTGTTGCTGGCGGCGGGTGCGGACCCCAACCGGAAGACGGTCGCGGGAAGCGAGACCGGTGCGTTCATGCGTGACGTGCGCAACCGCGGGGAGGGCGTGCTCCATCGTGCGGCGGCCTATGCGTCACAGGGGGTGATCGAGCGGCTGATCGCGGCGGGCGCGACGATCGACCAGCGCGACGCGCAGGGGGATTCGCCGCTGAGCTGGGCGAGCTGGGCATTGCGCGAAACGGCGGTGCTATGCCTGTTGACCTTCGCGCCACACCGGGTGAACCCCAAGCGGACGTCGATGGCGGCCTATCTGATCGGCGATGCCGACCGGGCGACCGGGGGCTAGTGCAATCAGGATGAACCGGGCGCGGGCTATGCGCCGAATTTCCAGACAAAGGGGAAGATCATATGGACCTGACGCTGCTTGCCGGAATCGCCAGCCTGTTCATGAGCGCGTCGGGACCGCCCGCGCTGCAATCGGGCAATGCCTGCCTGATCGAGGGCACGATCATGTCCGAGATCGTCAAGGATTGCTCGCAGACCAGCCTGCCCGTTCCCGCAGCCGCCTATGCGGCGCAATGCCGCGAGAATGAGGGCGCGGGCCTGAAGGCAACACCGATGAAGGCGTGTCCGGCGCAGGCGCAGGCATCGTGCGTCAATCCGTTCGGGCAGAAGGTGACGACCTTCTATTATGCGCGCAGCCCACAGCAGCTGGTGGCGACGAAGCAGAGCTGTGTCGCACAGCGCGGACGGTGGGTCGAGAAGCCCTGAGCGGGGTGACGGTTAAGAGTCAGCCCTGCTCGCGCGCGACCTCGCGCCAGCCGATGTCGCGGCGGGCGAAACCGGTGGGGAAATCGATCGCGTCGACTGCGCGATAGGCGGCGGCCTGGGCTTCGGTGACGGTTGCGCCGGTCGCGGTGACGGTGAGCACGCGGCCGCCCGCCGCAACGAGCTGGCCGCCGTCCATCTTCGTGCCCGCCTGGAACACCTGCGCGCCGGTTTCCTCTGCCGCGACGATGCCGTTGATCGCGCCGCCGGTCTGCGGTGTGCCGGGATAGCCCTTTGCTGCCATGACAACCGTCAGTGCGGTCTCGGCGCCGAAGCGGGGGGCGTCCTGATCGGCCAGCTCGCCGGCTTCGGTGGCGAGCATCAGGTCGAGCAGGTCGCCCTCGAACCGCAGCATCAGCACCTGGCATTCGGGATCGCCGAAGCGGGCGTTGTACTCGATCAGCTTGGGACCGGCGCGGGTGAGCATCAGCCCGGCATAGAGCACGCCCGAATAGGGGGTGCCGGCCCTGGCCATGCCGGCAATTGTCGGCTTGATGATCGTCTCGATCGCCTCGGCCTCGAGCGCCGGGGTCAGCACCGGGGCGGGGCTGTAGGCGCCCATGCCGCCGGTATTGGGGCCGGTGTCGCCGTCGCCGACTCGCTTGTGATCCTGCGCGGAGCCGAAGGTCACGAAGTCCGTGCCGTCGGTGAGGACGAAGAAGCTGGCCTCCTCGCCCTCCAGAAACTCCTCGATCACCGCTTCGCCGCCGGGCTTTTCGAAGATCGCCGCGATGGCGGCGTCGGCCTCCTCATCGGTGAAGGCGACGGTGACGCCCTTGCCCGCGGCGAGGCCGTCGGCCTTGATCACCACCGGCCGGGGGAAGTCGCGGGCGAGCGCGAGGCGCGCGGTTTCGAGGTCGGCGACGCGGACATAACCCGCGGTCGGGATATTTTCGCGCGCGCACAGATCCTTGGTGAAGCCCTTCGACCCTTCGAGCTGGGCGGCGGCCTGACTGGGGCCGAACACACCGTAACCGGCGGCCCGCAGACTGTCGGAGAGGCCGTCGACCAGCGGTGCCTCCGGGCCGACGACAATGAAGCCGATCGAGTGTTTGACGCAGAAGTCGATCACCGCGGCGTGATCGGTCAGCGGGACGTCATGGCAGGTCGCATATTTGGCGATTCCGGGGTTGCCGGGGATCGCATGCAGGCTATCGAGCCGGGGCGATTGCGCCAGCTTCCAGGCCAGCGCATGTTCGCGGCCACCGGACCCAAGCAACAGGACGTTCATGTCAGACCCCTTCGACGATAGCATTCCGCCGCGGCTCGTAGCCGAGGGGCGGGAAGGGGACAACGCTGCTCCGCTGTCGGTCGGTGAATTGTCGCTGAAGCTGAAGCGGATGGTGGAAGGCGAGTTCGGCCATGTCCGGCTGCGCGGCGAGATTTCGGGGTTCAAGCGCGCTGCGTCGGGGCATGTTTATCTGGCGCTCAAGGATGCCGATGCAGTGATCGACGCGGTGATGTGGCGCGGTCAGGCCGATCGCGTGCCGTTCCGCCCGCAGGACGGCATCGAAGTGGTCGCGACCGGCAAGCTCACCACCTATCCCGGCCGATCCAAATACCAGATCGTGATCGAGCGGATGGAACTGGCGGGCGAGGGCGCGCTGATGGCGCTGCTCGAGAAATTGAAGGCGCAGCTTGCGGGAGAGGGGCTGTTCGATCCGGCACGCAAGCAGCCGCTGCCGTTCGCGCCGCAGACAATTGGCGTCGTGACGTCGCCGACCGGCGCGGTGATCCGCGACATCCTCCATCGGCTGGAGGATCGGTTTCCGACGCATGTACTGGTCTGGCCGGTCAAGGTTCAGGGTCAGGGCGCGGCGGAGGAAGTGGCGGCGGCGGTCCGCGGCTTCGACGCCATGCCGGCGGATGGGCCGGTGCGGCGGCCCGATCTGGTGATCGTCGCGCGCGGCGGCGGGTCGATCGAGGACCTGTGGGCGTTCAACGAGGAAGTGGTGGTGCGCGCGGTGGCGGCATGCCGGATTCCCGTCATTTCGGCAGTGGGGCATGAGACCGACACGACGTTATGCGACTATGCCGCCGACGTCCGTGCGCCGACACCGACTGCTGCGGCGGAGATCGCGGTGCCGGTACGCGCCGAACTCGCCCATGCGGTCGCGACGATGGGGCTGCGCGCAGAACGCTATGCGCGGCGCTACCATGAGCGGGCGGGCGAGCGGCTGACCGCGCTGGTGCGGGTGCTGCCGCGGCGCGATGCTCTGCTGGGACCGCAGCGGCAAAAGGCCGACGATCTGGGCGCGAAGCTCGACCGCGCGCTGGAGCGGCGGGTGACGGTGGCGCGCGGGGTGCTCGACCGCGCGGCGGGCGCGTTGCGGCCGGCGGTGCTCGAGCGCAAGCTCGATACGCTGCGGCACCGGCTGGAGGGCGCGGGCAAGCTGCTCGACGCCGTCAATCCCGACAATCTGCTCCAGCGCGGCTATGTCCGCGTCGGCGCCAAGGCGAGCGGCAAGGTGGTGGCGAGCGCCGCCGACGCGCGTGCCGCAGGCGCAGTGACGCTGCATTTCCGTGATGGCGTCGTCGATGCGCGGGTTGAGCGGGCGGGCGGCAAACCTTATGCTGGGGACAAGCCCGAACAGCCCGACCTGTTCTGATCCTCAAGCCGAAGCGAGTGCCGCAATGCTGATGTCGTCCAACACCGCCCGCCCGGCGCGGCTCCACTATATGGCGAACGGCTTTCGCGTGCTGGTGCCGGGCGATCATGTCGTCTGCGCGGTGAGCGGCGAGAAGGTCCCGCTTGAGGCGTTGCGCTACTGGAGCGTGGAACGCCAGGAAGCCTATGCCTCCGCCGAGATCTCGACGCGCGCGGCGCTGACGCCATGAAGGCGGCGGGGGGGCTCGTCATTGCGGCTGCTTTGCTCGGCTCGGCGGTGAACATGCCGGTTCCGCCGGCGAACGGGCAGGCGCGTCCTGCGCCGGCGCGGGGCGACTTTGTGTTTGACGGCGCGATGATTCAGGGTGGGACGGTGCTCGGGACCGCCCCCGCGCTGACCAGCCGGATCAGCTTTCAGGGACAGGATGTCCCGGTGGCGGCGGACGGCCGCTTTCTGATCGCGTTCGACCGTGACGCCGGGGCCAGCGCGGTGATCGTCGCGACGCGCGTCGATGGCAGCGTGGTTCGCCGAACGCTCACGGTGCAGCCGCGCGCATGGCGGATCGAGCGGCTCAACACGCTTCCGCGCATTTCACAGCCGAGCGCGGAGTTCGAACGCCGCCGTCCCGGCGAGGTCGCGCAGATCGCCGCAGCGCGTGCTCAGTCGAACGATATCCATGGCTGGCGGCAGCGTTTCATGTGGCCGGTGACAGGGCGCATCTCAGGCCTGTTCGGCTCGCAACGCGTCTATCGTGGCGAGCCGGGATCGTATCATTCGGGGGTCGATGTCGCGCGGCCGACCGGGACGGCCGTGCTCGCGCCCGCTGACGGCGTGGTGATCCTTGCCGCACCCGCGTCCTTCACGCTCGAAGGCAGACTGCTGATGCTGGATCACGGCATGGGCTTGAACAGCGCGTTCCTGCATCTGTCGCGGATCGATGTGAAGGTGGGCGATGTGGTGCGGCGTGGCCAGACGATCGGCGCGGTTGGTGCGACCGGGCGCGCCACCGGCCCGCACCTCCACTGGGGAATGCGCTGGCGTAATGCGAAGATCGATCCGCTGCTGATTGCCGGGACGATGCCGGTGACGGTCGACTGAAGGACCGGGCCGGCGGGTTAGTTGACCCGCTTGACCTTGCTCGAACGGCCGCCCTTGATCTTCGCCATATAGCTTCCGAGCGAGCCGGCGGTGATCGTGATTTCGTCCCCGGATCGCGGGCTGAAGCCCATCCGCGCCTCAGTCGTCTGCCAGAGCGTGCCGTCCTTGAGTGCGAAGGTCGTCATGCCGCCGGCTCCGGCGCGGGCGGTGGTGACGACGCTGTCGATCTGTTTGACGTCGGTGTCCGAATCGCCGTCGCCGTCGCCGAACAGCTTGATCCTAGGCAGCGAGAAACCGAACAGGCCGCGCTTGGCCGCGCGCACGCCCTCGCGGTCCATCACCACGATGTCCTTGCGCTGTTTCGCTTCGGCGAGCGCCTTCACATGCTGATCGAAGCAAGCGAGCCGCGCCGCGGTGTCGGGGATGTCGCGACAGGCGACGACCGCATCGACGGCGTCGCCGCCCTTCTGCGCACCGCCGGCGGGCGCGATCGAGGCCGCGGATAACGCAAACAGCAGGGCCGGCATTCCAAGCATCTATTCCTCCGCAGGGCAGCACGAGACGAGGTGACCCTAGCCCAGCCTTGGGCACCCGCAAAGTCACTGAAAATTATAGAAATTACATAAACTTGGTTCCAAGTGTGACGATTTTATCACGATGGCTGGCAAAGTGTTTTGCACATGCACAACACCATTGTGGGCGATGGCGTGGGCGAATTATGGGTGTGGCATGTTGCGTCGGGTCCCTCCCGCGCATCACCACGAAGGCGGAAAACCGCTGACACAAGGGGTGCTATTTGATGAAAACCAATTTCCGTGCGCGTCTTCTGTGCTCGACGTTGCTGATCGGTGCGGCTGCGCTGCCGACTGCAGCGTATGCACAGACGACTGCTGAGCCGGCTGCCGAGGAAGCGACCGAAGTCGTCGTTACCGGTACGCTGATCACCAACCCGAACCTGATTTCCTCGAGCCCGGTCAGCGTGATCGGCGAGAACGAAATCCAGCTTCGCAACATGAGCAACGCTGAAGAACTGGTTCGCGACCTTCCGGGCGCGGTTCCGGGTCTGGGCACCGCCACCAACAACGGCAATGGCGGCTTCGCCACCGTCGATCTTCGCGGCCTTGGCTCGCAGCGCAACCTCGTGCTGCTCGACGGCAACCGCCTGGTCGTCGCCAACCAGCTCGGAACTGTCGACCTCAACAACATCCCGGTCGCGCTGGTTCAGCGTACCGAAGTCCTGACCGGCGGCGCTTCGACCACCTATGGTGCGGACGCGGTCTCGGGCGTGGTCAACTTCATCACCCGCAAGGATTTCGCGGGCATGGAGCTGGGCCTGCGCAACTCGATCACCGAGCAGGGTGACGGCCACAGCTTCGGCGCCGACCTGACGCTGGGCGTCAACTTCGACGACGGCCGCGGTAACGCAGTGCTGAGCCTGGGCTACCAGGAAGCCGATCCGATCTACATGGGTTCGCGCGACATCTCGCTGTTCGAGATCAGCGGCACTTCGGGCCGCGCTGCCGGTTCGTCGGCGACCTCGGTTCCGACCACCATCTCGATCCGTCCGAATCCGGCGGGCACCGCTGCGCGCAACCAGCTGAATGCAGGCAGCACACTGCTGGTCCCGGAATATGCGGGCTTCAACTTCAACCCGTACAACATCTTCTACACGCCGTATAAGCGCCACAACATCTATGCGGCGGCGAACTACGAAGTCTCGGACACGATCGAAGTCTATGCCCGCGGCATGTTCTCGCGGAACCAGGTTTCGACCATCATCGCACCGTCGGGCATCTTCGGCGAAGCGCTGACCATCCCGGGCAACAACCCGTATCTGCCGGCTGGCGTTCGCGACCAGCTCTGCACCTCGGCGGGCATCGCCCTCGGTGCGACGTGCAACACGCACGCCGCCATCCCGATGCTCGAAGTGTATCGCCGCACGACCGAGCTCGGGCCGCGTATCTCCGACTACACCACCACGATGTTCGACTATCGTGCGGGCGCGAAGATCAAGTTCAGCGAGAACGTCGGGCTCGACCTGTCGGCCGGCTATGGCGAGAGCGATCTCGTCCAGATCCAGTCGGGTTATGTGCTTCGTTCGCGCGTGCAGCAGGCGCTCAACGCGTCGAGCACCACGGCTTGCACCGTCACCACCAACGGCTGCGTGCCGCTGAACCTGTTCGGTCCGCAGGGCAGCATCACGCCCGACCAGGCAGCGTTCCTGTCCGGATCGAGCACGATCACGATCAAGAACAAGCTGTCGCAGGCTCGCGCCGTGCTGGCCGGCGACTTCGGTACCAACCTCTGGGCCGACGAAGCGATCGGCTTCGCGATCGGTGCCGAGTACCGCAAGTATGAATATGCCCGCCTGCCCGACAACTTCGCGGCGGTTCCGGGTGAGCTGGGCGGCGCCGGTGGCGCAGTCAGCCCCTTCACCGGCGGCTACGACGTCAAGGAAGTCTATGGCGAGCTCATCGCGCCGATCGCGGCGGACAAGCCTTTCTTCCACAGCCTGACGGCGGAAGCGGGCGTCCGCTACTCGTCGTACAAGATCGAGGCGGCGGGCGACCCGTCGTTCAACACGACCACCTGGAAGGCAGGCCTGACCTGGGAGCCGGTTGAATCGATCAAGCTGCGCGGCAACTATCAGCGCGCCGTTCGTGCGCCGAACGTCGACGAGCTGTTCCGTCCGGTCTCGACCGCACTGACCAACCTGACGGTTGATCCCTGCCAGCTCGCGCTGCCGGTCGGCAACGCGAACCTGACGCAGGCTTGCCTCAATCAGGGTGCGACGTCGGTGGGCGGTATCCCGGTCCCGACTTCGGGCCAGATCAACTTCACCGGCGGCGGCAACACGAACATCAAGCCGGAAACCGCGGACACGTTCACGGTTGGCGCGATCTTCCGTCCGACCTTCGTGCCGGGCTTCACGCTGTCGGTCGATTACTACAACATCAAGATCAACGACGCGATCGCCCGTATGACCCCGGGTGACGCCCTGAACGCCTGCTTCGGCACGACGCCGGCGAACATCACGGCGGCGCAGGCAGGTTCGGCGGCTTGCCGCGCGATCCGCCGCAATCCGGCCACCGGCAGCCTTTCGGGTTCGCCGGCGACCACGCCGGGTCTGTCGCTGCCGCTGACCAACGATGGTCGTCTGGCAACCGACGGTATCGACCTGACGCTGAACTATCAGCGTAAGTTCGGCGATGTCGGCCTGAACCTGAACTTCGTCGGTAACTGGACCAACCACCTGTACTTCCAGGCGTCGCCGAGCTCGATCAACCGTGAGTGCGTTGGCTATTTCAGCGCGAACTGCGGCCCGTCGAACGGTCAGATCCAGCCGAAGTTCTCGTTCCAGCAGCGCACCACGCTGTCGTTCGGCCCGGCCGATGTCTCGCTCCTGTGGCGCTACATCCACCCGGTCCGTTACGAGCCGGGTCTGCCGCCGCTCTTCTCGGGCACGATCACCGGTGCGCCTGGCGCAGCGGCGAGCAGCCCGATGGTTGGCCGCACCGAGAACTTCAACCACATCGAAGCATTCCATTACTTCGATCTGACGACCCGGTTCGAGGTCAACGAGCATCTCGATCTGGTGTTCGGTGTCACCAACCTGTTCGATCGTCAGCCTCCGCTGACCGGCCACAATGTCGGCACCACGGCGGCGAACGGTGGCAACACCTTCCCGGCGACGTACGACACGCTGGGCCGTCGCTTCAGCGCGCAGGCGAAGATCCGCTTCTAAGCGGTTCGTATCGACCAAAATTGAGGGGGCGGTCTTCGGACCGCCCCCTTTTTTGTGCGTGGCAATGTTGGCAGACGCGCGCGCCGGGCGCAGCGTTCAGGCGTCGGGAAGCAGCGGCGCGGGCGCGCGCAGGTCGAGTCCGGCGGCCTCGGCCACCGCCTTCGCCCAGATCGTGACCTTTTCGATCTCATCGGCGTGCAGGCTGGCGTTGCTTTCGCGCGCAGCACTGCGATCGGCACTGCCATAGCGCGCGCCGTCCTTGGCATTGCGGGTGAAGGCGTCGCTGGCGATCATTTGCGACACTGTCCCGGCATCGAGTCCGAGACCGAACAGTCCGCTGATCGCTTGGAGCGCCTGATCTGGCCGCGCCATCAGGACTTCACTGTCGAGCGTGCGAACCCTGTCAGGCCAGCGCGCGGCCAGGTCCGTGAACAATTTGTGCTGGGCCAGCCAGCCCACCGCCGCGACCTGAAGATCGGTGTGCAGGAAATAATCGTCGGGGGCGAAGCCGAGATCGACGATTCCGTCCTTGAGCTGCTTCATCAGCAGGTCGCGCACCCAGCGGCGTCCGAACAGCCCTTTGCCCGCAATCGAGGCAAGGAAATGGTCAAGCGGGGCATAGAGCAGGATCGCGCTGGCGCCGGGGCGAAGCGAGAGCATCGCGGGGGCGAGTGCGTTGACGACGTTGGACGGCTTGATGACCACCGCTTCGCCCGCCTCGAACGGGTGGGCGAGCAGCCGCAGCGCATGATCGAGCATTTCGCCGACCTTCGCTGGCGGCCCGCCGCGATGGCGCCATCCGACCAGGTCGTTGAGGATCACCGGCTCCTTGATCGCGGAGGCGGTTCCCGGCCGGTCAAGCACATTGGCGAGCAGGGTCGAGCAGCAATAGGCCGAGTGGAAGATGAAATGGACCGGCGTGCCCGCCGGGGTCGAAGCCAGCGCGTCGGTGCGTCGCACCACTTGGGGACTCGACGCGTTCGGCAGATACTCGTCGGTGAAGAACGGCACCTTGCGCCGCAATGCACGATCGGCTCCGACGAAGTGGATCGCGTCGTGTTGCGGATCATAGCGATGGGGCAGCCATTCGGGGAGGCGCGTGCCCGCTGAAACCGGTCCGGAGTTCGTCATCCCGGGCATAGTGGGGCGTGCGCGAAGCCGGTTCAAGCGCTGTTGCGGCGTGAGCCTTGCACGACGTGCAGCGCTATGGTTGATCGGCTGGATGAGCCAGAACGATCCGCGCCTCGACCCTGTTCTCGCCGCCGCGATGGCGGCCCGCCAGCGCGGGGACGCCGCGGACGAGCGACGCCAGCTCGACGCGGCGCTGGAACTCGCGCCGGCGGACCCGCGTATCCTTAACGCGCGCGGCATGCGCGCGCTGGGCGATGGCGATTCCGCGCTCGCGCTGCGCTGCTTCGAGGGTGCGGCTGCCGCCGATCCGCACGAGCCGGCGCTCTGGATGAATGTCGCCACCGCCGCGCGCGCACTGGGGGATGTCGAGGGCGAGCGGCGGGCGCTCGACCGCGTGCTTGGGATCGACCGGCTGCACTTCGCTGCTCAGCTGCGCGGTGCCGAGCTGGAGGAACGCAGGGGACGGATGAGCGCGGCGGCGAGCGGCTGGAGCGCAGTGGCGCAGCTCGCGATGGGGTTCGAGAATCCGCCTCCCGCGGTTCAGGAAGCCGCGGCGCAGGCCCGCGCGTTCCTGCTGGCACACAAGGCAGGGCTGGCCGATGCGCTCGACGCCGAACTGGCGGGCGATGCGGCGATGGCGGGGGGCGAGAGCCGTCGCTTCCGCGCGTGCATCGACCATGTGCTCGGCCGACGGGCGATCTACCATAATGAGTGTGCGGGGGTGCATTTCCCTTTCCTGCCCGCCGACGAGTTCTTCGAGCGCGCGCATTTCCCCTGGCTGGAGGCGATCGAGGCGCGAACCGACGCGATTCGCGCTGAGGCGCTGAACCTGCTGGCGAGCGGGAGCGAGGCGATCCGCCCCTATGTCCGGCAGGACAAGGGGACGCCGGAGAATAAATGGTCGCAGCTCGATCAGTCGCGCGACTGGAGCGCGTGCTTCCTGTGGGAATATGGCGCGCGCAACGATGCGGTGTGCGACCTGTGCCCCGAGACCGCGGCGGCGCTGGAGCTGGTTCCGCAGAACCATATTCCGGGCAAGGCGCCCACCGCCTTCTTCTCGATCCTCGCACCCGGCGCGCATATCCCGGCGCACACCGGCGTCACCAACACGCGCGCGATCCTGCATTTGCCCCTGGTCGTGCCCAACGGCTGCAGGTTCCGCGTGGGCGGAGAGACGCGCGAATGGAAGGAGGGCGAGGCATTTGCGTTCGACGACACGATCGAGCACGAGGCATGGAACGACAGCGCCGAGCCGCGCATCGTGCTGATCTTCGACGTGTGGAACCCGCATCTGACTGCAGAGGAGCAGCGACTGCTGCAAACCTTCTTCGCGGTTTCGGGGCGGGCGGAGAGCTAGGGGCTAGCCGCTAGCCGCCCGTATCGGCGGGGATTCCCTGATAGCGGTCGATCGCTTCGAAAATCCCGGTCAGCGCCTCCCGTTCCTCCGGGTGGAGTTCGGGGCGCCAGATCTCGAACAGCAAGACCACGCGGAGCGAATCGCCGCGGTTCCATGCCTCATGCTCGAACGAATCATCGAAGATCAGCGCCTCGCCGGTGCGCCATTCGCGGGTATGCGCGCCAACGCGCAGCGCGCAGCCGGTCGGCGCGATCAGCGGGATATGGCAGATCAGCCGGGTGTTGAGCAGACCGTGGTGCGGGCGGATATGCGTGCCGGGCTTGAGTAGCGAAAAGAGCGCGGTCGGCGAGCGCCCGAGAATATGGGGGATCGGCGCGGTTTCGAGCGCAGCCATGGTCACCGGACAGCGCGAAGCCGCGGGTTCGGCCGGTGCGCCGTCCTTCCACAGATATTGCGCACCCCAACTGGGATCGTCGAGCAGCGGGTTGGCGGGCGGGGGACGATCGGGGTCGCGCTGGACATAGGGCGAGAAGCAGCCGGGGTCGCCGAGCAGACCCTCCAGTTCCTCGCGCATCGCTGCGGTCTGCGCCTCGATCGCGGGCAGCCAGTCGAACTCGTCGCGCTCGTAAAAGGCGCGCTGGGGCAGGCCGGGGAAGTAGAACATCGACGGCTGTTGCAGATAGAGTTCCTTGCGGCCCATCAGCAGGTCGACAGCCTCCTGCATGCGTCCGGCGCTGGTCGACCCGGCGCCTGCCACTGCCGCCTCGATATGCGCGGTGAAGCGCTGCGTGGCCGCCGCGACGAAGCGTTGCCCCTCCTGCAGCATCGGCACGAGCTGCGCGGGGGCTCGAAACCCCGGCTGCGAAGCGACGTTGAGCGCCGCGCGATAAAAGGCGTTGGCTGAGCGGTCATCGCCGGAGCGCGCCCGCAACGCGCCAAGCCGGAGCAGGGCGGTCAGGTCGCGCGGGGCGACGGCGAGGTGGCGGACATAAGCGGCATCGGCTGCCGATTCTCGCCCCAGTCCCTCCTCAAGCTGCCCCACCATAAGCCAATGGATGTCGGGAGACGGGGCGATGGCATCGAGCAGCTTCCGCGCCGTAGCGGGCTCACCGCGTTGAAACGCGGCGAGAGCTTGTTGGGCGAGGCCGGGTGCCGACGCATTTTCCATCCATGCAACAATAAGAAGCAAAGGAGGGGAACGCGCAAGTCCCCGGCCAGAACAGGTATCAGGCGGGAGTCAGTATTAGTTCGCCATCGCCTTCGCCAACCTTGACGGTACTGCCATCCTTTACGTCGCCACGCAGGATCGCATCGGCGAGCGGGTCCTGCAGATAGCGCTGGACCGCGCGCTTCAGAGGCCGCGCGCCATAGACCGGATCATAGCCGACACGGCCGAGCCAGTCGCGCGCTTCGGGCGTCAGATCGAGCGTGATCTTGCGATCGGCGAGCAGCTTGCCGAGCCGGGCGACCTGGATGTCGACGATCGGCGCCATCTCGCTGCGGCCGAGGCGGTGGAACAGCACGATCTCGTCGAGTCGGTTGAGGAATTCGGGCCGGAAATGCCCGCGGACCACCTCCATCACCTGCGGCTCGACCGAGGCGACGTCCTGCCCCTCGTCGAGCTGGGTCAGGAACTGGCTGCCGAGGTTCGAGGTCAGCACGATGATCGTGTTGGTGAAATCGACCGTGCGGCCCTGACCGTCGGTCAGCCGGCCGTCGTCGAGCACCTGAAGCAGGATGTTGAAGACGTCGCCATGCGCCTTCTCGACCTCGTCGAACAGCACGACCTGATACGGGCGGCGGCGGACCGCTTCGGTCAGCACGCCGCCTTCCTCATAGCCGACATAGCCGGGAGGGGCACCGATCA
>CAZBYE010000056.1:0-14245 GCA_964496045.1 uncultured Stakelama sp.
CAAAAATTTCCAGTTTGCCGAGCGCCGGGAATTCGTCAATCAGCAGCAACATCTTGTGGGGGAAGCGCGACTTCGAAGCGCCGGTCTCGTCGAACTCCATTTTTTCTGTGAGGCGACGAACCACCTGGTTGATGACAAGCCTCAAAAGTGGTTTCAGGCGGTCTTTGTCGGAGGGCGGCACGACCAGGTACAAGCTGGTTCTGCGCTGAATCAGCGATTCGATCGAGACGCCGGCATCGCGCATCGCGGCGGCGATCTCGGCCAGCACGCCGACCTTGTCAGCCACAGTGAAGCGCAGATAGGCGCGGCCGCGGCGTTCGCCGGTGGGGGCGACGGGCTCGGCGGTCAGGCTGGTGGCGGGCATCGCATAGGGCGGGCCGAATTCGGTGCGCGCGATGTCGATCAGGTCGGCGACCACCGCCGAGGCGGTCGGGCCATCGCCCGCGCCCGCGCCCTGGAACAGCAGCCGGCCGACGAAATTGCCTTCCGCCACGACGGCATTGGTCGGGCCAAGCACATGCGCCAGCGGATGCGCGAGCGGGACGAGGTGGGCATGGACGCGCTGGAACAGGCCATTGCCGTTGAGGTCGGCGATCCCGAGAAGGCGGATGCGATAGCCGAGCGCTGCTGCCTCGGCGATGTCGGCGGCGAGCAGATGGCGGATGCCGCCGATCGCGACGTCCCCGAACGCGGGCTGGGTTCCGAAGGCGATGCTGGCGAGGATCGAGAGCTTGTGCGCGGCGTCGACACCGTCGATGTCGAAGCTGGGATCGGCTTCGGCGAAGCCCGCTGCCTGCGCCTCGGCCAGCACTTCGCCGAAGTCGCGGCCTTCGGCTTCCATCTTCGACAGGATGAAATTGCATGTGCCGTTGAGGATGCCATAGACGCGGTCGATCTGGTTCGCCGCCGCGCCCTCGCGCAGCCCCTTGACCACCGGCACGCCGCCCGCGACCGCCGCCTCGAACTTCATCGGCGTGTCGCTCTTCTCGGCGACCTGCGCCAACTCAAGCCCGTGATGCGCGATCATCGCCTTGTTGGCGGTGACGAGGCCCTTGCCCGCCGCCAGCGTTGCACGGGCGAGGGCGAGGGCGGGGCCATCCGATCCGCCGATCAGCTCGACCACCACATCGGCACGCGGATGGCGCGCCAGTTCGGTCATGTCGTCGACCCAGTCGAAACGCGAAATATCGACGCCGCGATCCTTGGCGCGGTCGCGCGCGGAGACCGCGACGATCTCGATCGGCCGGCCCGCCCGGCGCGCAATCAGCTCGGCATTGGCGTCGATCAGGCGAATGACGCCCGCACCCACGGTTCCAAGGCCAGCAAGAGCAACGCGCAACGGTTCGGTCATGTCTCAATCTCCTGGCACTCCCGCTAGAGAATGCCCGGAGCGCCGCAACCCTATTATTTCTTTGTGAGGCCGATCTCGCGCAGCCGCTCGCCAAGATAGTCGTGCGCGGTGATCGGCGGCTCGCGCTCAGGATTCTCCGCGCTCACGCATTGCGGCAGCGCCTTGATCAGGAAATCGGGCGCGGGGTGAAGGAAGAAGGGCATCGAATAGCGCGGGGAGCCGCGGCGCTCGACCGGCGGGTTGACCACGCGGTGGGTGGTCGAGGGCAGGACATGGTTGGTCAGCCGCTGGAGCATGTCGCCGACATTGACCACCATCGCGCCTTCGGGCGGCTTGACCGGCAGCCACTGACCGTCCCTGTCGAGCAGCTCCAGCCCCGCTTCCTCGGCGCCCAGCAACAGCGTGATAAGGTTGATGTCCTCATGCGCCCCGGCGCGGACGTTCGGCGCATCCTCGGTCACCGGCGGATAATGGAGCAGGCGCAGCACCGAATTGCCGTCCTTCACCGCATGGTCGAACCAGTCGGGCTTGAGGCTCAGGTGGCGCGCGATCGCGGACAGCAATTTGTCGCCCGCCGTGTCGAACGCCGTGAACAGCTCGAGAAAGGTATCGCGGAAGCCTTCGGGCCGGTCAGGCCAGATGTTGGGCGACATGTTTTCTTCGAAGCGATGTCCGGCGGGCAGTTCGCGGCCGATATGCCAGAACTCTTTGAGGTCGACATACTCCGCGCCCTTGGCGATCTCGGTCTTGAACGGGGTATAGCCGCGCGCGCCGCCGCCGCCCGCGACGAAGTAGCTACGCTTCTCCTCTTCCGGCAGATCGAAGAAGGTCTTGGTTGCCGCCCAGGCGCGGTCGATCAGGTCCTGCGGCACGCCATGATCGGATACCATCGCGAAGCCGAACCGCTCGAACGATCCGCCCAGCGCCGCTGCGAAACCGTCAGGGTCGCGCGCCTGATCGGCCAGGCTGACCAGCGGGACTTCGGCGAGAATTGTATCGGGCATTCAAGGTAACTCCGGAAACGATTCTCCCGGAAATAGACCTTCGCGGCGTCCTAGAACAGAGGCGGGAGAGGCGCAGTGCCGTGCACCCCTCCCGCAGACCAATCGCCTACGCAGCGACGGACTTTCCGAAACGCTATTTGCCAAGAACGGTGAGCGTGCCGCGGCTCTTGCTATCGCCTGCCGGGTCGAGCTTGAGCGTGAAATCGCTGCCTTCGCCGGTCTTGCCGCTGAGCTGGCCGTCCTTCGCGCTGACGGTGAAGCCGGCCGCCTGCATCTGTTCCTGGAACCAACTGCGGACCTGATCGGCGGCGGCGGGCGAATCGAACTGGACGCGCACCGTATCTTCGCCGCCCGCGTCGCGATTGGCGTCGACATTCAGGTTGGCGATCGTCGATCCGGGGTAGAGCTTCAGTCCGTCGACGTCGAAATTCTCCGCCTTCAGGTCGAACTTGGGCAGCTTGATGGATCCTTCGAAGCCGGGGACCTTGACCGCGACGCGACCGTCCTTGTCGGCCTTGATCGATGCATTACCCTCGCCGCTGCTGACCGAGAGGCTCGCGCCATTGCCGTCGCCCGTGCCGTCACCGCACGCCGCGAGCGCCAGCATCAGCGGAAGGGCGATCCAGTTCCGGGTCATACACACGCTCCACCGTATTATCTGAACAACACACTATGCCGTCGCGCAAAAAAGATCAAGCCGCGGGGTGACGTGTCCGGAGCGATGCTGCATTGGGCACGGCATGGACGCGCAGACTTCTCACCATCCCGGCGAAGCGGCGAACCGGTCGCCCATCCCGATGGGCGAGTTCGTCGCGCTGATCGCATCGATCATGGCGCTGACCGCGCTCGGCATCGATTCGATGCTGCCGGCGCTGCCCGCGATCAGCGACGAGCTGGGCGTGACAGAGCCCAATCACCGTCAGTACGTCATCACTGCCTTCATGCTCGGCTTTGCGGTGGCCCAGCTCTTCCACGGCCCGCTCTCCGACCGCTTCGGACGCAAGCCGGTGATCGCGATCGCGCTTGGCTTCTATGTCGTGACCAATGCGGTGGCGGCGTTCTCGGGCAGCTTCGAGCTGTTGCTGCTCGCCCGCGCCGCGAGCGGCGCAGCGGTGGCTGCCGGCCGTGTCGTGACGATCGCGCTGGTCCGCGACTGTTTCCAGGGGCGGGCGATGGCGCGGGTGATGAGCCTTGCCTTCATGACCTTCATGGTCGTCCCCGTGCTCGCGCCTGCCTGGGGCCAGCTGATGGTGATCATCTTCGGCGACTGGCGGCTGATCTTCGGCGGCATCGCGATCATCGCGGCGCTGGTGCTGATCTGGTTCACCCTGCGCATGCCCGAGACGCTGGCGCGCGATGCCGTGCAGCCGCTTGATCTGCGCGCGATCTGGCGTGGCTATCGCACCATGTTCCGCGATCGCTGGGCCGTCGGCTACACCCTTGCCACCACTGCCATCTCCGGCTGCTTCTTCTCGTTCATCGGGTCGGTCCAGCAGATCGTCTATGATGTGTTCAAGCGGCCCGAATTGCTGACATTGGTGTTCGCATCGGTCGCCGGGCTGATGGCGCTCGGGTCGTTCCTCAACTCGCGGCTGGTGATGCGGTTCGGGATGCGCTTCCTGTCGCACTTCGCGCTGGTGGCGACGACGGCGCTCGCGGTGATCCACCTGATCGTGATCCTGCTGGGTGGCGAAAGCCTGTGGGTGTTCGTCGCGCTGCAGGCGCCGATGATGGCCGCGATGGGACTCGCCAACTCCAACTTCTCGGCGATGGCGATGGAGAATATGGGCGAGATCGCGGGCACCGCGTCGAGCCTTCAGGGCTTCATCGCGACGATGGGCGCGGCGGTGCTCGGCGCACTGATCGGTCAGGCATTCGATGGCACGACCATCCCGCTCTATCTCGGCTTCACCGTGCTCGGCTTCACCGCGCTGGCCATCGTCTTCGTCACCGAACGCGGCAAGCTGTTCCGCCGTACCTGAAGCGCGTCGCGGCGGCGCCACGGAACCGCACGCTCCCTCCCGCCGTTCCTGTCTTCAGGAGAAGGAAGGAGGGCTGCGATGGGCGGTCATCAGGTTCCCGGGCGCGGACCCGGCGACGACGGCTATGACGAGGACGGCTATGACGAGAGCCAGCGCGCTGAGATTCTCGAAGCGACGCGCAATGGCCCGACCGACGGGCTGGTCCAGACCGACCTCGACCCCGATCTGGGCGAGGAGATCGACGCCGATGAAGACGACCCGCTCGAGATGATCGCCGACGATGCCGAGGGGGATGTGGCGGAATTCGATGCCGCCGACGAGGATGATCCCGACGCGTAGCGATCGCTCATGCGTGCGTTGACTGTCGCGTGTTTCGCGCAGAGCATCGTCCGCGAAGGGAGCGTCACATGGCGACCGATCCGCGAGTCGACAGCTATATCGACCGGCAGGCCGATTTCGCCCGTCCGATCCTGAGCTGGCTGCGCGCCCGGATTCACGCCGCTTGCCCCGATGTCGCGGAAGACATCAAATGGGGGATGCCCGCATTCACCTATCACGGCCGCCCACTGGCCGGCATGGCTGCGTTCAAGGCGCACGCCAGCTTCGGCTTCTGGTATCGCGACCAGCTCGCCACGGGAAAGGAAGGGGAGGCGATGGGCCAGTTCGGCCGCATCGCATCACTCGCCGATCTGCCCGATGACGCCGCGATGGAGGCGCAGGTACGCGAGGCGATGGCACTGACCCATTCGGGCGCGATTCCGAAACGGGCGAGCAAGCCGGCCAAGCCTGAAGCTGAAGTCCCCGAAGTCCTGGCGGAAGCTCTGGCACGCGACCCAACCGCCGCCGCCAATTTCGATGCCTTCGCGCCCAGTTGCCGCCGCGAATATTGCGAATGGATCGGCGAAGCCAAGCGCGAGGCGACCCGCGACAAAAGGCTGGCCGAGGCGATGGGCTGGATCCGTGAGGGCAAGAAACGGAATTGGAAATATGAAAGCTGCTGAAGGGGCTTGCGTCCCCTAGAATGCGTGGCATGATATATCATCTCTGACCGAAGAGGTGACCCATGCGTCGTTCCCTTGCTCCGACCCGATCCGCAGACGAGCCGATCTCCGCGCTCAACACCACCCCGCTGATCGACGTGTTGCTGGTGCTGCTGATCATGCTGATCGTCACCATCCCGTCCGCCATGCACAAGCTGCCCGTCGATCTGCCACAGGGCGGCCCGAACCCGGCGCCGGAGCTGCCGCACCGGCTGGATATCGCCGCCAATGGCGCCCTTGCCTGGGACGGTCGGGCGATCACCGATGCCGAGCTTCCGGCACTGCTCGCCTCGACTGTTGCGGCAAGCGGTGTACTGCAGTTCAAGGCCGACGATGCGGCGCGCTACGAGCGCTTCGCCACGGTGCTGACCCAGGTCAAGCGTGCTGGTGTCACCCGGCTGGGCTTTGTCGGCAATGAGTCGATGCGGTTCGACTGACCGGCTTCCCCGCGCGCCATAGGTGCCGTAAACGTCAAGTCCTATGGCGCGCTTTACACGCACGATCACCGCTGGGCCCGACGACATCGACGAGCTCGGTCACGTCAACAATGCGGTCTGGGTCCGCTGGATCCAGGATGTCGCGGTCGCGCACTGGCACGCGGTCGCGGCGCCCGAGCATCACGATGCCTATATCTGGGTCGTGACCCGGCACGAGATCGACTATCGCGGCAACGTGTCCGAGGGCGAGACCGGGGAAACATGGGTGCCCGAACCGCCACGCGGTGCCCGCTTCGACCGGCACATGCGCTTCACCGGTGCCGACGGCAAGGTGAAGGTCGAGGCGGTCTCGACCTGGGCAATGCTCGACCGCGCCACCGGACGGCTGGTGCGCGTGCGCGACGAGATCGCGGCGCCGTTTCTGGAGGGGTGAGCAGGGGCCGCTCTCGACCCTAACTCGGTCCTACGTTCCGCCAGCCAGCCGTCTGACAGCGACATAGTGTTCATACACCATTGATTGGCTTACGCTCGCTGCAGACCGAATATCAGCAAGGCGCAGATGGCAGAGAATTGGATACAGACGGATGAAGCTGAGGATGTGGTGGGATCGATCCGTCACGTTATCCGCGCTGCGCAGTTTGTGGGCGATGATCCCCTAGTATGGAAGTGGGTGGTGATGGCATTGCATTCTGCGCTGCAGGGCGCGTGCGTATGCCATCTCACTACGACTGCGCCACCGGTCGGAGCTGTCAGCGAACGTGACGCTGCCGAATGGTTGGCGTATTTCGAGGGTTCCCGCACAAATCCCAACACTAAACCACCTAAGACCTATTTGATGGCGCTTCCGGACCTACTAAAGGCGGTGCGCAAGCCTCATTCAGCAGGGGATCGCAGCAACGCTCTCGGTGTATCGATCAGCGAATCTGAACTGAATTGCTTGTGTCGTTTCCACGAGGAAATTCGGAACCAATTCGTACATTTCGAGCCGATGGGCTGGTCGATCGAGGTTTCAGGAATTCCCGAGATCGCGAAGCTGGTCGCGCGTATCATCGGGGATACTCTCCGAATGGGTTGGGCATTCCGCCATCTGGATCGTGCGCAACGTGAAGAAATGCGGCGGAGTCTTTCTACCTTAGAAATGATGGAATGGCTTACCTAGCCGCCGAACATCGAGAATTCACAGATATCGCTTCGTCGGGAGCGCCTCTTGAAAGCGGACCAACGGCTATCCAATACCGACAACCGCTCCGCGTGTCTCAGCCGCTATTCCGCAGCGCCGTCGCGATCGCGTTGATCGACAGCAGGATGCCCTGTTCGATCTTGGGATCGGTCTCGCCCGTGCGGTGGCGCTTGAGCAGCTCGACCTGAAGCAGGTTGAGCGGCTCGATATAGGGCAGGCGCAGCTTGATCGAGGTTTCGAGTGCCGGGTGCTTTTCGAGCAGCCGCGTCTGGCGCGTCACTTCGAGCAGTTGATCGTGCGTCGCCTGCCAGCCGTCGCGGATGCGCCCGAAGATCGCATCGCCTGAGTTCCGGTCCTCGACCAGTTCGGCGTAGCGTGCGGCGATGCCCATGTCGGACTTGGCCAGCACCATCTCCATATTTGCCAGCGCCGAGGCGAACAGCGGCCAGCCCGCCGCCATCTCGCGCAGCAGCCCGCGGTCCTTGAATTCGGACAATGCCGCGCCGACGCCGTACCAGCCCGGCAGCATCACACGTGCCTGCGCCCAGCTGAACACCCAGGGGATCGCGCGCAGATCCTCGATCGCGTCGCTCTTCTTGCGGCTCGCCGGCCGGCTGCCGATCTTGAGACCGGCGATCTCGGCGATCGGGGTCATCTGGCGGAAGAAGGTCGTGAAACCCTCGGTGCCGTAGACGAGGCCGCGATAGGCCTTGAACGCCGTCCCCGACAATTCCTCCATCGCCGCTTCGAACCGCGCCGCATCGGCGGTGCTGAGCTGCTGCGGCTCGAGGCTGGCGAGCAGGGTCGCCGACGCCATCGCCTCGAGATTGGTCTGCGCGCTCTCACGCGTGCCGTACTTGGCCGCGATCACCTCGCCCTGTTCGGTGATACGGATGCGGCCCTGCACCGTGCCCGCGGGCTGCGCCTGAATCGCCTGGAACGATGATCCGCCGCCGCGCCCGACCGCACCGCCGCGGCCGTGGAACAGCTGCATCGCGATCCCGGCTTCCTCGAACACCGGCTGCAGCGCCGTCGAACCCTTGGACAGGCCCCAGGTCGAGGTGAGGTAGCCGCCGTCCTTGTTCGAGTCCGAATAGCCGATCATCACTTCCTGATGCCCGCGCTTGCCGGCGATGACCGCGACTTCGGGCAGTGCGAACCAGGCGCGCATGATGTCCGGCCCGGCGTCGAGATCGGCTATGGTCTCGAACAGCGGCACCGCCATGACATGCGCCTGCGGTTCCTCGCCCGGAATGTACAGGCCGGCTTCCTTGAGCAGGATATGGACTTCGAGCAGGTCGGACACCGACTGCGCCATCGACACGATATACTGGCGGATCGCGGCGCGGCCGTAGCGCTGGTGCGCCTCGGCGGCGGCCTGGACGATCGCCAGTTCCGACGCGGTCTCGTCCGAATAGGTCGCGAAGCGGCTGGTGAGCGGACGCGGCGATGCCAGCTCACGGCGCAGCAGGTCGACCCGTGCCGCCTCGCCGAGCGCGGCATAGTCGGCTTCGACCCCCGCGACCTTGAGCAGTTCGGCGATGACGCGTTCGTGCACGGCGCTGTTCTGGCGCATATCGAGCGTGGCGAGGTGAAAGCCGAAGATATCGACCGACCGGATCAGGCGCCCGAGCGCGCCGCTCGATGCCAGCGTCTCGGCGCCCTGCGCAGCGAGGCCGTGCGCGACGGTGGAAAGATCGGCGCGGAATGCGGCGGGATCGGGATAGCGTTCGCCGGTCAGCGCGCCGGGACGCGGCGGCGCCTTGCCGGTGAGGTCGCGATAGGTCGCGGCGAGGCGGGCATAGATCCCCGACAGCGCACGACGATAGGGTTCGTCGGCACGGCTCGCGGCGGCGTCGCCGCTGGCGTCGGCGAGCGCAGCGACCTCCGCATCGATATCGGCATGATGGCTCGAGATCGACAGCTCGGCGCCCAGCGCATGGACCGCGTCGAGATAGTGGCTCAGCACCGTTTCGGCCGAGCGCGACAAGGTCAGGCGCAGCGAATCGGCGGTGACGAAGGGATTGCCGTCGCGGTCGCCGCCGATCCAGTTGCCGGGGCGCAGGAACGCCGGCACGCGGCTGCCCAGCGCGCGGTCCCATCGCGCGTGGAGCGCGGGCAGGACCGGCAGGAACACGTCGCGCATATAGGACAAAGCCGTCTCCACCTCGTCGGCGACATAGAGACGTTCAGGGCGCAGGACGCGAGTCTGCCACAGCAGCGCGATCTGCCGCACCACGGCCTCGTCGACCAGATCGCCATCGGCGGTCTCGGCGATGCCGCGGTCCTTGAGCGCCATCAGCTCGGCGATGCGATTGCGATGGTCGATCATCGACTTGCGCCGCACCTCGGTCGGGTGTGCGGTCAGCACCGGCGCGACCAGCGCGTGATCGAGCAGCTCAGCGATCCTGGCGGTGTCGACGCCATGTTCCTTGAGCCTGGCGATGGCATGCTCGACATCCGCGCCGGTCTCAGTCGCCACGCCCTGCCGGTCCTCGGCAAGGTTAGCGAGCATCGAGAACAGCATGAAGCTGCGCACGAAATCGAGCGTGTCGTCGAGGCTGAGGCTGCCCAGCCCCGGATCGATGCTGTCCGCACCGGCGATGCCACGATGCCGGTCGACCGATGCCGAGCGGATATATTCGATGCGCCGGAACAGTGCGTCGCCGCCATAGGCACGGATCACGTCGCCAAGGACGCGGCCCAGATAGCGGATGTCGGGATTGTTCGTGATCGGTGGTGCGCTGGCCATGCGCGCGTGCTGCACTGCGGCATGGCCAGCGTCAACCGGATCGTTACTTTAGAGACGAGAAGCGTGAATGATTATGTCGCATCGTCGTCGATCCGGCGGCGGAAGGTTTCGGGCAGGAACAACAGCCCGATGATCAGCGTCAGCACCGCGACGGTGATCGGATACCACAGGCCGTAATAGATATCGCCGGTCGCAGCGACCATCGCGAAGGCGATCGTCGGCAGGAACCCGCCGAACCAGCCATTGCCGATATGATAGGGCAGCGACATCGCCGTGTAGCGAATGCGGCTCGGGAAAATCTCGACCAGCAGCGCCGCGATCGGGCCGTAGACTGCCGTCACCAGCAGCACGAGCCAGAAGAGCAGCGCGACGATCAGCGGCTTGTTCATCGCCGCCGGATCGGCCTTGGCCGGGTAGCCCGCCTCGGCCAGCGCCGCCTTCAGCTCCCCTTGATAGGCGGCGATCGCGGTGGCGCGCTCGGCCGGGGTGATTCCCGCCGGATCGGGGGCAGGAAATTCTGCTTCGCCAATCTTCACCGTCGTGAATTTGAGCGTCGGCGCGCCGGGGGGCAGCGTCGCGGGGACGCTCTTGTACGGGATACCCGACTTGGCGAGATAGGCCTTGGCGATGTCGCAGCCCGACTGGTCGAACTTGTTGCGGCCGATCGGGTCGAACTGGACCGAGCAGAGGTCATTGCTCGACGCGATCGTCACCGGCGCCTTCGTCTGTGCCGTCGCCAGCGCCGGATTGGCGGCATGGGTCAGCGCGTAAAAGGTCGGGAAATAGGTGATCGCTGCCAGCGCGCAGCCGGTGAGGATGATCTTCTTGCGCCCGATCTTGTCGGAGAGCGCGCCGAAAATGACGAAGAACGGCGTCGCCAGTGCCAGCGCGATCGCGATCAGGATGTTGGCGGTAGCGCCATCGACCTTCAGCGTCTTCTCGAGGAAGAACAGCGCGTAGAACTGCCCCGTATACCAGACGACCGCCTGGCCTGCGACCGCGCCCAACAGCACGATCAGCACCACGCGCAGGCTGCGCCACTGGCCGAACGCTTCGGTGAACGGCGCCTTGGAGGTGGTGCCTTCCTCCTTCATCTTCTGGAACACCGGGCTCTCGGCAAGCTGGAGCCGGATCCACAGCGACACGCCGAGCAACAGGATCGAGACGAGGAACGGAAGGCGCCATCCCCAGTCGGCGAACGCAGCTTCGCCGATCGCGGTGCGGATGCCGATCACCACCAGCAACGCCGCGAACAGGCCGAGTGTTGCAGTGGTCTGGATCCAGCTGGTGAACAGCCCGCGCTTCCCCTCGGGCGCATGCTCGGCCACGTAGGTCGCCGCGCCGCCATATTCGCCACCCAGCGCGAGCCCCTGAACGAGGCGGAGCAGCACCAGGATCACCGGCGCTGCGATGCCGATGCTGGCATAGCTCGGCAGCACGCCGACCGCGAAGGTGGACAGGCCCATCAGGCCCATCGTGACGAGGAAGGTGTATTTGCGCCCGACCACATCGCCCAGACGTCCGAACACCAGCGCGCCGAACGGCCGCACCGCGAACCCTGCGGCAAAGGCGCCGAGCGCGAGGATGAACGCGGTGGTCTCGTTCACGCCCGAGAAGAATTTGGCCGAGATGACGGTGGCGAGCAGCCCGTAGAGGTAGAAATCATACCATTCGAACACGGTGCCGAGCGATGAGGCGATGATCACCTTGCGCTCGTTCCGGCCCGCAACCGCTGGCTGCGCCGTCATCCTCGTCTCCCTGATTTGTCTTTGGGCGGATGGTGGCGGGATTTGCCGGACACGTCGAGGGCCGAAATGACGCTACGACACAGCCAATGCGGTACGGCTCAGTCGTCGAGCTGGGTGAGGCTGACCCTGGCGGTCCCGCTGCGGTGCATCCCGATCTCGCGTGCGGCGGCGTGGGACAGGTCGATCACACGCCCGCCGCTGAACGGCCCGCGGTCGTTGATCCGCACGACGACGCTCTTGCCGGTGGCAAGACTGGTGACGCGAATGCGGCTGCCGAACGGGGCGGTGCGGTGTGCGGCGGTCAGCGTGTCGGGATCGCAGCGCTCGCCATTGGCGGTGCGGTTGCCCGCCATCTCGCGGCTGAAATAGCTCGCCATGCCGCTACCAAGATCGCTGCCGGCATCATCCTCTTGCGCCGCGGCCGGAACCGCCAACGCGAGCGCCAGCGCGCCGATGAAAAGACCCCGCATTCCCATGTCCCCTTTTGCGGGCACGGGTGAAACAACCAAGTGCGCCGGGCGGCAATCCTCTCAGCGCCGCATTGCCCGGAATCCGCGACCATCTGCGTCTATTTCGCCAAATCGCTTGTGCGAGGGGCAGCGGTGATTACAGCGTATGTCCAACCATGGGGGTTGAGACGAAGACGGGTGCCGCGACTGGCGGCGAGGGTGGCGCGCAGCAGGGCAGCGCGGTCTATTCCTATATGGATGCGGCCCGGTCCCTGCTGGCGGCGACCGTCGTCTTTGCGCATGCTTGGCATCTCGTCATCGCCGATTATGAGGGGCAGGCTCCGATCTGGGCCCGGATCGGCTATTTCGTCGCCGGCTTCTCGCACGCCGCCGTCATCCTCTTCTTTGTCCTGTCTGGCTACTGGATCGCGCGATCGGTCGAGCAGCGACTCGAGCAGGGTTGGACCTGGCGCAGCTATCTTTCCGGCCGGCTGTCGCGCATCTGGATCGTGCTGATCCCGGCGCTGCTGATCGGCGGCGCGCTGGATATGATCGGGACGTTCTGGCTCCAGACGCCGACTCATCTCGGCCTGACCAACACCTATGTCCTGCGCACCGATGTCGCCGCGAACCTCGCCTGGCCGGTATGGATCGGCAATCTGTTCTTCCTTCAGGATACGATCGTCCACCCGCTGGGCACCAACGGACCCTTGTGGAGCCTCGCCTGGGAATGGTGGTTCTATCTCTGGTATCCGGCGCTGATCCTGCTCTGGAAGACGCGCCGGCCGGCGCCGGTGCTGCTCACCATGGCGGTCTTCTTCTGGTATCCCGCGATGCTGCTCGGTTTCGTGTGCTGGCTGCTCGGCGTGCTGGTGCGGGTGATCGAGCGGAAGGGGATCGCGCAGGCTCTGCTGAATCGCCGCTCGACACTGGCCGTTACCGCTGCCGTCAGTCTGGCAGTTCTCGCCTGGGCGCGCCTCGCGCCGGTGCTCGGCTGGGAGTTTCCGGTCGCCGTCGCGTTCGCGGCGTTCCTTGCTGCGTTGCTGGCAGTGCGCCCGCGCTTTCCGGACCTGCTCGAACCGCTGGCCAATTTCGGCCGGCGCGCGAGCTTCTCGCTCTACGTCACCCATTTCCCGGTGATCGCGCTGATCGCCGGGATCGAGGTCGGCGCCGCGCGGGTGCCGCCCACGCTGACGTCGCTGCTCTTCGCCGGCCTCGCCTTCATGGCGGCGGTGTTCTTCGCCTATGGCTTCTCGATGGTCACCGAAGCGAATACCGGGCGCCTGCGCCAGTGGCTCCAGGCGCGCCGTCGCGCCTCGACGTGATCACACGTCGAGGTTGGCGACGCTCAGCGCGTTCTCCTGAATGAACTCGCGGCGCGGCTCGACCACATCGCCCATCAGGCGCGTGAAAATCTCGTCCGCGACATCCGCCTGATCGACCTCGACCACCAGCATCGACCGGTTCTGCGGGTCGAGCGTGGTTTCCCACAGCTGGTCGGCGTTCATCTCGCCCAGTCCCTTATAGCGCTGGATCGACAGGCCCTTGCGGCCCGAGGCGAGGATCGCGTCGAGCAATTCGCTCGGCCGCGCTACCAGTGTCTCGCCCTTGGCGGCGACCACGGGTTCGTCCTCGTCACCCTCGACAGGGGCGGTCTCGCTCTCGGCCTGCGCGGTCTTGACCGACACGAGCTTGGACACCGCCACATAGCTCTCGGCCTGCTCGGCGGAGAGCGCGTGGAGCTTGCGCCCCTCTGCGGAGGCCAGGAATGCCGCCTCGATGATGTGGTGATCGGTCACGCCGCGCCACAGTCGTTCAAAGTGGAAGCCGCCGTCCTCGGTGACGCGCGCCGACCAGCGCGCATCATCATCCGTCAGGTCGAGCCGTTTGGTCACCGCCGCGAGCCGTTCGGCGCGCTGGTCGCGGGTCGCTTCGGGAGCGAGCGTGCCGCCCAGCGCCAGCGCTTCGATGATCGACGGATCATAGCGGCGCGGCACATAGCGCATCAGCGTCTTCATGCGGCGGGCATGTTCGACCAGCTTGGCGAGATCCTCACCGAAGCGCGGACCCTCATTGGTCTCCAGCCGGTTGCCGCTGACGCCTGCCTCGACGAGGTAATCGTCGAGCGCGGCATCGTCCTTGAGGTATACTTCCGACCGCCCCTTGCTCGCCTTGTAGAGCGGCGGCTGGGCGATGTAGAGGTGCCCCGCCTCGATCACCTCGGGCATCTGGCGGTAGAAGAAGGTGAGCAGCAGCGTGCGGATATGCGCGCCGTCGACGTCGGCGTCCGTCATGATGACGA
>CAZBYE010000057.1:0-13990 GCA_964496045.1 uncultured Stakelama sp.
GACTTCCAAAGCCGCGGCCGCTCGACCTCCCCTCGGGCCAGGAATCGGCCGAGCGGCCGCGGCAGGCCGGCATTGGTGAGGCCGGTGGGCACCCGGTCTTCGGGTACCGCGCATGCGGAAAGGGAAAGGGCCATCAGGAGAAGAGGTGCGCTTCGCATGACGCAGCGCTATATCGCGGCCATGAACGCCGCAATCGGCATCCTCCTGTTCCTGGGCACCATCGCGGTGATGGAAGGCGTCGCCTATGCCGCGCACCGCTGGGTGATGCACGGACCGGGCTGGTTCCTGCACAAGAGCCATCACGAACCCCGCACGGGCATGTTCGAACTCAACGATCTCTATGCCGTGATCTTCGCGATCCCTTCGATCGTGCTGCTCTATGGCGGCGTACAGCTCGGCTGGTGGCCAGGCTTCATCTGGGTGGGCGCAGGAATCGCTGCCTATGGTGCGATCTATTTCGGGTTCCATGACGTCATCGTGCACCGGCGCATCGGGCATCGCTACGTCGCCAGATCGAGCTATATGAAGCGGATCATTCAGGCGCACCGGCTGCATCATGTGGTCGAGACGAAGCAAGGTACGGTCAGCTTCGGCTTTCTATGGGCGCCCGCGCCCGAGAGGCTCAAGGCCGAACTGAACGCGCGCGGCAATGCCGGTATGCGGGCGCCGGCTGCACGCTCCTGATCAGCGACCCGCTCTTCTACGCACTGGCGATTCCCGCCGTGGCTTTGCTCGGCCTGTCCAAGGGCGGGTTTGCGGGAGCGGGCGCGCTGTCGCTGCCGATGATCGCCTTCGCCACCGATCCGGTGCGGGCCGCCGCGATCCTGCTCCCGCTGCTGATCGCGCAGGACGTGGTCGGGGTGTGGGCGTTCCGGCGCACCGTCGACTGGTTCGTACTGGGCTGGACGCTGGCCGGCGCGGTCATCGGAATCCTGCTCGGCTATTGGTTTGCCGCCAGCGTGTCGCCCGACGCGGTGCTGGCGATGGTCGGCGGGATCTCGATCGCGTTCGGCGCCTATCGGCTGTGGCGCGACCGGCTTGGAACCGCCGCCCCGTCCGATTCCCCCGGCTGGGTCGGCTCGCTGTTCGGGATCGCTTCGGGCTTCACCAGCCAGATCGCGCATGCCGGACAGCCGCCCTGGCAGCTCTGGGTGCTACCGCGCCGCCTGGCCCGCGACATGCTGGTCGGCACTACCGCGGTCTATTTTGCGCTGGTCAACTGGATCAAGGTTCCCGCTTATCTGGCGCTCGGCCAGTTCACGCGGGAGAATCTGCTGACTTCCGCGGCGTTGCTGCCGGTGGCCATAGCCTCGACCTTTTCCGGGGTGTGGCTGGTGCGACGCGTGGCGCCCGACCGTTTCTATACCGCCATCTACTGGTTGATGATCGCGGTCGGCGCGGTGCTGGTGTGGAAGGCGCTGGCCTGACGCCAGCCAAAAAAGAGGCCGCGCCTTCTGGAGAAAGGCACGGCCGAGAAAGTCAGGAGAGAGATTTCCGGACCGGGCCTCGGGAGGGACACCTCGGGGAAGGCACCTGAGACCCGCGCTTAATATCCACTAATTAGATAGGATTTGAAGCCAAGTTTCGATTGGCTCCGACAAAGCGGGGCTAATCGGCGGCGATCAGTCGAACAGGCTCGAGACCGAGCTTTCGTCCGCGATGCGGCGAATCGCTTCGGCGATCAGCGGGGCGATGGTGAGATGGCGCGTGTTCTTGGCCTGCTCGACGATCGCGTGGTTGCCGATCGTGTCGGTGATGACGAGCTCCTTGAGCTCCGAACCATCGACGCGCGCGACCGCGCCGCCCGACAGGACGCCATGGGTACAATAGGCGACCACGTCCTCGGCACCGGCGGCCTTGAGCGCCGCGGCCGCGTTGCACAGCGTCCCCGCCGAATCGACGATGTCGTCGATCAGGATGCAGAAGCGGCCGGCGACGTCGCCAATGATGTTCATCACCTCCGATTCGCCCGCCTTCTCACGCCGCTTGTCGACGATCGCCAACGGCGCATTCTCGAGCCGCTTGGCGAGCGCGCGCGCGCGCACCACGCCGCCGACATCGGGCGAGACAACCATGAGATTGCGGTCGGAGAAGCGCGCCTTGATATCCTCGCTCATTACCGGCGCGGCGAAGAGATTGTCGGTCGGAATGTCGAAGAAGCCCTGGATCTGTCCGGCGTGCAGATCGACCGAAAGCACGCGGTTGGCGCCCGCAGTGGTAATCAGGTTCGCAACCAGCTTGGCCGAGATCGGCGTGCGCGGGCCGGGCTTCCGGTCCTGACGGGCATAGCCGAAATAGGGGAGCACCGCGGTGATGCGCTTGGCCGATGCGCGGCGCAGCGCATCGATCATAATCAGCAGCTCCATCAGATTGTCGTTCGCCGGATAGCTGGTCGACTGGAGCACGAACACATCTTCGCCACGAACATTCTCGAGGATCTCGACGAAGATTTCCTCGTCCGCGAAGCGGCGGACATTCGCCTTCGTCAGCGGAATCTCGAGATAGGAGGCGATCGCCTGGGCGAGCGGCAGGTTCGAATTGCCGGCCATCAGTTTCATGTGCGTCTCGCTCCCCAGCGAAGTTTGTCCTTAAACTTCCCCCTTAGGAGGGGATTGCCAGCGGGGAAAGGGCGGATTCGCCTATCGGTTCGTCGCACGGTACAATGAAATTCACGACAGTGTTGCTGTCCCATCTCGACTCGCGTATTGAAAGAATATAACGAGGCCTTGAAATCATATTCCGCGCGCCGAAGGGTGACCCGGAGGCCTTATAACGCTGGAGAGAGCATGACCGTGGACGCACCGCGCGCCAATCTGCCGCCGCTCAGCCTGCATGTGCCCGAGCCGAAATTCCGGCCGGGCGATGCGGCGGATTTCGCCGAAGTCGATGTGCCGCCGGCGGGTGCCCAGCCCCGCCCCGACACCGCTGCAGCGCCATCCAGCTTCCATGAGCTTGCCTACACATTGGTTCGCGTTCTCGACGAGGACGGCAAAGCCGTCGGTCCGTGGAACCCGCGCCTTTCACCCGACACACTCCGGAAAATGCTGCGGGACATGGCGATGGTCCGGGCGTTCGACGAGCGCATGTTCCGCGCCCAGCGGCAGGGCAAGACCAGCTTCTACATGAAGTGCACCGGCGAGGAGGCAGTGGCGATCGCCGCGGCGCATGCGCTGGCCAGCGACGACATGTGCTTCCCGAGCTACCGCCAGCAGGGCCTGCTGATTGCACGCGGCTACAGCCTCGTTCAGATGATGAACCAGATCTACTCGAATAAGGGTGACGATCTGCAGGGCAAGCAGCTGCCGATCATGTACTCGTCGAAGGAGAAGGGCTTCTTCTCGATCTCGGGCAACCTCACCACCCAATATCCGCAGGCTGTGGGCTGGGCGATGGCGAGCGCGGCCAAGGGCGATACGCGCATCGCCGCGACCTGGTGCGGCGAAGGTTCGACCGCGGAAGGCGACTTCCACTCGGCGCTGACCTTCGCCACCGTCTACAAGGCGCCGGTCATCCTCAACGTCGTCAACAACCAGTGGGCGATCTCGAGCTTCTCAGGCTTTGCCGGTGCCGAGGCGACGACCTTCGCAGCGCGCGCGCTGGGCTATGGCATCGCCGGGCTGCGCGTCGACGGCAACGATGCGCTGGCGGTCTATGCCGCGACTTTGTGGGCCGCCGAGCGCGCGCGAACCAATCAGGGTCCGACGCTGATCGAGCATTTCACCTATCGCACCGAGGGGCACTCGACCTCCGACGATCCCACCCAATATCGCAGTGCGGGCGAACCGACCGCCTGGCCGCTCGGCGACCCGATCGCACGGCTCAAGGCGCATCTGATCGCGATCGGCGAATGGGATGAGGAACGCCACGCCGAACAGGATCGCGAACTCGCCGAGGAAGTGAAGGCGGCGCAGAAGGAAGCCGAGAAGAACGGCATCCTCGGCCATGGCCTGCACCAGCCGCTCGATTCGCTGTTCGACGGGGTGTTCGAGGAGATGCCCTGGCACCTCAGGGAGCAACGGCAGATGATGATCGACGAAGAAGAGGCGTCGGGCCGTCCCTGGGCGCGCAAGCAATGAGCGAGGCAATCGTGAGCGAAACCGCCGAGCAGGGCGCGAATGAAGCGGGTGCTGGCACCCGCATGAACATGATCCAGGCGATCAACTCTGCGCTCGATGTGATGATGGCGCGCGATCCCGACGTCATCGTCATGGGCGAGGATGTCGGCTATTTCGGCGGCGTGTTCCGCGCCACCGCGGGGCTGCAAGCCAAGCATGGCAAGACGCGGGTGTTCGACACGCCGATCACCGAATGCGGCATTGTCGGCGTCTCGATCGGAATGGGTGCCGACGGCCTCCGCCCCGTGCCGGAGATCCAGTTCGCCGACTATATCTATCCCGCGCTCGACCAGCTGGTGAGCGAGGCAGCGCGGCTGCGCTATCGATCGGCGGGGCAGTTCACCGCGCCGTTGACGATCCGCTCACCCTATGGCGGCGGCATCTTTGGCGGGCAGACGCACAGCCAGTCGCCCGAGGGCATCTTCACCCATGTCTCGGGCGTGAAGACGGTGATCCCGTCGACCCCATACGATGCCAAAGGCCTGCTGATCGCGTCGATCGAGGATAATGACCCGGTCATCTTCTTCGAACCGAAGCGCATCTACAACGGCCCGTTCAACGGCCATTGGGATCGCCCGGCGGAGAACTGGTCGAAGCATCCCGGCGGCGAGGTGCCGGAGGGCTATTATCGCGTCGAGCTGGGCAAGGCCGCGATCGTCCGCCCGGGCGAGGCGCTGACCGTGCTCGCCTATGGCACGATGGTGCATGTCGTGAAGGCGACGGTCGAGGAAATGGGCATCGACGCCGAGATCATCGACCTGCGCACGCTCGTCCCGCTCGACATCGAGACGATCGAGGAATCGGTCAGGAAGACCGGCCGCTGCATGGTCGTCCATGAAGCGACCCGCACCAGCGGCTTCGGCGCCGAGCTGGCCAGCCTCGTGCAGGAGCGCTGCTTCTACCACCTCGAGGCGCCGGTCGAGCGCGTCACCGGCTTCGACACGCCGTATCCGCACAGCCTCGAATGGGCGTATTTCCCCGGGCCGGTCCGCATCGGACAAGCGCTCAAGAAGATCCTGAAGGACTGACCCGCATGGCACGCTTTACGTTTCGTCTGCCGGATATCGGCGAAGGGATTGCCGAGGCCGAGATCGTCGCCTGGCACGTCAAGGTCGGCGATCGCATCGAGGAGGACCAGCAGGTCGCCGACATGATGACCGACAAGGCGACCGTCGAAATGGAATCGCCCGTCTCCGGCATCGTGGTCGAGCTGGCTGGCGAAGTCGGCGATCAGGTCGCGATCGGCGCGGCGCTGATCGTGGTCGAGACCGATGGCGATGTCGCCGAGACCCCCGAAGCCGCCCCTGTCCCCGAGCAAGTCGAGGAACAGATCGAGGCGGAAACGCCGGGCGTCGAGGAGGTCGTGGAAACGCCTGCACCGGTCGCAACACCGGCTCCCGCACCGGCGGCCGCACCAGCCCCCGTGGTCGAAGCGCCTGCCGCCTCGCATCGTGACGTCCTCGCCTCGCCTGCGGTGCGCCAGCGCGCCAGGGATCTCGGCGTCGACCTGGGCCAGGTGAAGGCCGAGGGCGATCGTATCCGCCACGCCGATCTCGACGCCTTCCTGCGTTATGGCTCGGCCCAGGGCTACCACGCCCCGCACGCCAGCCGCGCGCGCGAAGACGTGCCGGTCAAGGTCATCGGCATGCGCCGCAAGATCGCGGAGAACATGGCCGCATCGAAGCGCGCCATCCCGCACTTCACCTATGTCGACGAGATCGACGTGACCGCGCTGGAAGAGATGCGAGCGGACCTCAATGCCAATCGCGGTGCGCGGCCCAAGCTGACCATGCTGCCGTTCGTAATCGCCGCGATCTGCCGCACCTTGCCCGATTTCCCGATGCTCAACGCGCGCTATGACGACGCAGCGGGCGTGGTGACGCGCCATGGCCGCGTGCACATGGGCATGGCGACTCAGACCGATGCCGGCCTGATGGTCCCGGTGATCCGCGACGCGCAGGACCTGAACGTCTGGCAGATTGCAGCCGAAATCACCCGCCTCGCCGAAGCCGCGCGCACCGGCAAGGCCAAGGTGGAGGAGCTCAGCGGCTCGACCATCACCATCACGTCGCTCGGCCCGCTCGGCGGGATCGCGACCACGCCGGTGATCAACAAGCCGGAAGTCGCGATCATCGGCCCCAACAAGATCGTCGAGCGGCCGATTTTCGTCGGCGACGACATCGTTCGCGCCAAGCTGATGAACCTGTCGATCAGCTGCGACCATCGCGTCGTCGATGGCTGGGATGCGGCAAGCTATGTGCAGGCGCTGCGCAAGCTGCTCGAAACCCCCGTGCTGCTGTTCGCCGACTGATGTCCGCGCAATCGCGACTGGCGGTAGCCGTGGGGCTATCGGTTCCGGTCGCGATTGGGCTGTGGCTCGCGCTGGCGCACGGGCTGCCGCCGGTCACCGTCGATCCGATGCGCTTCGTACTGGGGTGCATCGGTGCGGCGGCACTGCTCGCGTTCCTGCCGGGAATCGAGGCGGTCGCGCATGAGCGGCTGTTTTCGCGCGCGATCGATCCGCTTGCCGGGGCCGATTCGCGGCGTCTGATCGTCAACCAGCGTTATGTCTCGAACACGCTCGAGCAATTCTGGGTGTTCGCGCCCGGGCTGGCACTGCTCGGCGTCTATGCCGGCGATCTGCGCATGGTCGCGGCGACCACGATCACCTGGGTGTTGGGCCGCTGGGCGTTCTGGATCGGCTATCACCGCGATCCGGTGCTGCGCGGGATTGGCGCCTCGTCACTGGCGCAGAGCCTGATCGTGCTTGTGTGGGGCGTCGGCGCCTTCGGGCATGAACTGGCGGGCTGGCCCGGAGCGGCGGCGCTGGCCGGTCCGTTCGTCGCGATCGAAGCCTATCTGTTCGCCGTGCTGCGCAGGCCGCCGCCAGACTGAACCAGCCCGGCGCTGGCGCGTTCGAACCGCCATGCCCCCGGTTCATCATCGCCGGGTCGACGTGGCCGGCGTCGACATCTTCTACCGCGAGGCCGGCCCCGCCGATGCGCCGGTGCTGCTGCTCCCGCACGGCTATCCCGCATCGTCGTTCGTCTATCGCAATCTGATGCCCGCGCTCGCTGATCGCTGGCGCACCCTCGCTCCGGATTTCCCGGGCTGGGGGCACAGCGCGACGCCGGCCGATTTCGCGCATGATTTCGACGGCTATGCCGCGTTCCTCGCGCGCCTCCTCGACCGGCTCGGCGTCGAGCGCGTTTCGATCTGGCTGCACGATTTCGGATCGCAGATCGGCCTGCGCTTCGCCATCGCGCACCCGGAACGGATCATCGCGATCATCGTCCAGAACGGCGACATCTACGAAGACACGCTGGGTCCGAACTATGGCCCGCTCAAACAATATTGGGACGATCCCACACCCGAGCGAAAGGCCGCGCTGGCCGATGCCATCACCCTCGACGGTTACCGCCACGAGTTCATCGGCGGCACTGCGGGCGAGGTCGCCAAACGTATTCCACCCGATCTGTGGACGCTGCATTGGGCGCTGACCGATCCGCAACGGCGCAGCCTCTATCGCGATGTCATCGCCGGGCTGCGCGCGAATCGGGACTGGTTCCCGCGATATCAGACGTATCTGCGCGAGTACCAGCCGCCCGCGCTGATTCTGTGGGGGCCGCGCGATGGTTTCATGCCCGAAGCGGCGGGGCGCGCCTGGCTGCGCGATCTGCCCGACGCCGGGTTGCATCTGTTCGACGATGGCGGGCACTGGCTGCTCGAGACGCATCTTGAACAGATCGTGCCGCTGATCCGCGCCTTCCTGACGCGAACCCCTGGCTAGCGCATCAGCGCTTCGCGGACCTGCTCGCGGCCTGCGATCCGCTGATCCTTTGCTTTGCGCTGAAGCGCCTCGATCTCGCCTGCCGCCGTCATCAGCCGCTTTGTCGTCGCCCCGAACTGCGCCCGGTCGCCGTCGCCGGAAAAGCCGAAATAACCCGCTGCATTGTGCCAGGTCCGGCGCGCGAGCAGCTCGCATTGCGCGCGGCTGGCGCGAATGACTTCGAGCCGGGTCGCCAGCATCGCATCCGCGTCCCCCGCGGCGGCGATCTGGCGTGCGCCGGGCTTAGCCTCCGCAGGCAGCTCCGAACGATCGACGGCGGCGACAAGCTGCGCGATGCGTTCACGCGCGCGCTTGTCCTGATCGCGCGCGACCTGTTCGAGTCCCGAGATCGACGGGCAATCCGCAAGAATCTGCGGCGCCTGCTGGAGCAGATAGGGACTGCTCAGCACGCCCAGATTGAACTTCCCCATCGCCTCGCCATAAGCGCGATCGTCCTTCTCCGCCTCACGGATCGCAGCGAGAAGCGCAGCGGATGCAATGCCGCGATCCGCCGCGGCGCCCGGCACGCTCGCCTTGCCGTCCGTGGCAATGTCCACTTCGGCAAAGGTCCGGGCGTCGATCGACGCTCGGGCGACGTGGATACGGCCCGCCCCCAGCCCCGCCAGCGCGCCGGTCAGCGGGAGGGCAATCAATGCGCCGCCCACGACAAACCATTGCCGCGTTCGGCTTCCCGCGAGCAGCACCAGCAGCCAAAGTGCAAGTCCGATCCCCGCACCGGCCAGCACCATCGTCCAGAAGTCGAGGCGCGGCAGCAGTGTCGGTGCGAACGCTGCGGCAAGGATCAGCGCGAGGCAGCTCAGCAGCGTGATCAGCAGCGGCCAGCCGAGCAGGGCGCTCCGCGCGCGCGCTTCGCCCTCATCCTCGAGCTCGAATTCGTCGCGCATGCGTCCCCCTATGCCCTGCAACCGCGTAGCAGGCCGGGAAAGCGTCGGCGAGAGGCTATTCGGGCCGCGCGCGCGCCTGCGGATAGGTGCCGAGCACGCGCATCGACTTGGTATGGAAGCGAAGCTCGTCGAGCGCGCGATCGACCGCGGGATCGCCCGGACGGCCGACGATGTCGCAATAGAATTCGGTCGCAGCGAAGCTGCCGCCGCGCTGATAGCTTTCCAGCTTGGTCATATTGACCCCGTTGGTCGCGAAGCCGCCCAGCGCCTTGTAGAGCGCGGCGGGGACATTCTTCACCTCGAAGACGAAGGTGGTCATGAACATGCCGTGCTCGCGCAGCGGTGGTGCCGAGCGCGCGAGGATGACGAAGCGCGTCATGTTGTGATCGGCGTCGGCGACGTCGTTCTCGAAGATCGTCAGGCCATAGAGCGCCGCGGCACCCGGCGGGGCGAGCGCGGCGACTGCCGGATCGTTCGCCTCGGCGACCACTGCGGCCGCGCCGGCGGTATCGGGGTAGGAAAGCGGTGCGATCCCCTGCGCCTTGAGCCAGAGACGGCACTGGCCGAGCGCCTGCGGGTGGCTCATCGCCTGACGCACGCCCGAACGCTCGCCAGACCCCATCAGCGCGTAGCGGATCGGCAGAAAATGCTCACCGATGAAGACGAGGCCGGATTCGGGGAGAAGGAAGTGAATGTCCGCGACGCGACCGTGCAGCGAATTCTCGATCGGAATCATCGCGCAATCGACGTTCCCTTCGCGCACCGCGTCGATCGCGTCCTCGAAGCTGAAGCAGGGCAGAGGCAGGCCGGTCGGGAAGGCTTCAAGCGCCGCCATGTGCGAATTGGCGCCCGGCGCGCCCTGAAACGCGACAGCGCGTTTGGGCTCGGCAAGCGCGGCTTGCGTCATGCGTTCGACGATCGGGCGTGCGGGCGCGGCGAAATGTTCCATTGGCGGGCGCGATTAGCGGCCTGTGAAATGCGGAGCAAGCCCGGGTTGCGATGCGCAAAAGCCCACTCTAAAGGAACCGCCAAAGTTTACTTCAAATCTGGGGCATACGGCGCGCAATGGACAATCGCATGAACACGATCGCAGGCTGGGTCCTGTTCGGCTGTGCCTCGGCGCTGGGCCTGTCGATCGCCAGCGGCATGATCTATCAGAGCGAGAAGCCCGAAAAGGCCGGCTATCCGGTCGAGAGCGCCGATGGCGCCGAGGGCGGCGCCGAGAAGGCCGTCGAGCCGATCGCCAACCGTCTTGCCAAGGCCGATGCAGCCAAGGGCCAGGCGTCGTTCGCCAAGTGCGCAGCGTGCCACACCATCACCAGCGGCGGCGCCAACGGCGTCGGCCCGAATCTATGGGCGGCGATGGGCAAGGCCCATGGCCATGTCGCAGGCTTCGCCTATTCCGACGCGCTGAAGGCCGTTCCGGGCAATTGGACCTTCGAAGCGATGGATCATTGGCTGGCGTCACCGCGCAAGTATGCGGCCGGCACGAAGATGACCTTTGCAGGTCTGTCGGATCCGCAGGAGCGCGCCAACGTCATCGCATATCTGAACGCGCAGGGTTCGAACCTGCCGCTTCCCGCGGCCGAAGCAGCACCCGCCGCGGCTGAGGGCGAAGGCAATGCCGCTGCGCCCGCAGGCAACGCGGCTGCGCCTGCCGGCAACGCCGCCGAGCCGGCAGCGGAAGCACCCAAGGCACACTAAGCGCTTTTTCGAGAACGGCTTCGGCCCGGCTGCCTGCGGGATATCCTGCAGGCAGCCGGGCCGAAGCGCTTGCGCCGTGGGAATGCGCCTTCGCGCATTCCCGACGAGACGCTTAGCCCCCGTTCTTGTCCTCGTAGAATTTCTGGACGATTTCCCAGCCTTCTTCGGCGGTCTCGCAGAAGTGGAACAGGTTGAGGTCGCGTGGGGAGATCACGCCTTCCTCGCACAGCGCCTCGAAATTGACGACGCGATTCCAGAAGTCCTTGCCGTAGAACAGCACCGGGATCGGCGCGATCTTGCCGGTCTGGATCAGCGTCAGCAGCTCGAACGATTCGTCGAACGTGCCGAACCCGCCCGGGAACACCGCCACTGCGCGCGCGTGCAGCAGGAAATGCATCTTCCGCAGCGCGAAATAGTGGAACTGGAACGACAGCGACGGCGTCACATATTCGTTCGGCGCCTGTTCGTGGGGCAGCACGATGTTGAGCCCGATCGATTCGCAGCCCTTTTCGGTGGCGCCACGATTCGCCGCTTCCATGATCGACGGGCCGCCGCCCGAACAAACGACGAAATGACGCTCGCCGTCGGTGTCGAGCGGGTAGCAGCTCGCCAGCCCCGCCAGTTCGCGCGCGACGTCGTAATATTTGGACTTTTCGATCAGCCGTGCGGCGATCCGGCGCGACTGGTCGTCGGTCGCCAGATCAAGCAGCGCCTGCGCCTTGGACGGCTCGGGGATTCGCGCCGAACCATAGATGACGAAGGTCGAAGCGATCCGCGCCTCATCGAGCAACAGCTGCGGCTTGAGCAGCTCAAGCTGGAAGCGCACCGGACGCAGATCCTCGCGCAGCAGGAAATCCATGTCCTGAAAGGCGAGGCGATAGGCGGGATGCTCGGTCTGCGGGGTCGACACGCCCGTAGCGGCGGTCTCGGCATCCTGGCGTGCGCGCGGAAAAACGCGCGAGGGGACTTTGGTGTCTGTCATCCGCGACGCTTAAATCAAATCCTCAACGGCAGAAAGGCCCCCGCCCCATGTCGAAATGGAGGTGGTCGTGGTGCGCGGCGTTATAGTCGGGACTCAGCACTGTCGCGAACCGCCGGCAGGCCGAACGATGGATCGCCTGCAGGAACTCCCGCTCGTCCTCCGCGCCGCGCCAGCCCTGCTTCACCGTGATCCGCCGCCCGTCGGCCAGCACGAACGCTGAAACGTCGACAGCATTGGCGAGACCGTGTTCGGAAACGCGCCCTGCCGAAACCGGGCCGCCGCCGATGATCCCCCGGCACGAATAGCTGCCCATCGTCTCGACCCGCACCAGCTCACCACCCAGGATTTCGCGCGCAGCCGGAGCCGCGGCGTTGCGGAGCCACGCGATGAAGTTGCGCGCGAGCGGACAGCGCATGCCCTTGAGGTTGGTCACCGGCAGCCCGATGTCGATCAGCTGCACCGCGCCGATCACCTGACAGCCGCCGCCATAGTCGCGGTCCGGCAGCGGGCTGAACCGCACATCCTGTCGCGACAGATCGGCAAAACATTGCTGCGTCTCGCGGCTGGTCGGCAGGTTCAGGGTCACCGGCCCGCGTGGATCGGGACGCACCGCCGGACGGCGTGACGGTTCCTCGCGCCCGCCGCCGAACAGACAGCCGGCGAGCAACAGGAACGACAGAACCGGAACCGCAACACGCACCACCCGCATAGGGGTGTTCTAGCATCAAGTGCCGGGCTGGAGAATCCCGCCCGGCCGCGGCTCGGGAAGAAAAGGCGCGAACAGTGCCGCGCGCACGCCATGCGGATCGGTCTCGCCGTCATCGACACCGAAGCGAAGCGGTTCGCGCTTCGCTTCGGGCATATGGAAGGTACCGAACAGCCGGTCGAACAATGCGAGGCTCGACCCGAGATTGCGGTCGAAATGCCCCGGATCCGCCGAATGGTGAATCTGGTGGTGCGCAGGCCCGAGTAGCACGCGCCCCCATCGCGGGCCGAACCGGACCCACAGATGCGAATGCTGAAGGTGGGTGACGAGGACTGCCGCGAGCATGATCAGCAAATTGGTCCCGCCCAGCGACCAGGGGCTGAACCCGGCCCCCAGCACTTGCTCCAGCGCCGCGCCGGTCAGCCCCAGCACCAGAGCCTGAAGGTTGAAGAAGAGGATCGTCTCGACCGGATGGACACGCCCATTGGTGAGCAGCGACAGGCTTTCGGCCTGATGATGCACCTTGTGGAAACGCCACAGCAACGGGATGCGGTGCATCAGCCAGTGATCGAGCCAATAGGCGAACTCATAGGCGATGAAGAGAACCAGCGTCGCAATCGCCGCACTCGCCCAGAGCGGGAGAATCTGCGCGCCCGGCGCCCCGATCACGCCCGTAACCAGGCCGCGAACCTGATCGGCCGAGAAGACTGCCCACCCGATCAGAAGCCCGGAAAAGAGAATTCCCAGCACGAAATAGGCGAGGTCGAGACGTCCCGACGCACTGCGGAACAGGCGCCGCGGCAGCATCACGCGCGCAACCACCCTCAGCTGCGTTCGCCTTCTGCGCCGCATCGGGATCATCAGCACCACGAACAGGACCAGCGACGCTGCGAGCGCACCGAGCGAATAGGTCGAACCGGGCAACAAAAATGTGCCGCCGAGCTGATTGATGCAGCTCGCAAGGACATATCCGAACGCGGCGAACAGCGGCTCCATCCGCGATATCTAGAGAACAGGGTTTTGCACATCGGTTAACCGGCGGCCGCGCCGAATCGGATTCGCGTCCGAATCCCGTTTTGCCCGGCTCTTCGCTTGACTTCGCCGTCGCCATCTTTAGGGCCGCCGACGGGCCACGCGGTCCCAACGCCGCGCGTGCTCTCTGCAAGGAGAGACTAAATGACTGAGACTATTGTTACCGACGCCACAGTTGCGCCTGCCAAGCCCGCCATCAAGCCGGCTCGCCCCCATTTCTCTTCCGGCCCCTGCGCCAAGCCCCCGGGCTGGTCCGCCGAAAAGCTCAACATCGAAGTCCTCGGCCGCTCGCATCGCTCGAAGCTCGGCAAGACGCGTCTCCAGTACGCGATCGACCTGATGCGCGAGATGCTGAAGCTGCCCGACACGCATCGCATCGGCATCGTCCCCGGTTCGGATACCGGCGCGTTCGAGATGGCGATGTGGACGATGCTCGGCGCGCGCGGCGTGACGACGCTCGCCTGGGAGAGCTTCGGTGAAGGTTGGGTCACCGATGCCGTCAAGCAGCTCAAGCTCGATCCCACGGTGATCCGCGCCGATTACGGCCAGCTTCCCGACCTCAGCCAGGTCAATTTCGCCGACGACGTGCTGTTCACCTGGAACGGCACCACCAGCGGCGTGCGCGTCCCCGATGGCGACTGGATTCCCGCAGATCGCGAGGGCCTGACCTTCGCCGATTCGACCAGCGCGGTGTTCGCCTACGACCTGCCGTGGGAC
>CAZBYE010000058.1:0-13944 GCA_964496045.1 uncultured Stakelama sp.
CGGGCGCCGGCATGCTCGGCAAACTCAATCTCGACCAGTTCGCGATGGGTTCGTCGAACGAGACCAGCTATTTCGGCAACGTCATCTCGCCCTGGCGGCGCAAGGACGGCGGCAATGCTGCGCTGGCGCCTGGCGGCTCGTCGGGCGGCTCGTCATCGGCGATCTCCGCGCGGCTCGTCCCTGCCGCGACCGGCACCGACACCGGCGGCTCGATCCGCCAGCCTGCGGCGTTCACCGGCATCTCGGGCATCAAGCCGACCTATGGTCGCTGCTCGCGCTGGGGCGTCGTCGCCTTCGCCAGCTCGCTCGATCAGGCCGGGCCGATGGCGCGTGACGTGCGCGACTGCGCGATCATGCTTGAGGCGATGGCGGGCTTCGACGTCAAGGATGCGACCTCGCTCGACATGGCCGTGCCCAATTGGGAAGCGGGCCTTTCCGCCGACCTGCGCGGCAAGAAGGTCGGCATCCCCAAGGAATATCGAGTCGACGGCATGCCGGCCGAGATCGAGGCGCTGTGGCAGCAGGGTATCGACTGGCTCAAGGACGCGGGCGCCGAGATCGTCGAGGTCTCGCTGCCCCACACCAAATACGCGCTCCCGGCCTATTACATCATCGCCCCGGCCGAAGCCTCGTCGAACCTCGCGCGCTATGACGGCGTGCGTTACGGCCAGCGCGACCTGCCCGATGGTGCGAACCTTCAGGAAATGTACGCCGCGACCCGCGCGGCGGGCTTCGGCCCCGAAGTGCAGCGCCGCATCCTGATCGGCACCTATGTGCTCTCGGCGGGCTTCTACGACGCCTATTACACACAGGCGCAGAAGGTTCGCACGCTGATCGCGCAGGATTTCGAGAAGGCTTGGGCGCAGTGCGACCTGCTGCTCACCCCGACCGCCCCATCGGCGGCGTTCGCGCTGGGCGAGAAGTCGGCCGATCCGCTGGCGATGTATCTCAACGACGTCTTCACCGTGCCGTCCTCGCTCGCCGGGATCCCGGCGATGTCGGTGCCCGGCGGCCTCGACAAGGACGGGCTCCCGCTCGGCCTGCAGATCATCGGCAAGCCGTTCGACGAGCAGGGCGTGCTCAACGCGTCGCTCGCGATCGAACAGCGCGCCGGGTTCACGGCGCAGCCGGAGCAATGGTGGTAGGATGGGGGAGATCCTCGCTCGCTTGTTCCTTGAAGTGATTTTCGAAGGCGGCGTGGAACTCATTCGACAGGTATTCAAAAGGCCAAAGCATGGTTTCGTGCCCACGAAATCGAAGCGGAAGCCCCGAGTAAGACGGCACAGGCAGGGCCGAAATAAATGAGCGAATCCGCATACCGCATCAAAGGCGCAACCGGTGAGTGGGAGGTCGTGATCGGCCTCGAGGTCCACGCCCAGGTCACGTCCAACGCCAAGCTCTTCTCGGGCGCCGCGACCGAGTTCGGCGCCGAGCCGAACACGCAGGTGTCGCTGATCGACGCGGCGATGCCGGGCATGCTCCCGGTCCCGAACCGCGAGTGCATCCGTCAGGCGGTGCGCACGGGCATGGCGATCGACGCGCAGATCAACAAATGGTCACGGTTCGACCGCAAGAATTATTTCTACGCCGATCTGCCGCAGGGCTACCAGATCAGCCAGCTCTACCATCCGCTGGTGGGTGAGGGCGAGATCGAGATCGAGGTCGAAGGCTCGACCAAGACGATTGGCGTCGAGCGCATCCATGTCGAGCAGGACGCCGGCAAGCTGATGCACGACCAGCATCCGCGCCTCTCCTATGTCGACCTCAACCGCTCGGGCGTCGCGCTGATGGAGATCGTCTCCAAGCCCGACATGCGCTCGCCGGCCGAGGCGGGGGCATATCTGTCGAAGCTGCGCTCGATCCTGCGCTATGTCGGTTCGTGCGACGGCAATATGGATCAGGGCTCGATGCGCGCCGACGTCAACGTCTCGGTGCGCAAGCCCGGCGCGGAATTCGGCACCCGCACCGAGACCAAGAACGTCAACTCGGTCCGCTTCGTCATGCAGACGGTCGAGATCGAGGCGCTGCGCCAGATCGACGTGCTCGAGAGCGGCGGCAAGATCGTCCAGGAAACCCGCCTGTTCGACCCGGACAAGGGCGAGACGCGGTCGATGCGCTCCAAGGAGGATGCGCACGACTATCGCTATTTCCCCGACCCCGACCTGCTCCCGCTCGAGCTCGACGACGCGTTTCTCGACGCCTGCCGTGCCTCGCTTCCGGAGCTGCCCGACGCCAAGCGTGCGCGCTACCTCGCGCTCGACATCACCCCGTATAATGCCGGCGTGCTGACCGCCGAGGTCGAATCGGCGCGCTATTTCGATGCGCTGCTCGACGCCGGCGCCAAGGGTCCCGCGGCGGCCAACTGGGTCACCTCGGAACTGTTCGGCGCGCTCAACAAGCTGGGCAAGGATATTGAGCATAGCCCGGTCAGCCCTGCGCAGGCCGCCGAGCTGCTCGGTCTCGTCGCCGACGGCACGCTCTCGGGCAGCCTAGCCAAGCAGGTGTTCGAGATCATGCTCGAAACCGGCCAGAACCCCGGCGCGATCGTCGAAGAGCGTGGCCTCAAACAGACCTCAGACACCGGCGCGATCGAGGCAGTGATCGCCGAGGTCCTCGCCAAGAACCCCGGCCAGCTCGAACAGTATCGCGGCGGCAAGGAGGCATTGTTCGGCTTCTTCGTCGGCCAGACGATGAAGGCGATGGGCGGCAAGGCCAATCCGGGCGTGGTCAACGATCTGCTCAAGAAGGCGCTCGCTGGCTGATGAAGCAGATGTCGTTCCTGTCCGCGGGCGCGCTCGGCCTGCTCTTCGCTGGCCCGGCGATGGCACAACGCGTAACCCCGCCGCCGGTCAGCGACGGCTATGACTGGGCGATCCGCATCGACGAGGACCGGGTGTCGAGCGCGATCCTCGCCTATGAGGTCGACGGCACCGACGACCAACCACTTAACTTCAGCTGCGAGCAGGGCGGTAACCGCATTTTTGCGAGCATTTCCGGTGGCGATCCGGCGCTGAAAGCGATCGTGCTGACATCGGGCCCGCAGACCCTGCGCCTTCCCGGCACGACCGAGGCGAACGAGGACGAGCCGCCGCACTTCACCTCTCGGGAAGTTGTTGGCGATGCGCCGTTCATCCGCGCCTTCGCCGCTAATGGCTGGCTGCGGATGACCGCGACAGGCAGCGTGACCGGCATGACCGGTACTGCCAGGGGCAAGCAGGCGATCAAGCGCTTCGTGGAATTCTGCACCCGCTAGCGCGTGAAATTCTAGTCAAAGAATCCGTCTTGCAAGCAAACCGACTCTGGATACCATTTGCCTTGTGCCGATCGGGGGATTGATTCGGCGCCTTTGGGGGGCGGATGTTCAGGAAAATCGCGCTTGGCGGTGCTGCGGCGGTGCTATGTTCTATGGCGGTGCCAGTAACCGCGCAGGAGAAGTCGGCCGCTAAACAGGGCTTCGAGCTGACTGCCAACAGCAACAAGAAGATTCTTGTCTTTCGGCCTTCTGTGCGCGTCGGTGCGCAATCGACCGGGGGCGTATTTGAGCCGAATGCGGAATGGACCGAACGGGCCAAGGCGAACATTCAGGCTGCACTGGAGAAGTTCCAGAGGAAACTGGGCAATGAAGTGATCATTGCGCCCGAGGCCTATGGCGATGACGCCAGAAACCTCCAGGAACACATGGTTCTGTTCAGCGCGATTTCTCAGGCGGTGATCGAGTATCAGTTCTTTGCCGGAAATCGCCTGCCGACCAAGAAGCGGGATAACAAGGCGGAGGTGTTTGACTGGTCGATGGGCACGGGGGTTGCCGATCTGCCAGGCGCTAAGGACGCCGACTACGCCTTGTTTATCTACAACAAGGACGCTTACGGTTCGACCGGGCGTAAGGTGCTGCAGATCTTGGCGGCAATCGGCCCGGGTATTCCAGTTACGTCGGGCGAGCATCTGGGCTTTGCCGGGCTGATCGATCTTAGGACCGGCGACCTCCTCTGGCTCAACGCGGACGGGCAGATGGGCGGTGATGTCCGCGAGGTCGATGGCTCGGAGAAGCGCGTCCAGCAACTGCTTGAGGACTTCCCCGGCAGCGTGCCGGCCAAAGTCGCCGCAAAATGAGACGGTACGGCGCTGCGATCGTCAGCGCTTGGGCAGCGACCATGGCAATCCCTGCAGCCGCACAGATCGCGCCGCTCCCTCCGCCCTATGTCGGCGCCTACCAACCGCAGGGCGTGGACGAGATCGGTATTTGGCGCGAGGATGATGAGGCCGAACGAAAGCTGGCGGCATCCACCCTCGTCATCCAGGACGAGAAGCTGACTTCCTATGTCAGGCGGGTATTGTGCGACACTGTGGGAACGGATCGTTGCAAGTCTGTTCGGATCTATATCCTGCGTGAGCCGACGTTCAACGCTACAATGGTCGCAAACGGAACGATGCGGGTCTACAGTGGCCTGCTGCTTCGTCTGCGCAACGAGGCTGAGCTTGGCGCGATACTAGGCCATGAATTCGGTCACTATGAACAGCGCCACAGCGTTAATGACTTCAAGGCACGCAGGGCAGCAACCGACATTCTGATGTGGGGAGCCCTGTTGGCGAGCATGGCGCCGAGCTATGATGTGCGACGATCGTACGGCAATCTCGAGCTGTCGATTTATGGCGGGTTCTTCCGATACAATAGAGATCAGGAGCGCGAGGCCGACCTGCTCGGTATCGGTTACTTGAACAAGAGCGCCCTGCGACCTCACGCCGCTTCGGATGTCTGGCGGAACGTGATGGGAGAAATCGAAGCGTCAGCGCGCGTAAAGGGCCTGAAGAAGCCGAATTTCAATGCGATCGCGTTCACAGCCTCGCATCCGCCAGAGGCAGAGCGGGCCGCTATGATGGCTGCGTTGGCGGATCCCGCCGGTCGTTCGCGCGAGGATGGCGCCGATCGTTACCGCGAAGCTATGGCCGCTTGGTTGCCGATCTTCCTGGAAGACCAGGTCAAGCTCAATGACTTCGGCGCAAGCGAGTACTTGATTCAGTCGCTTGCCGAAAGCGGGTGGACTGCCACACTGTGGTTTGCGCGCGGCGAGCTCTATCGGTTGCGTGGTCACCCGCGCGATCTGGTTAACGCAGCGGAGTTCTACCAGTCTGCTGTCCAACTCGATCCGGCACTGGCCAATGCGCATCGCGGCCTCGGCCTCTCGCTGCTCAAGACCGCGCGCCCGTCCGAGGGACAGGCTTCGCTACGCAAGTATCTCGAACTCAAGCCTGAGGCATCGGACGCCGGTATGATCCGTTTGATGCTTCCAAAAGAAGGGGCCCCAAATTGACTTTTCTGCGCTCGAAGGTCGTGCTTGCCCTTGCAGTCATTCCCGCACTTCTGCTCGCCACCGCGGCTGACGCCCATAAGCTTCGTGCAAAGGGCGTGAAGGTCGCAGTCGCCGAATCGACGCTTTCGGTCACGCCGTCGCGCGATTGGAACCGCTTGAGCGCCAGGATCGGGAAGAATACTGAAAGTTGGACGCTAGACGGTGGCCAACTGAACGATGTCACCTTCTATGGCGGTATCGCGCCCGGCAATCCGTTGGTGAAAGAGCGGAGCAAGAAGAAAGAGCCGCTCCCGAAATTCACCGGTACCACGCTTCTGGTTGAGGTGCCGGAACTGCTGGAAACGACCTATCGCGCCTACAGGCAGATCGGAGCCTTTGCGGTCAACTCGACTGAGCCGGTGAAGTTTCTGGGACAGGATGGCGTGCGGTTCACTTACAGCTACACGGACGGAGATGAGCTGACTCGCAAGGGGGAGGCGCGGGCCGTAATCATCAAGGGAAATCTCTACATGATTACCTTTGATGCGCCCCGGCTCCATTATTTTGATCGAACCATCAGCGATTTCCACGCTCTGGTGGATACCGCAAGCTTCGGCTGATCCTCACGCCACCGGCTGCATCGGCGTCGCGGGCGGATCGCCCTGCGGCACCGGTGCGGGCACGTCGATGTCGGGCTGGGGCGGGTGGATCTCCGGTCCGCCGGGCGTCGGCTGGCCGGGCTGCGGCATCGGCGGTGCCTCAGGGGGCGGTACGCTGGGTTTCGCGGGGGGGATCGGTGGCTCGACGGGCATCGGTTTAACTCCTTTGCCCCGGTCAACGCATCGCGCCGCGCGCTGGTTCATCGACGCACGTCCTGCTTCGCACCGCGGCTGTCACAGCGCATGTGCATCATCGCTTGCTCCCGCCACCTGCCTTGCTATAGAGCGCGCCGACCTGCGGTGTCCCTGAATGCGGGCGTGGCGGAACTGGTAGACGCGCTGGTTTTAGGTACCAGTATCGCAAGATGTGGGGGTTCGAGTCCCTTCGCCCGCACCAGTCTCCGCCCCGGCGCGAATGGCGACGCCGCGAAATCGATTCCACTTCCAGAGCAGGAAGCCTGAAAGAAATGCAGACTGTCGAGACGTTGAACGAGGGCCTGAAGCGCGCCTACACCCTGAAGATCACCGCGAAGGACATCGATTCGCGTGTCGATGCCGAGGTCAAGCGCGTGGCGCCTCAGATCCGGATGCCGGGCTTCCGCCCCGGTAAGGTTCCCACGAACCTCGTTCGCAAGATGCACGGCGAAGCGCTGACTCAGGACGCGCTCAACACCACGATCCAGGAAGGCGTGCAGAAGCTGCTCGCCGACCACAAGCTGCGTCCTGCGATGCAGCCGTCGGTCAGCCTCGAAGGCGACTTTACGCCGGGCAAGGATGCCGAGGTGAAGGTCGAGCTCGAAGTGCTCCCCGAGGTTCCGACCCCTTCGATCGAGGGCCTGAAGCTTGAGCGCCTGCTCGTCCCCGTCGACGAGAGCGCGATCGATGCGCAGCTTTCGCAGATCGCGGGCCAGCAGAAGGCCTGGGAAGACGCGAAGGCGAGCTACAAGGCGAAGCAGGGCGACCAGGTTACGATGGACTTCGTCGGCAAGGTCGACGGCGTCGCCTTCGACGGCGGCACTGGTGAGGCGATGGCGGTCGAGATCGGCACCGGTCGGCTGATCCCGGGCTTCGAGGACCAGATCGTCGGCGTGAAGGCCGGTGACGAGAAGCAGATCGAAGTGACCTTCCCTGAGGATTATGGCGTCGACACGCTCGCCGGCAAGCCAGCGACCTTCGACCTCAAGATCACCGCAGTGAAGACCTCGGGCGAGACCAAGGTCGACGAGGAGTTCGCCAAGAACCTCGGTCTCGAGAGCCTCGATCAGCTGCGCGGCATCCTCAAGGGCCAGCTCGAAAGCGAGACCGGCGGCCTGACGCGCACCTATATGAAGCGCAAGCTGCTCGACCAGCTTGCCGCGGGCCACGATTTCCCGGTCCCGCCGTCGATGGTCGAGGCCGAGTTCCAGCAGATCTGGGCACAGCTCGAGCACGAAGCGAGCCACGAGGAAGACCCCGAGGCCGCTAAGGCGGAACTCGAAGCCGAGAAGGGCGACTATCAGGCGATCGCCGAGCGTCGTGTGCGCCTTGGCCTGCTCCTGTCGGAGATCGGCCAGGCGAACGGCGTGGAAGTGAGCCAGGCGGAAATGAACCGCCTGATCGCCCAGGCTGCTCAGCAGTACCGCCCCGAGGATCAGCAGCGCTTCGTCCAGTATATCCAGCAGGAGCCGATGGCTGCTGCTCAGCTGCGCGCGCCGCTGTACGAGGACAAGGTCGTCGACTTCCTGTTCGAGAAGGCCGACGTGACCGAGCGTGAAGTGACCCGCGAGGAATTGGAAGCCGCGATCGAGAGCGAAGAGGGCGCCGTTCCTCACGTGCACGGCCCGGGCTGCGGTCACGACCATGACCACGATCACAAGCCGGCGAAGAAGGCCAAGGCCAAGAAGGATGAGGCTCCCGCTGCCGAGGACGTGAAGCCGGCCAAGAAGGCTGCCGCCAAGAAGGAAGCTGCGGCTGAGGAAGCCGAAGCGCCTGCGAAGAAGGCTCCGGCCAAGAAGGCAGCTGCCAAGGCCGACGACGCGGCTGAGGAAGCGCCGAAGAAGAAGGCCCCGGCCAAGAAGAAGGCCGACTAAGGCTTTCCAAGTCCAACCGTCACCCCGGCCTTGTGCCGGGGTCCACGGTGCCGCAGACTAAGAGCAAGAGGCTCCTGCGATGCGCTCAGCCTCCCGGTGGATCCCGGCACAAGGCCGGGATGACGAAGTGGGGAATGGCGTGACCGAACCGCGCATCGCAGTGATCCTGCCCTGCTACAATGAAGAAGCCGCGATCGGACAGACCGTCGCGGCCTTCCGCGCCGCGCTCCCCGGCGCTGCCATCTACGTCTACGACAACAACAGCCGCGACCGCACGATCGAGGTGGCGCGCCAGGCCGGGGCGATCGTCCGCAGCGAGCGGATGCAGGGCAAGGGCAATGTCGTCCGCCGCATGTTCGCCGATGTCGATGCCGACATCTATGTCATGGCCGATGGCGACGCGACCTATGATTCAACGGCTGCGCCCGCGATGATCGACAAGGTCCTGACCGAGGGCCTCGACATGGTCGTCGGCACGCGTATCCATGAAGCCGCCGACGCCTATCGCCGTGGTCACGTCCTCGGCAATCGGATGATGACCGGGTTGCTCGCGCGGCTGTTCGGGCGCAGCTTCACCGATATCTTTTCAGGCTATCGCGTCTTCTCGCGCCGCTTCGTCAAGAGCTTCCCGGTGCTCTCGGCGGGGTTCGAGATCGAGACCGAGATCAGCGTCCACGCGCTCGAGCTCAAGATGCCGGTGGGGGAGGTGGAGACCCGCTATCTCGCCCGGCCGGAGGGCTCGGCGTCGAAGCTTTCCACCTATCGTGACGGCTTTCGCATCGCGCGGACGATCCTGACGCTCTACCGAATCGAAAAGCCGATGCTGTTCTTCGGCTGGGTCGCGGGGCTGTTCGGGCTGCTTGCGCTGGTGCTGGCAGTGCCGCTGGCGCTGACTTACGCGCAGACCGGTCTCGTTCCACGTTTCCCGACGGCAATTCTCGCGACGGGCCTCGTCATTCTGTCGGCGCTCAGCCTGTTCGCAGGGCTGATCCTCGATACGGTTGTACGCGGGCGGCGCGAGATGCGGCGGCTTGCCTATCTCGCCGTGCCGGGCCCGCTCCTCAAATAGAAAACCTCCCCCGCCGGGGGTACGGCGGAGGAGGAGGCGGTAGGGAGGAGCTTGCCGGCTCCTAGAAGCGGTAGGCGACGAACAGTCCGCCCATCCACTGGTCGGGCGATCCGCGCCGCACCACCAGCGGCGCATCGGCGGCATCGCCCATCAGGCGCGAATAGCCGCCGACCGCGGTGACCATCCAGTTCTGGCCGAGCATGTAGCTGAGGTTGAGGCCGGCCCCGACGTCCTTGAGCCCGCTTTCGGCGCGATAGACCGGCAGGCCGCTCCGCGTCGCCTGTGCCGCGGTTACCCCGAAATAGGTCCCCATATAGTCCTTGTCGGCCCAGCTTGCCTTGGCGCTCGCCGATGCGATCAGCGTGTCGCTGAGATTGAAGCGGATGCCGGCCTCGCCTTCGCCGACCAGCCCTTCATGTCCACCAGCGACGTCCTTGGCGAGCGAGACGCGGAGCCAGGCCTGCCGATATTCGAACGATAGCGCGCCGCCAGCTTCGATCGCGGTACCGACATCGCCAAGCCCGCGCAGGTCCTTGTTGCGCTTTTCCTTCCGGTCGCGGCGATAGCGCACCAACGGTCCGGCCTTGATGCTGAAATCCTCCGTTGGCTTCAGGCGGATGATGTTCACCCCGATCTCGGGGCCGCGGATATACGCAAGATCGCGATACTCGACCGAAACGAAGGGAAAGGGCTGGAACTCGAACTCGTCCGATCCTTCGAAATCGGGCGCATAGATCCCGCCTGCGCCCAGCATCACCTGCCAGTCGCCCTGCTGCTGCCCGTCGGCGGACTGTGCGCGTGCCTGCGTGGCGATCAGGCAAATGGCGGGAACGATCAGGAGCGGCAGTGCGCTACGAAGACTGACGCGGCAGTGGAGTGCAAGCATGACTGGCATCGGGGATACTCCAGGGGATTGGGGCCAAGGGGTTGGACCCGGGAATTGAGCTAGCCGCGCTATACGCCGCGCCCCGCCGCCCCCGATTTCGCGCCGGTATCGGATTGTTGCAGATTGTTACGGCTACAGACTTGGCTTTTGCCGGGCGCTATCCGGTTGTCATGGCAAGACAGGAAAGCCCGCACATTCTCGTCGTCGACGACGATCGGCAGATCCGCACGATGCTGGCCCGCTATTTGAGCGACAATGGCCTGCGCGTGACCGCGGCCGAGGACGGGCGGCAGATGACCGACCTCATCGGCAAGTTCAATTTCGACGTTGTGGTGCTCGACGTGATGATGCCCGGCGACGATGGCTTCATCCTGTGCCAGCGCCTGCGCGCACGCAGCAACATTCCGATCATCCTGCTTACCGCACGCGGTGAGGATACCGATCGCGTGATCGGGCTTGAGTTGGGCGCCGACGACTATGTCGCCAAGCCGTTCAATCCGCGCGAGTTGCTCGCGCGCATCCGCGCTGCGCTGCGCCGCGCGGCAATGGTGGCGAGCACGACGCCGGAGATCCTCGCCGATCGCTTCCACTTCGCCGGCTGGGTGCTCGATACCGGCCGGCGCACTCTGGTCTCGCCCGGCGGCTCGCTGGTCGAGCTGACCACCGGCGAGTTCGATCTGCTCGCAGCGCTCGTTCAGCACCCGCAACAGGTGCTCAGCCGCGATCAACTGCTCGACTATGTCCATGGCCGCTCCAGTCTGAACATCGATCGCAGCATCGACGTCCAGGTCAGTCGCCTGCGCCGTAAGGTCGAGGCCGACCCGCAGGCGCCGGAGCTGATCAAGACCGTGCGCAATGGCGGCTATTTCTTCTCGGCCGCGGTCGAGCCGGCGCCCGTCGCATGACGCCCCGGCTGCCCCGGCTCAAGCTCTCCGTCCGGCTCGGGATCGCGATCATCCTCGCGGTGCTGGCATCGTTCCTGCTCGATCAGTCGCTGCGCGTGATGATCCCGCCGCCGCCCTTCCTGATGGTCGAGCGCGACTGGCTGGTGAAGACCGTCGCGGATGAGGCGCGTGCGCCCGCCGACGCACCGCGGTCCGCCGATGTGTCGAACTATCTCGTGCTCACGACCTTGGTCGCCCCGCCGTTCGAGCAGGGCGGGCGGGGTGCCGAGTTTGCCGGCGGCCTGCGCTCCGCGATCGCCGCCGCGCTGGAGCAACCGGAGCAGGACGTTCGTGTCTGGGCCGATACGTTCAGCGACAATGCCTGGGAACGCTCGTCCGACACCGCCGTCGCGATCATTCCAAAGGTGCCGACGCTGCTGACGGCTGAGGAACTGGCGAGCAACCGCAGCAGCGTGCTTGGCCGGCTTGAGATCGCAGTGCGGCGCGCCGACGGGCAATGGCTGATCGTCACCGCGCGGCGGACGACCGATGCCCGCTGGCACCAGATGCGGATGGTGCTGACCTTCGCCGGCAATTTCCTGATCCTCATGATCTTCTCGATCTGGATGGCGCGCAGCATCGTCGCACCGCTCACCCGCCTCGCCAGCGCCGCCGAACGGCTGGGGCGCGATCGCGAACCGACGCTGATCGGTGATATGCGCCTGCCTGAATTCGCCGCGATCGCGAGCAGCTTCGACACGATGCAACAGCGCCTCAAGCGCTTCGTCGACGAGCGCGTCCAGATGCTCGCTGCGATCTCGCACGACTTGCGCACGCCACTCACCCGGCTGCGGCTGCTCGCCGAATATGTCGAGGATTCGGATCAGCGCGATCAGCTCCGGTCCAATGTCGCCGAAATGGAGTCGATGGTCGCCGAGGCGCTTGCCTTCATGCGCGAGGAGGCGAACCAGGAGCCGCCCAAAACGGTCGACCTCGCGACGATGCTCATCAGCCTTGCCGATACACATCACGATCTGGGCGAGGACGTGGTCTATGAGGGACCCGAGCATTTCGACATCCGCTGCCGTCCGGTCGCGATGCGGCGTGCCTTTGCCAATCTGATCGCAAATGGCTGCAAATATGGCGAGGCAGTGCATATCGTGCTGACCGCGGACGCGGATTGGGTCTCGATCGCCTTCCGCGACCGCGGACCTGGAATATCGCCCGAAGATGCCGAGCGCGCCTTTGCCCCCTTTGTCCGGCTCGAAAGTTCGCGTGGGCGGGAGACGGGCGGCACCGGTCTCGGTCTCACCATCAGCCGCGATGCGGTGCGCAGCCATGGCGGCGAAATTGGCTTCGAGCGCGAGAACGGTATCTTCACCGTCCGCGTACGGCTTCCGCGTGCGGGAGCGTGAGGCGCGGCGGGGCGCAACCTGCGGCGTTCACCACCTTGCCCCCTTGCGCCCGGCTTGCCGAGCGCCGATGTAGTCCGCGGGCAAACACAAACGCACGAGATTCCCGCACATGCATCCCCTTATCGGTCAGATGACCGCCGATCCCGTCACCGGTGCGCTGGTTCCCATCGTCATCGAGCAGTCGAGCCGCGGTGAGCGCAGCTTCGACATCTTCTCGCGACTGCTGCGTGAGCGCATCATCTTCATCACCGGGCCGGTCGAGGACCATATGGCCTCGCTGATCACCGCCCAATTGCTCTTCCTCGAGTCCGAGAACCCGAAGAAGGACATCTGGATGTACATCAACTCGCCAGGTGGCGTGGTCACCGCCGGCATGGCGATCCACGACACCATGCAGTATATCCGTCCGCGCGTCGGCACGGTGTGCATCGGCCAGGCCGCGTCGATGGGCAGCTTCCTGCTCGCCGCGGGTGAGCCGGGCCTGCGCGTCGCGCTCACCAACGCCCGCATCATGGTCCACCAGCCCTCGGGCGGTGCGCAGGGCATGGCGTCGGACATCGAGATCCAGGCCAAGGAAATCCTGCGTATCAAACGCCGGATGAACGACCTGTATGTCAAATATACCGGCAAGTCGCTCGAGGAGATCGAGCGCGCGATGGACCGCGACACCTTCCTCGAGGCGGACGAGGCCAAGGCCTTCGGTCTGGTCGACGAAGTGTATGAAAAGCGTCCGCAGCCGGCTGAGGGCGAGGGCGGCGCGGCCTAAGCGACGAGACTGAGCGATCTACATCCCGCTTCCCCTGCTGATCGGCGGCGCGCTCGTCGTGCTGGCAGTGCTCTTCTGGGCACTGCGCCGGAGGGCAGGGGAGCGGGGCGACCTCATCGCTCCACCCCGCTCCGAATCGGCACGTTCCGCGCCTCCATCGCCCGCACCGGCAGCGGTTGCGGCAGTCGGGCAGGTCGAGGTTCCTGAGGAATTGAAACAGGAACTTTGGAAGCTGATTCACACCGGCAACCCGATCATGGCGATCAAGCTGGTGCGCGATCGGACGGGGGTTGGGCTTAAGGACGCACATGACTATATCGAGGCGATGCGGCAGAACGACGTGACGCTTCGCTAGGGCTGCCGAATTTTTATTGTGGGTTTACCGGTGCGCGTTAGGATATGCGCCCGGAAAAGGAACGCACCCCTTCTGGTGCGAAAGGTGATTGAATGACGAAATTGAGTGGCGGCGATTCGAAGAGCACGCTCTACTGCTCGTTCTGCGGGAAATCGCAGCACGAGGTGCGCAAGCTCATCGCCGGACCGACCGTGTTCATCTGCGATGAGTGCGTTGAGCTCTGCAACGACATCATTCGTGAAGAGACCAAATCGGCGCTGGTCAGCAAGAAGGACGGTGGCGTCCCCACGCCGCAGGAGATCTGCGACGTCCTCGACGATTATGTCATCGGCCAGTCGCGCGCGAAGCGCGTGCTGTCGGTCGCGGTGCACAACCACTACAAGCGCCTCAACCACGGCGCCAAAGGTGCCGATGTCGAGCTAAGCAAGTCCAACATCCTGCTCGTCGGCCCGACCGGCTGCGGCAAGACGTTGCTGGCGCAGACGCTGGCGCGCATCCTCGACGTGCCCTTCACCATGGCCGATGCGACGACGCTGACCGAGGCCGGCTATGT
>CAZBYE010000059.1:0-13835 GCA_964496045.1 uncultured Stakelama sp.
GGCTTGCCACCCGATCGAGCGCGAGGGTCAGCACCAGCCGCCCGGCGCGCGCCGGCCAGCCTAGCGCCTTCTCCGCCACCGGGACCGTTTCACCGGCGCAGATCACGCGCCACAAGATATCGGCCAGGCCCGGCCCCGCTGCCTTCACAGCCGCATCGAACCGCCGCTTGGCCGCAATCTGTGCGGTCGTGGGATCGAGCCCGCAATGCGGCATTCCGCCCCGCCGCGCGGCAGGCGCAGCGTCCCATCGCATCGTCACCCGCGGTCCCAGCGCCGCCATCTCGTAATCGTCGCGGAGCCGCTCCCCCGCTTCGAACTGGCGCGGATCCACCAGCCCGCGTGCGCGCAACCAGCCAAGCGGCGATTCAGCCAGATTCACGGTGACCCGCCGCCCCGTCTTGCGCGCCGGGGCATTACGGATAACAAATCCGTCCTCGATCGTCCGTTCCACCAGCTCGCGCATGTGCCACTCCCAACAACAGCGAATCAGCCTTGCCATATCGGCACGCTTGTAGGAAAGTGATTTAACCACATCGGTTATTTGGGAAGCGCTATGATCACCGCCATCCGCGAAGTTCGCCGCGCCAGGGGCCTGACGCTCGAGGAAGTCGCGCAGCGCTGCGTACCCCCGACAACAGCACAGACGATCGGCCGGCTTGAAACGGGTACGCGCACCGTCTCGGTCGCCTGGCTCAACCGGATCGCCGCGGCACTCGCGGTCGATGCCGCCGATCTCGTCCGCCTGCCCGATCGACCGGACATCCCTGTCGCGGCCGCGCTCGATGCATCGGGCGCACAGGCGTTACGCCGTCCCGCGACCGTCGCGCCGCCGCACGCCGAGGCCGATCTGGTCGCAGTAACCGTCAGCTGCGGGATCGGCGACTATCGCGCGGGCGACGCCATCTGGTGCCGCCGTCTCGCCCCTGACGCCTTCGCCTCGGCACTCAATCGCGATGTGCTGATCCCGCGTCCCGCCGGACGCTTTCTGTTCGGGCGTCTGATCGCGCATGAAGGGGAGGGCGGCCGCCTCAATATCCTGCCCCTCGGCCCCGGCGCGCGACAGCAGGTTGTGGCGGATCCCCCCTGGATCGCCTGTGCCATCCAGCTTGTTCGCCAGCTTTAGACACTGCTTGCGAACAACGCAGTTGAGGCGCATGCTTCAAGACGTTCCTTAGGGGAGGAATGCACCAATGAAGTACGTCATCGCGCTCGCGGCAGTCATGGTCGGAGCAGCACCTGCGCTCGCAGAAGACTGGGATTTCATGCTCACCAACGGGTCGGGCAAGCCGATCAAAACCATCGAACTGACACCCAGCGGGACCCCCGACTGGAAGCCCCAGACGGTCGATCCCGAAGCCCACCGTGAATCGGTGATCAAGGTTGGCGCCAAGACCACCGTCCGTTTCGACAAGGCGGCGAATCAGTGCCGCTACGACCTCAGGGCAACGTTTGAGGACGGCACGACACAGGTGTGGAACGCCGCCAATATCTGCGACAACAGCTACATCACGCTAAAGCTCGTCAACGGCAAGGCGACGATCACCGCCAGTTGATGGAGGCCCTGGGGCGGTCTGTTATGGTGGGCGCTGACGGGCTCGAACCGCCGACCCTCTCGGTGTAAACGAGATGCTCTACCAACTGAGCTAAGCGCCCGGCTCATGGCCGTGAGCGCTCCGATAGGCGGGATCGGAGCGCACGTAAACCTCGCGCCGTTTCGCAACTGCACGAAATCGGCTAGCGGCATCGCATGAACGTCGTCACCCGTTTCGCCCCCAGCCCCACCGGCCGCCTCCATGTCGGCAATATCCGCACGGCACTCCATAACTGGATGTGGGCCCGCAAGCGCGGCGGACGGTTCCTGCTGCGCATCGAGGACACCGATCGCGAGCGTTCGCGCGAGGAGCATGTCACAGCGATTCGCGACGATCTCGCCTGGCTCGGCCTTCTCCCCGACGGCGAAGAGCGGCAGTCGGAACGTTTCGGCCTCTATGACCGCCGCTTCGCCGAGCTGGTCGCGACGGAACGGGTCTATCCGGCTTACGAGACTCAGCAGGAACTCGATCTCAAACGCAAGATTCAGCTCGGCCGCGGCCTCCCGCCGATCTACGACCGCGCAGCGCTCGCGCTCAGCGATGCCGATCGCGCACGGTTCGAGGCAGAGGGCATACAGCCGCACTGGCGCTTCCGGCTCGATCATTCCGCGCCGATCGAATGGCACGACCTGATTCGCGGCCCCCAGCGCTTCGATCCGGCGACGATGAGCGATCCGGTCATCCGCCGCGCCGACGGCTCATGGCTCTACCTTCTCCCCTCGGTGATCGACGATATCGATATGGGCATCACCCATGTCGTGCGCGGCGAGGATCACGTCTCCAACACCGCCGCGCAGCTGCAGATGTTCGACGCACTCGGCGCACCGCCTCCTGCCTTCGCGCACGAGGCGCTGCTGACCGGCGCCGAGGGCAAGCTCTCCAAGCGCCTCGGCTCGCTCGGCGCCGACCATTTCCGTGAGGCGGGGATCGAGCCGCAGGCAATCGTCGCTTTGCTCGCGCGGCTCGGCACCAGCGACCCGGTCGAACCGCTTGCCGATGTCGCCCCGCTGCTCGAATCCTTCGACTTCGGCCGGTTCGGCCGCGCCCCCGCCCGTTTCGACGAATCCGAACTCGCGCACCTCAACGCGCGCATGATCCACCAACTCGACTATGATGCAGTCGCGCTGCGCCTGCCTGCCGGGATGGACGCCGCCGGCTGGTCCGCCATCCGCCCCAATCTCTCGACACTCGCCGAAGCCGCCGACTGGTGGCAGGTGGTCGAGGGGCCGGTCTCTGCGATACGCGATTCGGAGGATGCCGATTTCCTCGCGCAGGCCGCCACCGCCGCCGCCGGTCTCGACTGGTCGGAAGACCCCTGGCACGCACTCACCGCCGCGCTCAAGGACACAACAGGGCGCAAGGGTAAGGCGCTGTTCCTGCCCCTGCGCCGCGCGCTTACCGGGCGCGATTCGGGTCCGGACATGGCCGCCCTGCTTCCGCTCATCGGCCGCGACCGCGCACTCGCCCGGCTGCGCGGATAGCCGCGCACCCGTCATGATATAAAATCTCCTTGCCTTGGCAATGTGATGATATATCCTTGTCTCAATCCGACCGAGATGAGTCGGGGACAAGGAGAGCAGCCATGTATGCCGACAGGTATCATTCTACTGCATCGCGTCCGGCCGGAGCCGGCGCCGCGCTTCTGATCAGCGGCGCGATGATCCTGGGCCTCTATTATGCGGGGCCGAAGATCACGCCGGGGGTGATCGACAAGATTTTTGAAGGTACGCAGATCGAATTGGCAAAGCCCAAACCGACCGATCCCAAACCGGTGAAGCAGCAGCAGCAGCGAAAAGCGGTCACGACTCCGCTGCCGCATACCCCTGACCGGATTGTCGATCTTCCAAGCGACAATTCAGGCATTACCGGCACCACCGTGATCGGTCCGGTCACGCTCGACCCGCCCGGTCCCGTCGGTCCGGTGAGCGGCGGAGGCACCGTCCCGGTCGATCCGCCACGCCCGCCAGTGATGGTCGGCCCCTCGGTCGATCCGCGCTACGAGGCGCTGCTCCAGCCGCCCTATCCGCCCGGCGCAATCCGCCGCGGGACCGAAGGCAACGTCACCGCACGCGTGCTGATCGGAGCCGACGGCCGGGTGAAGGCGATCGATATCGTCAAGAGCCCGAGCGACGACCTGTCCGAAGCGACCCGCAAACAGGCGCTCGCGCGCTGGCGCTTCAAGCCCGCCACCCGCGACGGCGTGCCGGTCGAGGGGTGGAAGACGATGACGCTGCGTTTCCAGATTGTCGAGTAACCAGGGCTGGTCCCGGCCGCGTGGCACGCCTATCTTGCGCACCATGTTCTTTCTAAGGCGCAACAAGCATGTCTCGTCGGTCGGACCGCTTCAGGATCTGCGCGATGCCCTGCGCATTCGCCACGGCTACCAGATCTGGTTTATGCTCGCGGCGTTTGCGACCACCGCTCTGATCCTGACGGGCTTCTATCTCGATTCCTATTTTGAGCGCGCCTACAAACGCGAGATTATCTACGTCCAGAACTGGCGTGCGGATCGCACGCTCGACGAGATCATCGCCCAGCAGAAGATCGACGAGGAAGCACGGCAGAAGCGCGTGGCCGAAGCCAAGGCCAGGTCCGAGAAGAAGCGCCTCGAGTATAAAAAGGTCGACGACCAGCTGAAATCATGGGGCCTGTAGCCTCGTGACGCCCTCGAACGACCTTCGCTGGATGGACGCCGCATTGACGCTGGCGTCACGTGGACAGGGGCTGACCGCACCCAACCCCAGTGTCGGCTGCGTGATCGTCGGCGGCGGCCACGTCGTGGGGCGCGGATGGACCCGGCCTGGCGGGCGCCCCCATGCCGAAGCGATCGCATTGGCGGAAGCTGGCGAGGCTGCACGCGGCGCTACCGCCTATGTCACGCTCGAACCCTGCGCGCACGAATCCGCGCGCGGCCCCACCTGCGCCGATTTGCTGATCGCGGCTGGGGTCGCCCGCGTCGTCGTCGCGTTGCGCGATCCCGACCCGCGTACCGACGGCAAGGGAATTGCCCGGCTGGCCGCGGCCGGAATCGAGGTGGCAACCGGCATCCGCGAAGCTGAGGCGCGCCGCACCATCGCCGGCTTTCTGACGCGCCGGCTCAAGGGCCGCCCCTTCGTCACGCTCAAGCTCGCGACCTCGCTCGACGGCTGCATCGCGCTCGCCAATGGCGAAAGCCGCTGGATCACCGGGCCCGAAGCGCGTGCACATGCGCATCTCGAGCGCGCCCGCAACGAGGCGATCCTGATTGGCCGCGGCACGCTCGATCGCGATTCGCCGCGGCTCGACGTGCGCCTGCCCGGACTCGAGGACCGCGCGCCCCGCCGCGTCCTGCTTTCCGCGCGCACTGCGGACGGCTGGCACATGATTTCGCAACCATCGGCGATTGCGACGCTGGTGGGGGTCGATCACTTATTGATCGAAGGCGGCGCCCAAACCGCCGCGACCTTCCTTCACAACAACCTGGTTGACCGACTCCTCCTTTACCGCGCGCCGGTCGTGCTCGGCGGCAAGCCCGGAATCGCCGACCTCGGCCTCAGCGAACTCAGCAACGCGCACGGCCGCTGGCACCTCACGGATACGCGGATGCTTGGCAGCGACCGGCTCGAGGTCTACGAGCGCGCCAGCAATCAGGATTCAGAATAGCGGTATGTTCACGGGCATCGTCACCGATATCGGTACTATCGAAACAGTGGAAGACCGCGGCGATCTTCGCGTGCGCATCACCACCAGCTACGACACCGCGACCGTCGATCTCGGTGCATCGATCGCCTGTTCGGGCGTGTGCCTCACCGTCGTGGACAAGTCCGCTGGCGGGGCGCCCGGCTGGTTCGCGGTCGACGTCTCGCACGAGACCGTCTCGCGCACAGCCGACCAATGGGCGCAGGGCCACCGCCTCAACCTCGAGCGCGCGCTGAAGCTCGGCGAGGAACTGGGTGGCCACATCGTCACCGGCCATGTCGACGGCACCGGCGCCGTGCTCGACATCACCCCCGACGGCGACTCGCAGCGGATCACCTTCTCGGTCCCGGCCGCGCTCGCGCCGTTCATCGCCGCCAAGGGCTCGATCACGATCGACGGTGTCTCGCTGACCGTGAACACCGTGACGGACCAGAGCGACCGCAGCGCGCAGTTCACCGTCAACCTCATTCCGCATACCCAGGCCGTCACCACCCTCGGCGCGCTCGCGCAGGGTCAGGCCGTCAACCTCGAGATCGATGTGCTCGCACGCTATCTCCAACGCATGGAGGCTCATCGTGGCCCAGCCCGGTAAGAACCCCGAAATCGCGCGCCTGCGCCACGCCTTCCTCTCCACGCCCGAAGAGATCATCGACGAGGCACGCAACGGCCGCATGTTCATCCTCGTCGATGATGAGGATCGCGAGAATGAAGGCGATCTCGTCATCCCGGCACAGATGGCGACCCCCGACGCGATCAATTTCATGGCCAAGCATGGCCGCGGTCTGATCTGCCTTGCGATGACCAAGGAACGGACCGACCAGCTCGGACTCGAGCCGATGGCGCGCCGTAACGGCACGCGCATGGGTACCGCCTTCACCGTCTCGATCGAAGCCAAGGAGGGCGTCACCACCGGCATCTCCGCCGCTGACCGTGCACGCACCGTCGCGGTCGCGATCGACGCCGGCAACGGCGCCGCCGACCTCGTCTCGCCCGGCCATGTCTTCCCGCTGGTCGCGCGTGAGGGCGGCGTGCTCGTCCGCGCCGGCCATACCGAGGCCGCGGTCGACGTCGCCCGTCTCGCCGGTCTCAACCCCTCGGGCGTGATCTGCGAGGTGATGAAGGACGACGGGACAATGGCCCGTCTCGACGACCTCGTCTCCTTCGCGCAGCTCCACAATCTCAAGATCGGCACGATCCGCGACCTGATTGCTTATCGCCACCGCTACGACCATCTGGTCGAGCGTCGCGCCGAGACCAGCTTCACCAGCCGTTGGGGCGGCGACTGGCGCGTCATCACCTTCTGGAACAATGCCGCAGGCACCGAGCAGATCGCTCTGCTCAAGGGCCGCGTGAACGCTGACAAGCCCACACTCGTCCGCATGCATGTCCTTTCGCCCTTCGGCGACCTGTTCGGCGAGGAAGGCGCGCGCGGCAAATTGCTCGAGCGCTCGATGGAGATCATCGGTGAGGAAGGCGCGGGCGTCATCGTCGTCATCAACCGGCCGCGCGCCGATGCCTTCACCATGGCGGTCGAGCGCAAGGCCGGTATCCGCACCGAAGCCGATATGGAGGAGCTGCGCGACTATGGCGTCGGCGCGATGATCCTCACCGAACTCGGGGTCGAGGAAATGATCCTCCTCACCAACACCCACCACACGCTGGTCGGCCTCGACGGCTACGGCCTGTCGATCGTCGGCGAACGCCCGATCGATCTGGAAGGAAACGCCTGATGGCCAAGGTTCTGCTCGTCGAAGCGCGTTTCTACGACCATCTCAACGACATGCTGCTCGCCGGCGCCCGCACCGCGGTCGAGGCGGCGGGGCACAGCCATGAGACGATCACCGTCCCCGGCGCGCTCGAAGTGCCCGGCGCGATCGCGATGGCGGCGGAGACCGGCCGCTACGACGCCTATGTCGCGCTCGGCGTGGTGATCCGCGGCGAGACCTATCATTTCGAGATCGTCTCGAACGAAAGCGCACGCGGCGTGATGGCGCTGACGATGGACGGCATTCCGATCGGCAACGGCATCCTCACCACCGAGAACGAAGCGCAGGCAATCGCGCGCGCCGATCCGAAGCACCTGAACAAGGGCGGCGGCGCGGCCGAAGCGGCATTGGCGATGCTCGCGCTCAAGGACAAGCTTGGTTGAGGCGGTGATCGTGAACGGGCCGATCCTCTTCACCGAACGCCTGATCCTGCGTCGCCCCCAGGCGTCGGACCTCGATGCCTGGGCGGCCTTCAACGCCGATGCGGAGACGATGCGCTTCCTCGGCGGCCCGATCGCGCGCAGCATGGCGTGGCGTCAGCTCTGCGCAATGTCCGGCGCGTGGGACATTTCCGGCTTCGCAATGTTCTCGGTGATCGAACGCACGACCGGCAAATGGGTCGGCCGTCTGGGTCCGTGGCAGCCCGATGGCTGGCCGGGAACCGAGGTCGGCTGGGGCGTTGCGCCTGAGTTCGCGGGCAAAGGCTATGCCTATGAAGGCTCGGTCGCGGCGATGGACTATGCGGTCGACGTGCTCGGCTGGACCACGATCATCCACACGATCAACCCCGACAATCTGGGTTCGATCAAGCTCGCGCAGCGGCTCGGCTCGTACAATATGGGCCCGACGCAGCTGCCCGCACCCTATCTCGACGAGCGCGTCGACGCCTGGGGCCAGACCGCTGACGAATGGCGGGCCCGGCGAGCCGCCGCCAAGTGACCGACGCCCCGCCCGGCCGCTACAAGGTGGTGGAGCGCGGGCGCCAGCTGGTGGTGATCGATACGCGAACGGGCAGGCCAGCGACGCGCGGGACCGACCCCGCGCCTTCTTCGCCGCCGAATTCGTTTCCATCCATGATCGAGCGGGAAGCCCAGCCGGCGATCGACGACCGCAGCGGTCACGCCGTGCTCACCACCTCGCGGCTCTACGACCTCAAAGGGCCACGCCGAATCGTCATCAACGAAGCAGCATCCCAACGTCTGAGCCGCGGAATTGGCGGCGTCGCGATCGTGCTGATCGTCTTCGCGGTCGTCGCGACGCTGCTCCTGCCCTGGCTCTGGCTGTTGCCGGCGCTGTTGCTGTTCCAGCCCAAGGCGCGCACGGGCTTCCGCAGCTGGGTGACCGCGCGGCTTGACGACGCGAGTAAGGCCGCTTCCTGATCCTCGAACGGACGGACAGCCCTGGCCGGGGAATTTCCGCGCAATGGGTTGCAATATGCAACAGTTAGGGCGCTAAGGGCGCGATGCACGACTCCGGCTCCTCAGGAAAAGCTGCGCTGCCCTTCGCCGCGCTGCTGCTCGGCAATGTGGCGCTGGCCTTCGGGCCGTGGTTCGTGCGCGCCGCCGATGTCGGCCCGGTTGCCGCGGGTTTCTGGCGGCTGGCGCTCGGCGTCCCCTTCCTGTTCGCCATCGTCATGGCGACCGAGGGGAACCCGCTGCGCCACGCCAAGGGGCTGGGCATCACGCTGTTCTTCGCGGGCATCGCCTTCGCCGCGGATCTCGCGTCGTGGCATATCGGCATCCTGCACACCACGCTCGCCAATGCGACGCTGTTCGGCAATTCCGCGACCCTGATGTTCCCGATCTGGGGCTTCCTCATCGCGCGCGCCTGGCCGACCCGGCAACAGGGCATTGCCCTTGCCCTCGCCGCCGCGGGCGCCGTCCTGCTGCTCGGCCGCTCGTACAGCCTCTCGCCGCAGAATATGGTCGGCGATCTGCTCTGTCTGCTCGCGGGCGCGCTCTACACAGTCTACTTCATCCTCATGACCCGAGCCCGCGAGGCAATGACCCCACTGTCGGCGCTGGCGCTGTCGAGCGCGGTCGGCGCGCTGCCGCTGCTGCTGTTCGCCGTTGCGATGGGCGAGCAGATCTGGCCGCACAATTGGGGCGTGCTGGTCGGCCTCGCGCTCGCCAGCCAGGTGTTCGGGCAGGGCCTGCTGATCTACGCGCTCGGCCATTTGTCGCCGCTCGTCGTCGGGATTGCCCTGCTCTCGCAGCCGGTCATCGCCGGAACGATCGGCTGGGTCGTCTATGGTGAACGGCTCGGCGTCCCCGATTTCATCGGTGCGGTCCTGGTGGCGATCGCGCTGGTGCTGGTCCGCCGCGGCTCGGCACCACAAGGGCAGGTTGCAACCACCGCCGACGAGGTTAAACCATGAACATGGTCGATGTCGCCGACATGACGCTGGACGAGCTGCGTATCGCGCTCGCACCGCATCTCGCCCCCAATGCCGCGTTCGACGGCTGGAACGAACAGGCCGTACGTGCCGCCGCCGACGCGATCGGCGCGGATCACGACGTTGCCCGACTCGCCGTACCGGGCAATGCCGTCGACATGATCGATCTGTGGTTCGCCGGGGTCGATCGGCGGATGGCGGACGCCCTCCCGCCCGAAACGCTCGGGGCGATGAAGATCCGTGCCAAGATCACCGCACTGGTCGAGGCACGACTCGACGCGCTCGCGCCCGACCGCGAGGCGCTGCGCCGTGCCGTCGCGATCCTGGCGATGCCGCAGAATGCCCCGCGCGCTGCGAAGCTCGGCTGGCGGTCCGCCGATACGATGTGGCGGCTCGCAGGCGACACCGCCACCGATTACAACCACTACACCAAGCGCGCGATGCTGGGCGGCATCTATGCCGCGACGATCGCCGTGTTCCTGAACGACGAGAGCGAGGGCCAGGCCGAAACCCGCGCCTTCCTCGCCCGCCGGATCGAGAACATCATGCAGTTCGAAAAGGCCAAGGCGAAGCTTGCCGGGCGCAAGGATCATCGCTTCAGCATGTCGCGCTTCATCGGCCGGCTGCGCTATCACGCGCGGTGACCGCGCTCCCCTACCCCGCCCTCCACGCCAGCCATAGCGGCATCTGGGTCGCAACCGATGAAGGCACACGCAGCGTCGGGCGGGGAGAAGCGGTGCGTATTGCCGCCGATACGCCGGTCATCCTGCTCAACGCGCCGCTTGCCGCGCAGCGCCTTGGCTATGCCGAGCTGTCGGGACTCGACCTGCTCGAGCTGTTTGCCTTTCTCCGTCCCGCACGCTTCATGGTGCCGACCCCGCGCGGCGTCGCCCGCACGCTCGGCCTGCCCGAACCCGGTGATGATGCGCATGTCGCTGCGTTCCTGCGCGACGCCGCACAGGCGATGCTCGCCATCGCCGAAACCGACTGGCCCGAGCGCGAGGGCGCCTGGCACGCCGCCCAGTCGCTCGCGCGGCTACGCTGGACCTGGGCACCAGCGCTGGCAAAACACCTGAACCGCCCCGAAAAACCCGAGCGCTGGCTGTTCTCACGCTTGCCTGAATGGTCGGAGCAGCCGGCCCGTCCCGCGCCACGCACCGTCGCGCTCGAAGCCGATGAGGTGCGCGCGCGGCTTGCCGAACTGACCGGAAACGGTGCCGAAGAGCGCGAGGGTCAGCGCCTCTATGCCGAAGCGGCGGCAAGCGCCTTCGCCCCGCGCGCACTGCGCGATTCACCCAATCTCGTGCTGGCCGAAGCGGGCACCGGAATCGGCAAGACCCTGGGCTATCTCGCGCCGGCCTCGCTCTGGGCAGCCAAGGCCGAGGGCCCGGTATGGGTTTCGACCTTCACCAAGGCGCTGCAGCGCCAGTTGGGCCACGAAGGCGAACGACTGTTCGCCGACCCCGAGGTGCGCAAGCACCGCATCGTCACGCGCAAGGGGCGCGAGAATTATCTCTGCCTGCTCAACCTCGAGGACGCGTTGCAGGGCGGATTTGCCGGGCGCGCTGCGATCCTCGCCCAGCTTGTGGCGCGCTGGGCGGCCTATACCGCCGATGGGGACATGATCGGTGGCGACCTGCCCGGCTGGCTGCCCGCCTTGTTCCGGCGCAACGGATCGACCGCGCTCACCGACCGGCGCGGCGAGTGCGTCTATGCCGGTTGCCCGCATTACCGAAAATGCTTCATTGAGCGCGCAGCGCGGGCGAGCGCCGACGCTGACATCGTCATCGCCAACCACGCGCTGGTGATGGTCAACGCCGCGCGCGGACGTGAAACCGCGACCCGGCCCACCCGCTATGTCTTCGACGAGGGTCACCACCTGTTCGACGCTGCCGATGCGATGTTCGGCGTCGCGCTGTCGGGGCAGGAGACGATCGAGCTGCGCCGCTGGATCACCGGCCCGGAATCGGGATCGCGCGGGCGCCGTCGCGGCCTTGCCGCACGTCTGTCCGACGTTGCGAGTTACGACGATGCCGGCGCGCAGGCGATCTCCGAGGCGGTCGATGCCGCGCGCGCGCTGCCCTCTGACGGCTGGCTCCAGCGGCTCGCCGAAAGCCAGCCCTTCGGCGCGATCGAACAGCTTCTCGCCGCCGTGCGCGGCCTCACCTATGCCCGCGACGCCAATGGCTCGGGCGAGGCCGGCTATGGCATCGAAACCGAATTGGCCGAACCTGACGCGACACTAATCGACGCGGCCGGCCCCGCCGTAGCGGCGCTCGAGCAGCTGATGCGCCCGATGATGACGCTCGGCCGCCGGCTCGAAGCGGTGCTCGATGAGTCGCCCGACTGGATGGACGGACAGGCGCGCGCGCGGATCGAGGGAGCGATCGCGTCGCTGGGCTGGCGCGCCGAGACGGTCGCTGCCTGGCTGGCGCTGATCGCCAGGATCGGCGGCCCGCCGACCAACGACTTTGTCGACTGGCTCGCCGTCGAGCGCATCGAGGGCCGCGAAATCGACATCGGCCTCCACCGCCGCTGGCTCGACCCGTCCAAACCCTTTGCCGAGACCGTGCTCAAGCCCGCGCATGGCGTGCTCGTCACCTCTGCTACGCTGCGCGCGGGGGGCGACTGGGACATCGCGGAAGCGCGCAGCGGCGCCCGGCATCTGCTTCATCCCGCAGCCCGGTTCGAGGCGTCTTCACCCTTCGACTATGCCACGCGATCCGAAGTTCTGATCGTCACCGACATCAAGCGCGGGGATATCGCGGCGCTCGCGGGTGCCTATGCACGGCTGATCGTCGCGGCGCGGGGCGGTACACTTGGTCTGTTCACCGCGATCCGGAGGCTGCGCGCTGTCCATGCCCGGATCGGCGATCGGCTCGCACGCGAAGGGCTGCCGCTCTATGCGCAGCATGTCGATCCGGTCGACACGGGGACTTTGGTCGATATCTTCCGCGACGATCCGCGCGCCTCGCTGATCGGCACCGATGCACTGCGCGACGGCGTCGATGTGCCGGGGCATTCGCTGCGGCTGGTGGTGATGGAGGGCGTGCCATGGCCCAAGCCGAGCGTGTTGCATGCTGCCCGGCGATTGGCCGGCGGCGGCAACGCCTATGATGACCGCATCGTCCGCGCGCGCCTCGCGCAGGCGTTCGGGCGGTTGATCCGCCGCGCCGACGATGCTGGCGCCTTTGTGCTGCTCTCGGCCGCGATGCCCTCTCGCCTGCTCGGCGCCTTTCCGCCTGGGACCCCGATATCGCGGATCACGCTCGATGAGGCGGTACAGCGCGTGGAACGGCTTTCATCTGTCGCGCCGCTGGGGCAGAAGACGCCCGCGATCGTCCCTCCGGAGGCCTGATGAAGACGTTGACGTTGCTGCGCCACGCCAAATCGAGCTGGGACGATCCCGTCGCACGCGATTTCGACCGGCGACTCAACGGCAAGGGACAGCGCGCGGCGCTCGCGATGGGCCGCTATCTGCGCAGCGAGGGGATGACGTTCGACCATGTCGTCGCATCCCCCGCAGCGCGAATCGTCGAGACGGTCGAACAGGTCGAGCACGGCTATGGCTGCGACCTTGCCCCGTCCTGGGATCGGCGTGTCTATCTCGCCTCGGCGGGCAGCTTGCTCGATATCGTGCACGAGCTGCCCGCGCAGGCGCAGACCGCAATGCTCATCGGGCATAATCCGGGGCTAGAGGATCTGATCCTGATGCTGGTCCCCGATCGAACCGGGGACGCATTGCGCGATTCGGTCGAGACCAAATTTCCGACAGCGGCGATCGCAGAGATAACCTTCGAAATTGCCGACTGGACGGAGGCCCGTGCCGACAGTGGGACGCTGGTCCGTTTCACCCGCCCGCGCGACCTTGATCCCGCGCTGGGTCCCGATCGCGACTAACCGCTAGGATTCGTCGTCCTTGAGCGCCCGCGCCAGCGTGTGGCGTACGTCGCTCAGCGTCGCCACCGATGGCTTGTTGCCCGCAGTCCGCTCGCCCGCGAGCAACTGCTGGACGCCGCGGATTGTATATCCCTCCTTGCCCAGCAGCGTATCGATGCGGCGGACCAGCGCGACGTCTTCGGGACGGTAATAGCGACGCCCTCCGGCGCGCTGGAGCGGACGGAGCTGTGCGAAGCGCGTTTCCCAGTATCGCAGGATGTGCTGAGGACGCCCGATTTCCTGTGCAAGCTCACCGATCGTCCGGAAGGCGTTTGGCCCCTTCTCCGGACCGGTGCTCATTTCATCCCCCGTTGACGATCCGGTCGCGCAGCATCTGGCTGGCGCGGAACGTCAATACCCGGCGCGGGGCGATCGGCACCTCGACACCAGTCTTGGGATTGCGGCCGATCCGTTCGCCCTTGTCGCGAAGAATGAAGCTGCCAAAGCCGGAAATCTTCACATTCT
>CAZBYE010000060.1:0-13803 GCA_964496045.1 uncultured Stakelama sp.
CGCCCAAGGGTCCGTCACTTGCTGCAGGTTAGGACGATTGTCCCGCCGTCACCGCGTCAGCGCCGCGACGCCGGGCAGTTCCTTGCCTTCCATCCACTCCAGGAACGCGCCGCCGGCGGTGGAGACGAAGGTGATATCGTCGGCAACACCGGCCTGATTGAGCGCCGCGACGGTGTCCCCGCCACCCGCCACCGAGACCAGCGAGCCCTCCTTGGTCAGCGCCGCGACGGTGTGTGCCAGGCTCATCGTCGCGGTGTCGAACGGCTTGGTCTCGAACGCGCCGAGCGGTCCGTTCCAGACAAGCGTGCGGCAATTCTTGAGTACATCCGCCAGTGCCTCGCTCGCCGCCGGACCGACATCGAGGATCATCTCGTCCTCGGCGACCTCGTGCACGTTGACGGTGCGCAAGCTCGGCGGATTGGCGGCGAATTCCTTCGACACCACCACGTCGTAGGGCAGATGGATGGTGCAATTGGCCTTTTCGGCCGCGTCGAAAATCTCCTCGGCGGTGCCGGTGAGGTCATGCTCGCACAGCGACTTGCCGACATTCACCCCGCGCGCGGCAAGGAAGGTGTTGGCCATGCCGCCGCCGATGATCAGGTGATCGACCTGGCCGACCAGATGCTTGAGCACGTCGAGCTTGGTCGAAACCTTGGCCCCGCCGACCACTGCCGCGACCGGATGCTCGGGCTTGCCCAGCGCCTTATCGAGCGCATCGAGTTCGGCCTCCATCTGGCGACCGGCGAACGCGGGGAGACGGTGCGCCAGCCCCTCGGTCGAGGCATGGGCGCGATGTGCGGCGGAGAAGGCGTCGTTGACGTAGAAGTCGCCGAGCGCGGCGAAGCGATCGATCACCTTCGGATCGTTCTTCTCCTCGCCGCCGAAGAAGCGGGTGTTCTCCAGAACGGCGATGTCGCCGGACTGGAGCGTCGCGGTCGACTCAATGTCGCCTTCCCAGTCGATATAGCGGACCGGGCGGCCCAGCACCTGGCTGAACGGGCGGACGAGCTGAGCGGTCGACAGCTCAGGCGTCGGCGTCTTGGGACGGCCGAAATGCGCGAGGACGAGGACGATCGCGCCCTTGTCGGCGAGTTCGCTGACCGTCGGCACCGCGGCGCGCAGGCGGGTGTCGTCGGTGACATGGCCATCGGCCATCGGCACGTTCAGATCCTCACGGACCAGCACGCGCTTGCCGGTGACGTCGCCCATATCGTCCAGCGTCTTGAAAGCTCGCTCGCTCATTCTTCGATCCTGATCTCGTCGCCCACCGCGATTTCGCCGGGGGCGATCACCATCGTACATACGCCGCCGCGCCAGTCAGGCGTCAGCGCCGCGCGCAGCCCGTCGGCCAACGCATTCATCCGCTCGCACGGATCGGTCTCGACCGTCACCTCAAGCACCACGTCGGTGCCGATGCGCAGCCTTTTACCCGCGACCTGCGGCAAATCGAGGCCCTCGACCAGCAGATTGGCGCGGCGCTGTTCCCAGGGGAGGTCGTGCCCCACCTCGGCCATCGCCGCGGCCCAATCCCCGGCCTCGATCAGCGAGACCTGGCGCTTGTAAGGCTTGCCCTTCACGCCACCGCGAAAATCGCCGGCAATACCGCCCTCCAGCGTCACCGCGGCGCGATCGATCGTCTCGATCGGCGCCTTGGCGAACGCATGGCGGGCGATGCCGGCGATCCGGCCCATTATCCCAGCTTCGCCATCGTCGAAGCGGTGTCGACCATGCGGTTCGAGAAGCCCCATTCATTGTCGTACCAGCTGACGACGCGAACGAGCTTGCCATCGATCACCGCGGTCTCGAGGCTGTCGATCGTCGAGCTGGCCGGGGTGTGGACGATGTCGATCGAAACCAGCGGCTCGTCCGAATAGACCAGCACGCCCTTGAGCGGGCCGCTTTCCGACGCTGCCTTGAGGATCGAATTCACTTCCTCGACGCTGGTGTCGCGCTTCGGGGTGAAGGTCAGGTCGATCAGCGAGCCATCGGGAACGGGCACGCGCACCGACGAACCGTCGAGCTTGCCCTTCAGCTCGGGCAGAACCTCGCCAACGGCACGCGCAGCGCCGGTGGTGGTCGGGATCATGTTCATCGCCGCAGCGCGGGCGCGACGCATGTCCGGATGGATCTGGTCGAGGATCTTCTGATCGTTGGTATAGGCGTGGATCGTGGTCATCAGGCCACGCTCGATGCCCACCGTATCGTTGAGTACCTTGGCCACCGGCGCGAGGCAGTTGGTGGTGCACGACGCGTTCGAGACGATCGTCATGTCGGCGGTCAGCTTGTCGTGGTTGACGCCATAGACGACGGTCAGGTCGACATTCTTGCCCGGCGCCGAGATCAGCACCTTCTTGGCGCCCGCATCGATGTGCTTCTGGCAGCTCTCACGGTCGGTGAAGAAGCCGGTGCACTCCAGCACCAGATCGATGCCCTGCTCGCCATGGGGCAGGTTGGCAGGATCGCGCTCCTTGGTCACGCGAATGCGCTTGCCATCGACGACGATGTCGTCGCCGTCCGCCTCGACCGTGCCCGGATACTTGCCGTGCACGCTGTCACGGCTGAACAGCCATGCGTTCGACTTGGCGTCGGCGAGGTCGTTGATCGTCACCAGCTCAAGACCGCTTTCGGGGCGCTCGAGAATGGCGCGCGCCACCAGCCGGCCGATACGTCCGAACCCGTTGATCGCAACTTTCGTCATCAGTGTCTCCTAAGACCTTAGAGTCGTGCAAGAATCTGGGGCGTGATCGCGGCGGCGGTCAGCCCGAAATATTCGTAGAGCTTGGCGCCCGGACCCGACGCGCCGAAGCGGTCGATGCCAAAGCGCAATCCGTGGATGCCGGTATAGCGTTCCCAGCCGATCGTCGTGCCCGCCTCGATCGAGACGCGCAGCACGCCTTCAGGCAGCACGTCGGCGTGATAGGCCGCATCCTGCGCGTCGAAGCGCGACCAGCACGGCAGCGAGACAACGTCGGCGCCGATCCCCTGCGCTTCCAGCTCGGCGCGCACCGCGACCGCGATCTCGACTTCCGAACCCGTGGCGATCAGCACGACCTTGCGCGCGGCCTCGGCCGCCTGGAGGCGGTAGCCGCCCTTCGCTGCGCCGCCGCTGCTGAGCTGCGGCAGGTTCTGGCGCGACAAAGCGAGCAGCGACGGCCCGTCCTTGCGCGCGACCGATGCGCCCCATGCCTCGGCGGTCTCGACCACGTCGCACGGGCGCCACACTTCGAGGTTGGGGATCAGGCGCAGCGACATGACATGCTCGACCGGCTGGTGGGTCGGGCCGTCTTCGCCAAGGCCGATCGAATCATGCGTCATGACATAGACGACGCGCGCATTCTGCAGCGCCGAGAGGCGGATCGCCGGGCGGGCATAGTCCGAGAAGACGAGGAAGGTGCCGCCATAGGGCAGCACGCCGCCGTGCAGCGCCATCCCGTTCATCGCCGCGGCCATGCCGAATTCGCGAATGCCATAGCGGACATAGCGGCCGGCGCGGTTGTCCGCGGTGAAGTCCTGCAGCCCCTTGGTCAGCGTGTTGTTCGAGGGCGTCAGGTCGGCCGAGCCGCCGATCGTCTCGGGCAGCGCGGCGTTGATGACGTCGAGCGCCATCTGGCTGGCGGTGCGGGTCGCAACCTTCTTCGGATCGGCGAGCAGACCCTCGATATAGCTGTCGAGCGCGAAACCGTTGGGAAGGTCACCTGCCATGCGGCGCTCGAATTCGGTACGATCCGAGTGATTTGCAAGGCGGTCGCTCCATGCGGCGTGAGGCTGTGCCCCGCGCTTGCCGGCCTCGAGCCAGGCGGCACGGATATCGTCCGGCACCACGAAAGGCGGATAGCTCCAGTTCAGCTCGATACGGGCAGCTGCAACTTCGTCGGCACCCAGCGCGGCACCGTGCGTGGCCGAGGTGCCCTGCTTGTTGGGCGCGCCCTTGCCGATGATCGTCTTGCAACGGACCAAGGTGGGGCGTTCGTCGGCGAGCGCGGCGTCGAACGCCGCCTTGATGCTCGCCGGATCGTGCCCGTCGCATGCGACGACGTGCCAGCCGGTCGCGGCGTAGCGTGCGGGGATGTCCTCGCTCGACGACAGATCGACCGAACCGTCGATGGTGATGTTGTTGTCGTCCCACAGCACGATCAGGCGGCCGAGCTTCAAATGCCCGGCAAGACCGATCGCTTCATGGTTGATGCCTTCCATCAGACAGCCGTCGCCCGCGACTACCCAGGTGCGGTGGTCGACCAGCGAGTCGCCGAAGCCGGCGTTGAGGTGGCGCTCGGCGATCGCCATGCCTACCGCCATCGCGAGGCCCTGACCCAGCGGTCCGGTGGTGCACTCGATGCCCGGAAGCTCGAAATTCTCGGGGTGGCCGGCGCAGGGCGATCCCACCTGACGGAAGGAAGCGATGTCCTCGATCGTCGGGCGCGCATAGCCGGTGAGGTTGAGCAGCGCGTAGATCAGCATCGAGCCATGGCCCGCCGACAGCACGAAGCGGTCGCGATCGGCCCATTTCGGGTCGGTAGGGTCGTACTTCAGATAGTCGCTGAACAAGACGGTCGCGACGTCCGCCATGCCCATCGGCATGCCCGGATGGCCGGAATTTGCTGCCTCGATGGCATCCATCGCGAGCGCGCGGATGGCGTTGGCGCGATCACTGAACGAAACGGTCACGGCGAGTCCCCTGATGCCGGGCCCGCATCCCGCCTGACCCGGCGAATCGAATGTGGCGTGCCAATGGGGCGAGCGGGCGCGCGCGTCAACCGCGAGGGCTTGCGAGGCGGGTAAAGCGTGCCTATCCACCCACTATGGTGGAGGCGGTATCCCCGGCGCTCGGGAGGATCGAGCGTGCGCTTGCGCGGATCGAGGCAGCAGCGGCAAAGCGCGCGTTCGACGCGGACGCGCTCCAGCGCCGTCACGCCACGCTGCGCGAAAAGGTCGAGGACGCGATCGAGGCGCTCGACGCGCTGATCGAGAAGCAGGCGTCCGAATAATGGGCCAGATCACGCTCACCATCGCGGGACGCGCCCACACCATCGCCTGCCGCGATGGCGAAGAGGTGCATCTCGAACGGCTCGAAGGAATCCTCAACAAGCATGCCGAGACCGCGCTCACCGCGTCGGGCGGGCTGTCAGGCGAGCGGACGATGCTGTTCCTCGCGCTGATCTTTGCCGACCTGTACGACGAAGGCGAGCGCAACCCGTCCGGCGGCGTCTCGCCGGTGCTGCTCGACAATCTTGCCGACCGGCTCGAAGCGGTCGCCGCGGCCCTTGAGGATCGCGGGGAAAATCCCTAAATAGTCGGCGGCGGTTCTGCCCGGTACGAGCTTTAGCGATTATCCCTGAGGCGATTCATCATCCATGGGGGCTGTCCCTGTGCAGATCCTGGTCTGTCGCACATGGTCCCCACCTGACGTACTTGGCGTCAGAGGATATTCAGGCAACCGGCCCATGGTGGTTCCGCCACACCAGTTTTTGTCAGCGTCGCTGAAACGGCAAACCCGTTCCTGCTTCGCGAATTGCGAAGCGTAGAATGGCTGACGACAAGAAGACTCTTCGCGCCCGAATGCGCGCGCTGCGTGACGAATTCGCGATGACGATCGGCGGGGTGATCGCGCCCCCCCCTGCCCTGCTCGACCGCTTCACACCGGGCCTCGTCATTTCCAGCTACGTCCCCATTGGTAGCGAGGCCGATCCGAGCGCCATCGCCTTTGCCGCGCGTGAACGCGGCTGCACCATCGCCCTTCCGCACGTTACCAGCCGGCAATCGCCGGTGCGTTTCTTCGTATGGGAGCCCGACCAGCCGCTGATCGACGGCCCGCTAGGGCTGCGCCAGCCCTCTCCCGATGCCCCCGAACTGGACCCCGATATCGTGCTGACCCCGCTGCTTGCCTTCGACACCGCGCTCAACCGACTTGGGCAGGGCGCCGGCCATTATGACCGGGTGTTTGCACGTCTGCCCGGTGCGTGGCGGGTCGGAGTCGCCTGGTCAGTCCAACGAGTCGCGGCGCTCGCAACCGATCCGTGGGACGTGCCGCTGCATGGCGTGGTCACCGAAACAGCTGCATTCGGGGAAGCGGCAGCATGAACCCCGGCCCCTCCTGGCGCCAGCCCGTCGGCGCGCTCGCGATTATCGCGCTGATCGTGATCTGGTGCGTGGCCGTCGCCAGCCTTTCCACCATAGTCGGCCAATGGCATGCGTTGGTTCAGCTGGTCTTCTACGTCTTTGCCGGCATCGTCTGGATTCTGCCGTTGAAGCCGGCACTACGCTGGATGGAAACCGGGCGCTGGAGATTACCCAAGGCCGACTAGAGGTAGGGAAAGCCGTAATAGGTATAGACCTGCTCCTGATAGGCGCGGTCGTATTTCGGCTCCTCGCCCTGTGCGTCATAGCCCGGCGCGCGCTCAATCTGCTCCTTGGTCAGGTCGACGACATAGCCGCCCTTTTCGGGTTCATAGTCGAGCGCCTGCCAGGGTAGCGGATAGTGGCGGTGGCCGATCCCGAACAGGCCGCCGAATGACATGATCGCGTACTGGGCGTGGCCTGAGACCTTGTCGACCATGAAGCGTTCGACCCGGCCGAGCCGGTCGCCGGCGCGGTTGAATACCGCAGTTCCCTCCACCCGGTCCGACGCGATCATCGGATGGGGGCTGTCGATCCTATCGTTCATCACACTTCTCCTCGTCGGAGAAGAACGCATGAACCGTCCGGAAGGTGTCAGCGCCCCAATGCGGCGCGGGTCGCGGCGTCGGCGGGATAGAAGGCCTCGATCGCCAGTTCGGACACCGTCACGTCCTGCGGCGTGCCGAACACCGTTGTGGTCGACAGGAACGAGAGTTCGCCTGCATCGGTGCGCAGTCTGAGCGGCACCACCGGGCTTGCAGCGACCACGGGCGGCTGGCGGCGCGGCTCGAGCGAGGGCATCGCCTCCAGCTCGGCGAGCAGCACTTCGGTGCCCGCGTCGCCCGTCGCCTTGGCTTCATGCCGCAATCGCGACAGGATATGCGCGCGCCACTCGCCATAATTGACGATGCGCGGCCCCAGCCCCTCGCGATGCAGGCTGAGCTTGAGAACGTTGCACGGCCGCTCCAGCAGCCACGGCGCAACCCCGACCAGCAGCGGCGCCAGCGCATCGTTATGCGCGACGAGGTTCCATGCGCGATCTACCACCAGCGCGGGGAACGGCTCGTGCCCCTTGAGGATCAGCATCATCGCCTCGCGCACGTCGGCCATCGCGTCATCCTCCAGCGCGTGCTCGGCGAAATGCGGGGCGTGCCCTGCCCCCAGCAACAGCCGGTTGCGCTCGCGCAGCGGCAGCTCGAGGCTTTCGGCGAGCAGCAGCACCATGTCGCGCCCCGGCCGCGATCGCCCGCTCTCGACGAAGCTCAGATGTCGCTGCGAGATGCCCGCCTCCATTGCGAGGTCAAGCTGACTCAGGCGCCGCCGCGACCGCCAATGGCGGAGCTGATCGCCGACGGGCTGGATGGATTGCTGGGCGGCGTGCTGGATGACGTGCTGCATGGGGATGAGCCTAAGCCGCCTTCCGCGAATAGAAAACCATTCGCTTGGACAGTTGCGGCGGATACCAACCCGGCCTAGCACCACCAGCCATGCGTAATCTTGCCCTTGCAGCCCTGCTGCTCGCCACCGCCGCCTCGCCTGCCCCCGCCCTTGCTGGCCCGCAGAAGGTCGCGCCGATCCTGACCACGCCCGAGGCGAAGGACGCGTGGACCCATGCCCGCCCGGCCGAGGCGCGGGTGACGCATGTCGATCTCGACCTCGATGTCGATTTCGACACCAAGACGATCGGCGGCACCGCGATGCTCGACGTGCTCGCGGCAAAGGGCGCGAAGGAGATCGTGCTCGACGTGCTCGACCTCGACATCCAGTCGATCACCGACACCAAGGGCGGCAAGCTCGCCTACACCGTCGGTGCGAAGGACAAGGAACTGGGCAGCGCGCTGACCATCCAGCTCGGCACCGCCAGGAAGATCCGCATCGCCTATCGCTCCAAGCCCGGTGCACAGGCGCTGCAGTGGCTCACCCCCGAACAGACGCTGGGTAAGGCCAAGCCGTTCCTGTTCAGCCAGGGCCAGGCGATCAACAACCGCAGCTGGATTCCCACTCAGGACAGCCCCGGCATCCGCCAGACCTGGTCGGCGACGGTACGCGTGTCCGAGGGGTTGGTCGCAGCGATGAGTGCGCGCGCCGATACGCCTGCGGGAACGCCGGTGGCAGGCGGCAAGCGCGCCTTCCGCTTCACGATGGCGAACCCGGTGCCGCCCTATCTGATCGCGCTCGCGGTCGGCGACCTCAAGTTCAAGGCGATCGGCCCGCGGTCGGGCGTGTGGTCGGAGCCGGGCATGCTCGATGCCTCCGTCGCCGAATTCGGCGATGTCGAGAAGATGATCGACGCGGCGCAGGCGCTGTACGGTCCCTATCGCTGGGGCCGCTACGACATGCTCGTCCTGCCGCCCTCCTTCCCCTATGGCGGCATGGAGAACCCCAACCTCACCTTCCTCACCCCGACGCTGCTCACCGGTGACCGCTCGAACACCGATGTCGTCGCGCATGAGCTGGCACACAGCTGGTCGGGCAACCTCGTCACCAACGCCACCTGGGCGGACGGCTGGCTCAACGAGGGGTTCACGACCTATTTCGAGAACCGCATCATGGAGTCGCTCTACGGCAAGGAGCGCGCGGCAATCTATTCGGACCTCGACTATGCCGGGATGGTCCGCGATGTGAAGAATGCCGGCGGCGACGCGGCCAAGAGCACGCGGCTGCACGGCGATCCGGGCGATGGCGCGGGGCAGCTCGATTACCTCAAGGGCAGCACTTTCCTGCGCACGATCGAGACTACGGTCGGCCGCGCCAAGTGGGATGTGTATCTCAAAGGCTATTTCGACCGTCACGCCTTCCAGCCGCAGACCAGCGCGGGCTTCCTCGCCGATCTTCGCAAGCATCTGATCAAGGGCGACAGGGCACTGGAAGCCAAGCTCCAGCTCGATCGCTGGGTGTTCGAGCCGGGCATCCCCTCGAACGCCGTCCATGTGAAATCGGAGACGCTGGCGCAGGTCGACGCGATGCTCGCTGCGTTCACTGCGGGCGGGCCGGCCTCAGCGATCAAGACTCAGGGCTGGCAGACCCAGCAATGGCAGCGGCTGATCGGCGGGCTGCCGCGCCCGCAGAGCGCGGCGCGGCTCAAGGAGCTGGACGACGCGCTGGGCCTGACCAAATCGACCAACGCCTATATCCAGTCGGCGTGGTTCGATCTCGCCATCGCCAACCGCTACGAGCCCGTCGTCCCGGCGCTGGAGGAATATCTGACGCGCGTCGGCCGCAACCTGCTGGTGACACCGCTCTATCGCGGACTCAAGGCGCAGGGCGACTGGGGCATGCCGATCGCACAGCGAATCTTCGGCAAGGCGAAGCCGGGATACCACCCGGTGACGGTGGGCGCGGTGACGCGGATCCTCGGCGGAAGCTAAACCAACCAACATCCCCCCCTGCAAGGGAGGGGCAAGGGTGGGTCAGCGACGGGCGAGGCTCGATGCCTCGTCCGCCGCTTCGATGCTTGGCGAGGAACCTTTGGAGCGCGCCAACGCGCGCACCCACCCAACCCCTCCCTTGCAGGGAGGGGAGTGCAAGCGCCGCGCGCCTCATCGCACCTTTCACGGTAGTACAGACCTCAGCGCGAGCAGATCACGGCATCGCGCGCTCGATCAGGGCGCGCGCATCGATGACCGCGTCGAAGGCGCCATAGGCGCTGCCGCGCGGGGTCAGCCGCAACCGGCAGAATGCCTCAGCCGCCGGGCTGTCCCAGCCGAGCAGCACCGCCGCCTGCGCCGCGAGTGCGAGCTGTTCGACGCGCAGCCGGGCGTTGCCCTCATGCGCCGCTTTGAGATCGATCGCGTCGATCCACGCGTCATAGGCGGCGTCCTGCCCGCGCTGCGCCGCGAGGAAGCCCTGCAGCGCTTCCACGCCTTCCGGCTCGCGGCCGATCGCGCGGAGCAGGTCGAGCGCGATGACGTTACCCGAACCCTCCCAGATCGCGTTGAGCGGCGACTGGCGGAACAGCCGCGGCATCGGACCCGCTTCGATGTATCCGGCGCCGCCATGGCACTCCATCGCCTCATAGACATGGCCCGGCGCGCGCTTGCACACCCAATATTTGGCGATCGGCGTGAGCAGCCGGGCGACCGGATCGTTCTCGTCGAATGCCTGCGCCAGCCGCAGGGCGAGTGCGGTCGCGGCCTCGCTCTCCACCGCGAGATCGGCGAGCACCGCGGCCATGGCGGGCTGGTCGATCAGGCGACGCTGGAAGGCAGAGCGATGCGCAGTGTGCCACAACGCCTGCGCCAGTGCCCCGCGCATCTGCTGGGCCGATCCGATCACGCAGTCGAGCCGCGTGTGCTGCACCATCTGGATGATGGTCGCGACGCCGCGCCCCTCCTCGCCCAGCCGCTGCGCCTGCGCGCCGTGATATTCGATCTCGGACGAGGCGTTCGAGCGGTCGCCGAGCTTGTCCTTGAGCCGCATCACGCGGAACCCCGCGTTGCGCGACCCGTCGGGCAGCCAGCGCGGGACGAGGAAGCAGCTCAGCCCGCCCTGCGCATAAGCGAGCGTCAGAAAGGCGTCGCACATCGGCGCCGAGCAGAACCATTTATGACCGGTGAGGCTGTACCAGCCCGCCTCCCCTGCCGGTTCGGCGCGCGTCGTGTTGGCGCGGACGTCGGACCCGCCCTGCTTCTCGGTCATCGCCATGCCGATCGTCACCCCGGCCTTTTCGGACGCCGGACGGGAGGCTGGATCGTAGCGGCCGGCAGTGATGCGCGGCACCCATTCGTCGGCGATCCCCTGCGTGGCACGCAGCGCCGGAACCGACGCATAGGTCATCGTCATCGGGCAGCTCGTCCCCGAATCCGCCTGCCCCGTCAGGAACAGGATCGCGGCGTGCGCGACATGGCGCGCAGGCGTCCCGTCCCACGCGACCGACGCCAGCCCGCTTTCGAGACCCAGCCGCATCAGCTCGTGATAGGCGGGATGGAAACGCACCTCGTCGATGCGCTGGCCATAGCGATCGAAGCTGTCGAGCACCGGGACATTGCGATTGGCCTCAACGCCCCAGTCGATCACCTCGGCCGATCCGCAGCGTGCGCCGAGTTCCGACAACCGCGCGGCATGCTGCGCCCCGCCCGCTCGCGCCACGGCGTCGGCCAGCGCATGATCGCCGGTGAACAGGTTCACATCCTCGAACGGCGGCGGCTGGTTGAGCACCTCATGCGTGTCGAGCTGGACGATCGGGCGGATGCTGGACATGGCGGGGTTCCTCCGGGGCAGGCCAGCCTATCGCGCCGCCTTCGCCGCCTCCAGCGCCTTTGCCTTCTCTTTCGCCGCCTTCTTTGCGCGCCGCTCGGCGACCAGTTGCGCGGCGCGGCGCGGGTTGTGGGTCATCGCCGCGGTTGCCGTAGCGTCCGCCTCGACCAGAAAGCCTTCGGGCGCGAGACGGACGTCGCGGATCTCCGCGCGACCCATATTGCCCTTGAACACAAAGCCCTCGAACGGCTGCTCCGCCAGCCATGCGTCCGCCTTGGCGAGGCCGTCGTCATAGTCTTTGGTGAAGTCGTAACGGGTCGCCGCCATCATCCGGTCGCGCAGCGTCGTCTGGTTGACGACTTCGAGCAGCAGGTTGAACGCCTTGCTGTCGGTGTCGCCCGCCACCACCAGATCGCGAATGCCGACGATGCGCTTGTCGATATCGACCACGGGCTTGGCGACGAACCACACCGTCCCCGTGGTCGTCAGCGCCCGCCCCTTGAGCGTCATGTCGACGCCCACCGCCACCTGATTCTGCGGCGTGCCATAGATGGTGACGCGGTGATAATCGGCGGTCGCCTTAAGCCCGCCTTTCAGCTCGACCGCGCGGAACTCCGGCTTCTGCAGTTCGGCGAGCGCGGTACGTTCGAGCAGGGGGTAGAGCACCAATACCGGCACATGCACGTTGATCCCGCGTCCAGGCAGATTGCCCATCAGATTGGGGAGCGGCGTCACCGGCGGATCGGCGGGCCGCTCGCCCAGCACCGTCTCGGTCTTGGCCTGCCCGGCAAAGCCGATGATCAGGTTTCCGCCCTGAACCGAATAGCCCGAGAAACCGACGCGTTCGGGTGTGAAGCGCGCCCAGATCTGCGGCTCGGTCTTGACCCGGACCGAGGTGAAGCCCTTCGCCCAGATGCGCTGGACCTGTGAGCGTGCCTGCACCTTGTCGAGATGCCGCGGCAGCGTGCGTTCGAGGCCGGAGAGGATCTGCCGCAGCTTGGGATCAACCTTGGACGCGAAGGTGATCCGCCGACCGAGGAAGTCGATCCCGATCTTGTTGGTCCAGTTATAGTCCGCTGCAACCCTGGCGTGCGGACGCCAGTCGCGGCTCAACCCCAGCGTCACCCGCGCGGTGACATTCATCGCCCCGGTCGCGGTCTCGCGCTTGATGATCTTGCCGATATTCTCGGCGCGCACCGTTGCGCTGACCGGCATGGTCAGGCGCAGGACATTGCCCGATCCGGTCAGGCGGATATGCCCACGGCGGACGGTGCCGACCAACCGGCAGCTGATGTCGGGCAGCAGCTTGCTCTTGGTCTTGATGCACGCTTTCTGCGGCTCATCGATCTGCTCGAGCACCTGCGGCACCTCGGCATTGATCGCCGCCTCGATCTCCTTGAGCGGGATCGCGACCGGGATGCGGATCGTCGACGCCTGCTCCTTCAGCACTAGCGGCTCTTTCAGCCGCGGTGGCGCCGGGTTGGACGCCTGATCGGTGCATGCGGCCAGCGCGAGCGACCCGATGCCAATAACCGTCAGCCTCAGCCGCATTCAGCCCCCTCTAGCCTATCGCCTCGCGCTCCATGCCAGCCACAACCACCCGGCGATCAGCGCGGTTCCGCCGATCGGCGTGATCGCGCCCAGCCAGCGCGGCCCGCCCAGCGCCATCGCATAGAGCGTGACCGCAAAGAGCGCCCCGCCCGCGACGAACAACCAGCCCGGCCCCTTCGCACCCATCTTTGCCGCGACCAGCGCCGCGACGGCATGGATCAGTTGATATTGCCCGCCGGTCCTGAGCCATTCCTGCGCCTCACCCGTCGCGCCATGCGCGCCGAACGCGCCGGCGCCCACCGCAATCGCGCCCGACAGCGCCGCAAGGATCACCAGCCAGTTCATCCGCAGCCAGGCTCCGTCGAGGATTTGGGCTCGAGCGGCTCGGGCTTCTCGCGCCCGGCGCGCCAGTCGAGCTCAGGGTTGCCAATGATCGCCTCGCGCGCGGCGCGGATATCGCCCGCCTCGTGCTGGATGCGCAGCCGTTCGCGGTCGCGGTGGCGATAAAGGTCCTCGGTGCGGTCGATCTCCTGCGCGTCGACGCCGACCGCATCCATCGCGCGGCGCGCCATCACGATCGCGGATTCGAGCACTTCGCGCACCACACCCGTCGCGGCTCCGCCCTTGAGCTTCAGCAGCGCGCGCCGGTCATAGGCGCGGACGAAGATCGATGCGTCGGGAAAAGCCTCGTGCACCGCCTCGACCAGCTCGGCGCTCACCTGATCGCCGTCGAGGCAGAACAGGATCAGCTCGGCCTCGCGCGCGCCGGCCTGCCGCAGCAGGTCGAGCCGCGTGCCGTCGCCATAATAGACCTTCGCTCCGAACTGGCCGGCGATGTCGACCATCTCGATATCGGTGTCGATCAGCGTCACTGCGATGCCCTGCGCATTGAGCATCTGCCCGACCGTCTGGCCAAAGCGGCCATAGCCGACGATGATCGCG
>CAZBYE010000061.1:0-5844 GCA_964496045.1 uncultured Stakelama sp.
CTCGCTCCACGGCCCCTCGATCCTGTCGGCCCAGATCACCCAGCTGGTCGTCGGGTTCTTGGTCGGGATGTAGAGATAGAAGCGGCCCTTGTGCTTGCACAGCTCGGGCGCCCAGACCGTGCCGATATTCGTGGTCAGCGCGGCGGTGATCGGGCGCCAGTTGATCAGGTCGCGCGAATGCCAGATGACCAGCCCCGGATAGGAATCGAAGGTCGAGAAGGTCATGTAATAGTCCTTCCCGTCCTTGAGGATCGTCGGATCGGGATGGTCGCCCGCCATCAGCGGGTTGAGGAAGCGCCCGTCGCCCAGATCGGGAATGCGCTGATTGTCGAAGCCGCGCTTCCAGTCAGGCGCAGGTTGCTTCGCCGTCGCGGCACCCGCAGCGGCGGCCGGGCTGAGGACGGTAGCGCTACCAACAAAGGCGGCGCCCATGATGTCGCGGCGGTTCAGACGCATCCTGCGATCCTTAATTGCAAAGCGGTTAGATGAGGAGGCCCCGGGTCCATTCGACGAACAGATCGGGCCAGACCGCGACCGGCTTTCCCGGTGTGCCGCGCAGGCCGAAGCCATGGCCACCGCGGGCGAAGAGATGCGCCTCGACCGGGATCCCCTTGGCGCGCAGCCCGGCGCGCAGGAGGAGCGCATTCTCGACCGGCACCGTGGCGTCGTCCTCGGCATGGAGCAGAAACACGGGCGGGGCGTCGGCGGGGACGTTGCGGTGCGGGGAATGCGCGCGTTCGAGCGCGGCGCTGGCGTCCTTGCCGACCAGCTTCTCGCGCGATCCGGGATGCGCGTCGGGGGCGCTCATGCTGACCACCGGATAGATCGGGGCGGCGGCAACAGGGCGTGCGGACAGGGCGTCGGCGGCATCGACCGGCACGTAGGTGCGCACGGCGAAACGCGTGAGCAGGTCGGCGCAGAGATGCCCGCCCGCGGAAAAGCCCATCGCCGCGATCCGCTGCGGATCGATCCCATAGTCGCGCGCGCGGTGGCGGATCAGCCGCATCGCGCGCTGCGCGTCGGACAGGGCGACGTCGGGTCCCCCGGCCCAGCCTTCGCCGGGCAGGCGGTAGAAAAGGACGAAGACGGTGAAGCCGCGCGCCGACAGCCAGCGGCCGAGCTCATAGCCCTCCTTGTCGACGACGATGCGGGTGTAGCCGCCGCCGGGGGTGATCATCACCGCGGCGCCGTTGGCCTGTTCGGGGCGGAACACCGCCATGCGCGGGCGGGTGACGCCGGTGACGGCACGATCGGCGAGATGCGGATCGGTGCTGCGTTCGACGACGGTCTCGACCGGTGGGGTGATCGGCATGCCCGGCGCACCGTTCGGCCACAGGTCGATCGTCTCGGTCGGGTCGGGCGCGCGGGACGGCCCCGGTGTTCCGGGTGGCGCGGTCTGGCCGAAGGCGGCGGAAGCGAACACCGCCCCGCCGCCCGCAGCCGCAAGGAAAGTACGGCGGCCGGGTTGCCGGGGTGCCCCTGCATCCCGGCCGTCGATACCCCCTCTCTCGGTCACATCTTGAACCGGGCGCCGACCAGAATGGTGCGGCCGAAATGGTTGTTCTCGTAGTTGCGGCGCGTGTTCACGTCGTTCCAGCGTTCGCGATACGCGTCGGTGAGGTTGGTGCCCTCGACCGACAGTTCGAGATAGTCGGTCAGCTTGTAGCGAACCGATGCGTCGACATTGGTGATCGCCTCATAGCCCTCGAAGATATTGCCGGTCGCCGACCCGGCGTCGGCAAAGGGGCCGCGGTAGCTGACCGATGCCCGCGCACTGAACTTGCTGTCCTCATAATAGAGGGTCGCGTTGTACTGGCGCTTGGACAGGCCGTAGAGTGTCGATTCATAGGGTGCCGAAGGCAGGGCCCCGCCCGGCGTCGTCGCCGGACCCTGTTGCGTGTAGATCGCCGTCGAGTCGATGAAGGTGGCGTTCACGATGCCGCCGAAGTTCGACAGGAAGCCGGGCAGGAACTTGAACGGCGCCTGGACCGCGACCTCGACGCCCTTGACCGATGCGCCGCTGCCATTGCCGGTGGTCGAGATCGTCCAGATCGGCTGCGACAGCTGCGCCGGGTTGAGCGCGGCGGGCGAGGAGGGGACCAGCACCGACGGCGAAAGCCCGGTTTCGGTGAAGGTTCCAGTGCGCGTGATCGCCACCGGGAAGCTGGCGATGTCCTTTTTGAACAGCCCGACCGAGACGATCGACTGGGGCGCGAAATACCATTCGAGCGCCACGTCGAAATTGGTCGCGCGGAACGGCTCAAGGAACGGATTCCCGCTGGTGATGCGATAGTTGAAGCCGTCGGCGGTGCCGCCCGGCGTGAGGTTGCCAAGCGCAGGACGGGTCAGCACCTTGGCGATGGCGCCGCGGATGATGAGGTTCTTTGCAGGGTAGAGCGCGAGGTTGAATGAGGGCAGCCAGTCCTCATAGTCGCGCTTCACGGTCACGACGACGTTGCTGTTGATGCCGTAGGAGGACTGGTCGGTCTTCACATAGCGGATGCCGGCATTGAGCGCATAGTCGAGGCCGAGCAGCGTGCCCTTGGCGTCGAACTGGAGATAGACGCCCTTGGTCTCCTCGCGCACGCCGCGATTGTTGCCGACATCGAGACGCGCGGTGCGGCCATAGAGGTTGGTGAACGCTGTCGTGGCATCCAGGTTCGGGATCAGCCACGATGTCGTGGTTCCCGCGGGGGCGTCGGCGCCATGGAGGTTGAACACCTCCGACAGCGCCGAAGTTACCGGGAAGCCGTAAATGGCTGCCGGGCCGAATGCCGACGAGGGCGAACAGGTGATCGTGCCCAGCACCAGATCGGCGCCGCCATTGCCGCAAACCGCAGTGTCGCGCGTGAAGGCGGTAATGTCATAGTCGTACCGCCGCCATACGCCGCCGACCTTGACGGTGAGGCCTTCGGTCACGTCCCATTCGGTGCGCAGCTGTGCGGTCTTGAACTGGTTGACCACATCCGATGGCCGGTCGCGGATCTCGGCAAGCTGAAAGTTGGCGGGGTTGGTGACACTGGTGCCGAAGGTCAGCGTTGGGAACATCGGATCGCGATAGTCGTAGCTGTAGCCCTGCGCGTCGCGATCGTCGAACACCACCGTGGTTTCGACGGGCACCGAGGCATCCGACTTCGAATAACCGCCCAGCAAGGTGAAGCGGAAGCTGTCGGAGACATCCTGATCCCAGCTGCCGCCGATCTGGTAGAATTCGGTCTGGCTCTTGCGGAAGAAATGCTCGGTCCGCACCCACGCGTCATTGAGCGTAGCCGCGATCATATTGTTGCTGCTGTCGTAGACCGGATTGACGACGTTGATCGAACGCTCGTTCGAGCGCAGCAGCACTTCGCCCCATTTCTCGCGGCGGTCGGCCTTGAACTTGGAATAGAGGCCGTCGATCGACACCTTGGTCGCGTCCGATGGCGACCATTGGATACTGCCGGTCAGGCCGAGCCGTTCGCGCGAGTGGGTGATCTCGCCATAGCGCGGGATGCGCGGATGGAACGAAGTCGCGGCACGGTCGCATGCTGCGCTCGGAACATAGGTGCCGCCGCTGTTCTGCGTGGTCCAGCAATTGACGCCGTCGACCGCGTCGAAGCGTGCCTGAGCCCAGCGCACGGTGTTGTTGCCGATCTCCTGGGTCCTGGTCTTCTGGTACGCGGCGGAGACCGATGCGCCGATCGTGCCGTCGGGTGACTTCCAGCTTAGCAGGCCGGCCACGCGCGGCCCCCAGGTGTCGGAGAGGTCGTTGTAGCTGCCCTGTCCGGAGATGGCGAAGGTCAGGCCTTCCTTGCCCTTGAGCGGATTGCCGGTGTTGAGATCGACCACCGCGCCGAGCGAGCCTTCATCAAGGTCTGCCGATGCAGTCTTGTGGACGACGATCGAGCTGAACAGCTCGGACGCGAAGACGTTGAAGTCGAACGCGCGATCGCGATTGGCCGCGGCGCCGTCGGACGAGGTGGTGATCGTCTCGAGCCCATTCACGCGGACGCGGGTGAATTGTGAGGGCAGGCCGCGTACGGTGATCGAGCGGCCCTCGCCACCATCGCGCTGGATCGCGATGCCGGGGATGCGCTGAAGCGATTCGGCCAGGTTCTGGTCGGGGAATTTGGCGATGTCCTCGGCGACGATGGCATCGACCGCGGCGACCGAATCGCGCTTCACATTGAGCGCGGCGTCGAGCGAGGCGCGGAAGCCCGAGACGACGACCTCTTCGGTTTCCTCGGTCGCTGGCCCGGCAGACTGCGTGTCCTGCGCCTGAGCAGCGGTAGCGATAACAAATGCCGAGGCAGCGGCGAGCAGCCGCGCCTCCCGGCGGCGTAGATGAACAGACATCGAAACTTCCCCTCTCAATCGGCGTCAGATGACACCGGTGGCTTTTCAGCGCCTGCTGCCGTCGGGCAGCGGGCAAAATTGACGTCCGGGAGGGGTGTTTTGCCGCGATTCGTGACCGAATCCGCGTGATCCTCCCGTTTTCGCCGCTTTTCGCGGTCTCGCACCGGCAATTTTCTACTTGAGAAACCGGTGTCATTGACACATTGTTCGCGAACGGCGCCCGTGTCAAGAAGGCGCTTCGAAGCACGAATACGGGTGCCGCTCCCGATCCGCGGCGAGAGAGGAATGCCGGAATGCGCGTGATTCTGCTGATTCTGGGCACGCTGCTGCTCGGCGCCGCTGCGCCGCCTCCGCCCGCGGTGCTGATCTTCAGCCACACTACCGGGTTCCGTCATGCGTCAATCGAACCGGCGATCGCCGCGATCACGGCGGCCGCGAAGGCGAAGGGCTATAGCGTTACCGCGAGCGAGGATCCGGCGCTGTTCGACGCCGCCGCTAGGCTTAAAGGATTCAAGGCGATCGTGCTGGTCAGCACGACGACCAAACTCAAGGACCCGGCGAGCGAATGGCTGACCGGCGCCCGGCGCGACGCGCTGCAGGCGTTCGTGCGCGGCGGCGGCGGGGTCGTCGGCATCCACGGTGCGGCGGATTCGCATTATGGCTGGGACTGGTATGGCCGGATGATCGGCGCGCGCTTTGCCCGGCATCCGGAAGGGACGCCCAAGGGCGCGCTGACCCGGGCCGAGCTGGACCATCCGTCGATCCGCGACCTGCCCGCGACGTTCGAGGCGGTCGATGAGTGGTATTGGTTCGACGATCTCGACCCACGGCTGCGTCCCTTGCTGCTGCTCGACCCCGCGTCGATCGGCGAGAAGGGGGCGAACCCGCGGCCGATCGCGTGGGCCCATAGCTTCGAGGGTGGGCGTGTGTTCTACACCGCGCTCGGCCATACGCCCGAGGCGTGGTCCGATCCGCGCATCGTCGGCCATGTCATGGGCGGGCTCGACTGGGCGATCCGCCGTGGCGCGCGGCCGATGGTCGTGATCGACGAGGCTGCGAAGCAGCGCGACGAACCGACCCCGCACGGCAAGATCGGGATGAGCACCGCTTGGCGCATCACCGACGGCGTGCCTGGCCGGATGATGGAGTATCGCAAGCGTTCGCTTCACCCCGGCTCAGCAATCGGCGTCCACCCGATCGACCATGACGAAGTCTATGCCGTGCTCTCCGGCGAGGGCGAAGTGGTGTCGGACGGCAAGACCGCCAAGCTCAAGCCCGGCATGACGGCCTATCTCTACACCGGCGCGCAGGTCGGCATTCGCCAGACCGGCACCGCGCCGCTGGTCCTCATCATCAGCTATCCGCTCGAGAAGGTTCCCCAGAAATGATCTCACGCCGCACCCTGCTTGCCGCGTCGGCGACGCTTGCGCTTACCCCCGGCACCGCTTTCTCGCAGACTGTTTCTAAGGGCGAGGTCGCAGAAACGATGAAGCGGGCGACGCGCTTCAT
>CAZBYE010000061.1:5854-13749 GCA_964496045.1 uncultured Stakelama sp.
CCAGCGATCTGCGCAACGATTACGGCGAAGTGAAGATGATGGTCGCCGGCGTGCCGATCTCGACCGGCCGCAACAAAGTCGGCAGCTACATTGGCGATCACACCAAGACCGGCCTCGGCTCGCTCATCAACACCGGCACCAACGTGGGCGTCTTCGCGAATCTCCTGCCGGCCGGGATTCTGCTGCCCAAGTTCGTGCCGTCCTTCTGCTGGGTCGAGCATGGGAAACTGGCCGATCGCGGCGGCTAGCCCTGGTCCTACCTTCCCGACCGGTCGCGGGGGTGGGGCGAGATCGAGGCCTACAAGACGATGGTGTGGGTGCAGCCGCCGGGCACCGCGACGATGGGGCACCTTTATCTCGACGCGTACAGCGCCACCGGCGATGACTATTATTACCAGGCCGCGGCCAAGGCAGCGGAAGCGCTGATCGCCGGGCAATTGCCCAAGGGCGGCTGGGGCTATTTCATCGACTTCGGCGGGCCTGCGTCGACGAAGCGCTGGTACGACACGATCGGCAAGAACGCCTGGCGCATGGAGGAATTTCAGCACCATTGGGGCAATGCCACCTTCGACGATCAGGGCACGGGCGAGGCAATCCGCCTGCTAATCCGCATCTATGCCGAGAAGCGTGAGAAGCGGTTCAAGGCAGGCCTCGAAAAGGCGATCAATTTCATCTTCGCGAGCCAGCTGCCCAATGGCGGCTGGCCCCAGCGCTGGCCGCGCGTGCCCGATGGCGGGCTGCACGGGCACCCTGACTATACCGGCTTGATCACCTTCAACGACGGGGTGATCCACGACAATATCGACGTGCTGCTGACCTATCACCAGGCGATCGGCGACGCGCGCATCCTGCCCGCAATCCGGCGCGCGATGGACATCTACCTCAAGACCCAGCAGCCCGCGCCGCAGGCGGGCTGGGGCCTGCAGCACACGATGGATTTGAAGCCCGCGGGCGCCCGCACCTATGAACCCAAGGCGCTGGTGACGCACACCACCGCGTCGAACATCGAGCAGCTGCTGAACTTCTATAAGCTGACCGGCGATGCGAAGTATCTGGCACCGATCCCCGCAGCGCTCGACTGGCTGGAGAGCGTGCGGCTGCCCGCCGACTTGCAGAAGGGCGGACGGCAATTCCCGACTTTTGTCGAGATCGGTACCAACAAGCCGCTCTGGGTGCATCGCCGTGGGTCGAACGTGGTGAACGGCGACTATTATGCCGATGACGACCCCGAGCACACGATCGGCCACTACAACGCCCGCCGCTCGATCGACACGGCGAAGCTGCGCCGCGACTATGACACGCTCAAGGCGATGCCGGGCGGGGTAGCGTCGAAGGATTCGCCGTTGCTCAAGGCGCGTCGGCCGCTGGCCAAATACTGGCTCGCCGCGGTCGAGCCGGGATCGGACAAGAATGTCGTCGGCGGCAAGGATGCTCGGGCGCTGGTCGGATCGCTCAACGCCGAGGGGTGGTGGCCGACCCAGCTCAAGGCGATGAGCCATCCCTATACCGGGCCGGGGTCGAAGACCGTGGCGCCGGGGGATTTCCGGTCGACCGATGTCGGCGACATCACCGACACCTCACCCTTCGACGTGAAGGACGGCCCGATCGGCATCTCGACAGGCACCTATATAGATCATATGATCACACTAATTAGCGCTTTGAAGAGCGCTCCATGACGTAGGAGGTGGCATGCCCGGGCGGGTCGTTTGCGTATCGTTGCTGGCATTAGCCGGCGCCCTTCCAGCTCAGGCAACAGCCACTCCATCCGGCGATCCGTGGTACGTCCGCGAAGACTTCAAGCCGGTTCGCCGCATCGCGATCCGTATCGCCAACCCGCTCGACCAGCCCGTGCGTGCGACCCCGGTGATCATCACGCCTGACCAGATTCCCGAGCTGGCGGGGATGCACGAGCTGACGGTGACTTTGGTCGATCCCAAGGGCATGCCGCGCCCGGTGCCGACGAAGGCGCAGCTTGCGGTGATGGGTCCGCACGGCATTCGCGAGGAAGCGAATGGCCGCCAGCTCGACCTGCAGATGGACGATCTCGACAAGGACGGGGTGTGGGACGAGCTGTTCTTTCAGGCTGATTTGAAGCCGCGCGAGACGCGCACCTATTATCTCTATCTCGGCTTCCACCAGCGCGGCTGGAACCCGCATGGTGCGGCGGCGGCGATCGGCAGCTATTCGCGGCACATGGTGCCCTTCTGGGAATCGGGCAATGTCGGGTGGAAATTGTGGTTCCCCGACAGCGCCGACGTGTACGGCAAACGCAGGAACATCCTCGTCGCGCCGCAGATCCTGACGCAGAACTGGGACGGCTATGCCGTGGCCTATGTCGATCCGGCTTATGGCTCGGACATCATGTCGGTCGACGACAGTTTCGGCGGCGGCGGGATCGGGCTGTTCGAGACGCCGGGTAGCGATCATGTGTCGCGCCCGCGCTTCTCGCCCACCGCTGACGCCAGGGAGCGATGGAACACCAACCAGCTCAAGGACACGCGCTACGCGTTCGAGGTCATCGTCAACGGGCCGCTGCGCAGCATGGTGCGGATCAAGACGATGAACTGGAACACCGGCAAGGGCCGCTACGCGCTTGAGCAGACCTACACCGCTTATGCGGGGCATAACTACGCAACGGCGAAGGTGCAGTTCAGCGATTGGAAGCCGGGAAGCGCGGGTGTGCAGTTCGCCGCGGGCATCCGCAAGAAGGCGGGCGAGACGCTTGGGCTGCGGCAGGGCGGCGTGGTGGTGACCACCGCGCCTGAGGCGATCCGCAATCCCGACGATACGGATTCGACCCAGAATGCGCTGACCGTCGCCTATGCCGGAATCGGGCTGGTGGTGAAGGACAGCTATCGCGCGCGCCACGTGTCGGTGGCGCAGCAACAGGGCAACGAGGTGTTCCGCTTCCCCGAGCGCGCCGACGGCAAATACGAATATATGCTCGCCGCCGGATGGAGCGAGGGCGAGGTGCTCAAGACCGCCGCTGAGTTCCGCGATTATGTGGTGGGGGTGGCGAAGGAATATAATCAGCCGGCGCGGCTGACGGGGGTCGAGGTGCAGGTGCGAGAGTAGCACACACGAAAGCGCCGGATGACAAAGCCATCCGGCGCCTTCCCGACTGATGTCGGTCGATCAGTTGGCCGTGCCTCGGGCCGCCTTCTCGATGATCGCGGCGACGGCGGCCGGTTTCGAGACATAGAGCGCGTGGCTGGCTGCGACCTCCTCGACCTTGGCGCCAGCGCGCGCGGCCATGTGGCGCTGGGCTGCGGGCGGGATCATCTTGTCCTCGCTTGCCACCAGATACCAGCTCGGTTTCACTCGCCATGCCGGGGCGGTCACCTTGCCGTCGAGCGCGGCGACGCCCCAGGGAACCTGTGAGTCCGCCATGAACGCCGCGAGATCGGGGCGGACATCGGCGGCGAATGAGGCCGCGAACTTGACGCTGTCGAGGAACAGGAAGCCGTCCTTGGGGGGCAGGATCGGCGGCACCGGTGCGCCAGGCACGGGGTTGGCGATCAGGCTCGATACCGACTCGCCCTTGTCCGGCGCGAAGGCGGCGATGTAGACCACGCCGGCAACCTTGGGATCGGTGCCTGCTTCGGAGACGACCACGCCGCCATAGCTGTGGCCGACCAGGATAACCTTGCCGTCGGCGGCGGCGATCGCGCGCTTGGTGACCGCGACGTCATCCTCCAGCGAGAGCGTCGGGTTCTGGACGATCGTCACCTTGTACCCGTCCTTCTTGAGGATCTTGTAGACGTCCATCCAGCCCGAGCCATCGACGAAGCCGCCATGGACGAGGACCACCGACTTGACCGGTTCTCCGGTCTTGTCCTGAGCGATGGCGGGAGCTGCACCTAGGGCGAGCGAGGCAGCGGCGGCGAGAAGCTTGTTCGTGTTCATGATCGATCTCCTTCCATTCACTTGCCGCGATATTGTTTATCGCGATAAGTGAATGGCTACATCTACGAGGCCGGCCTTGTCCAGCATTAAATTATCGCGATATGTGTTTTTGTGATAAGGGATTGATTCGAAAGTGAGGACTCTCGTGACCCAGACCCCCGGCGACCCGCTGCCGCTCGATGCGCAGCTCTGCTTTTCGCTCTATTCGACCACGATCGCGATCAACCGGCTCTACAAGCCGATGCTCGATTCGCTTGGCGTGACCTATCCTCAGTATCTCGTGCTGAGCACCTTGTGGGAGAAGGACGGACAGACGATCTCGGCGATCGCCGACCGGCTCGCGCTAGAGCCGAGCACGATAACGCCGTTGATGAAACGGCTCGAAGCGGCCGGGTTCGTGTCGCGTCAGCGCAATCCGGCGGACGAACGCCAGGTGCAGGTCTTCATGACAGCCAAAGGCAAAGGTCTGCGCCGCGAGGCTTCGTGCCTCACCGATGCGCTGCTTGAGAATTCTGGTCTCAATGTGGCGGAGATGGTCGCCCTCAACGATCAGGTACAGCGGCTTCGCGGCGCGCTTACCCACGGATAGGGGTCAGGTTCCCGGCTGGATATAGGGGATGCGCGCGAACAGCTCGCGCTGCCATTTGCGTGGGTCGTTCACGACGCGGCTCTTCGCATCGAAGACCATCGTCTGGCGCCGGGGCAGGGTGTGCCTGGGCCAAGCAGGCACGCCTGCACCATTGGGGTCGCCCCTGGCAGCAAGGTTGACGAAGGCGCGCATCATCGTCGCGGAAGCCGCCTGCGCTGCCGAACCGGTGCCGGAGGCTGTGCCCTCGGCGCCGATCGTGCCGAACACCAGCGGGATATCGTGCGTGTGCGCGGCGCCGCGCTCGGGTTCGATCGGCGAGGCGAAGTCGAGCTGGTAGACCCAGGCGGGGACGCCGGCCCTGGCGCGTTCCTCCGCCTCGATCACCTGTCCGCGCCAGCTGCGGCCGGCGGTGGTCGCGGCGTAGAAGATTTCGGACGGCGTCCATGACGGGAATTGCCGGCGATACTCCGCGACCACCCATTCGGGATGCGCGTCGATGCGCAGTCGCGGGGCGATGCGCTCAGCAAGGTTGGTCCAGTCGAGCGTGCGGACCAGCTCCGATTTGGGGTCGTCGAACGCTCGGGTCTCGTCGCGTGTGTTGCCGAGGATTAGCGGGATGGCATTGCCCAGCGGATTGGCGTCGGGCCAGAACGGGTGGCGGGTCAGCCACTTCATATCGAGCACCGGACCCATATAGACTCCGCCGCCGAGGATCGGGTCTTCGGCTTTGAGGCCGTCAATCAGCCTCTCGACAGGCATATCGATCAGGTCGCCGGGCTTGACATTGAGCCGGTCGAGCAACGCCTGTGCGCGGCGGGTGGCATTGAGCGGTCCGCTGGCGGTGACCTGCTGGCCGGACATGGTCGCGGCACGGTGGAACAGGCCCTTGGCGGCCGGCATGCCCATCAAGGTCACGATCTTGGCGCCGCCGCCGGACTGGCCGAAGACCATCACGCGGCCCGGATCGCCACCAAACGCGGTGATGTTGTCGCGGACCCATTGGAGGGCGAGGATCAGGTCCAGCTGGCCGTTGTTGCCGCTGTCGGGGAAGCGCGGGTCGAGCCGGGCAAGGTAGAGATAGCCGAGCGCATTGAGCCGGTGGTTGACGGTGACGACGACGACATCGCCCTTCTCGGCGAGCGTCGCCCCGAACACCTGCGGCTCGATCACACTGCCGTTCGAGTACGCGCCGCCGTGAAAATAGACCATCACCGGGCGGCGAGCCTTCACGTTCGCCTCCGGCGTCCAGACGTTGAGGAACAGGCAGTCCTCATGCTGGTTGGCGATGCGGCTCGATTGCGGACAGCTTGCGGCGAAGGCGGTGGCGGGGAGGGTGTCGCGGCTGGCTTGGGGCGCGGTGGCGGGAAGGAAGCGCGTATGGCTGGTGTCGTTGCCGTAGCGGATGCCGAGGAACGCCTGAACCGCGCCGTCGCGCTTGCCTTGCCAGCGGCCGGTGGTGCCGGTTGCTACTGGATCATTCTGAGCGAACGCCGCTGAGGGCAGGGCGGCCAATGCCGCGCTCGCCCCCAGCAGCGTCCGCCTGTCCATCACCGACGAACGTCCAGTCCGCCTTCGAGGAAGGCGTCGATATCGGCCTGCCGGAACAGGCTGGCATCGCCCGGCAGCGAATGTTTGAGGCAGGTGAGCGCGAGGCCGGAGGCGACGGTGCCTTCGAGGTCCTGGCCCGAGAGCACGCCGTGCAGGATACCCGCGGCATAGGCGTCGCCGCCGCCGATGCGGTCGATGATCCCGGCGACCACGACGTCGTCGGTCTGGTAGCCGCGCTCGGGTGTGTCGACGCGCGCGGCGATGCGATGGCGGTCGGCATCGTCGACATGGCGCGCGGTCGAGGCGATGCGCTTCAGGTTCGGGAAGGCGGCGAAAGCGGCTTCGGCAGCCTCGCGGCGCCGGTCGGCGCCGTCGCCCGAGAATTGCTTGCCGAGCAGCAGCGAGACGTCGCGGTGATTGCCGAACATCGTGTCGGCGAGGCTCACCAGCTCGGTCAGCACGGCGCGCGGATCGCTGTCCCACGCTTCCCACAGCCGCGCGCGATAATTGCCGTCGAAGCTGATCGCGACGCCCAGTTCCTTCGCGGCGCGCGCGGCCTGAAGCGCGGCCTGCGCGGTCGCTGGCCCAAGTGCGGGGGTGATGCCCGAAAGGTGCAGCATCGTCGCGCCGCTCAGCCGCGCCTTCCAGTCGAACGCCTCGGCGGGTGCATTGGCGAAAGCCGAAGCCGCCCGGCCATAGACGATATCCCACGCCCGCAAGCCGGCCCCTTGCCGGAGGAAATACAGGCCCATGCGGCCGTCGCGATACTGGACGCCCGACGTATCGGCGCCCTGCGAGCGCACGAACTGCACTGCGGCGCGGCCGAGTGCATTGTCGGGCACCGCGCTGACCATCGACACGGCATGGCCGAGATTGGCGAGGCCGATGCCGACATTTGCCTCCGCGCCGCCGACGACCACATCGAGCCGTGGCGTCTGCATCAGCAGGTCGCGCCCCGGAGCGGTCAGGCGGAGCAGCAATTCCCCGAAACAGACGATACGGCCGGCCATGATGTCTCCTCGTTGATGCCGGCGCTCAGCGCGCCAGCCAGCCGCCGTCTACCGCGAGGACATGGCCCTGCACATAGTCCGATGCGCGCGAGGCCAGGAAAACCGCCGCGCCGCCCATATCGTCCGGCGATCCCCAGCGGTCCGCCGGGATACGCTCCATGATCTGGCGGTTGCGCGTTTCGTCCGCCTGCAGCGCGGCGGTGTTGTTGGTGGCAATGTAACCGGGCGCGATCGCGTTGGTGCAGATGCCGTGCACCGCCCATTCGGTCGCCATCGCCTTGGTCAGCCCCGCGACGCCGGACTTGGCCGCAGTATAGCTCGGCACGCGGAAGCCGCCCTGGAAGCTCAGCATCGAGGCGATGTTGATGATCTTGCCGCCCTGGCCCTGCGCGATCATGCGCCGCGCAGCCGCCTGCGACAGGAAGAACACCGACTTCAAATTGGTGTCGATCACCGCGTCCCAGTCTTCCTCGGTGAAGTCGACCGCGTCGTTGCGGCGGATGATGCCGGCATTGTTGACGAGGATGTCGACGCGGCCGAGCTTCTCGACCGTCTCGTCGATCACGCGGCCGACCGGCTCGATGGTCGAGAGATCGGCGCTGACGATCTCCGCCTTGCGGCCAAGCGCGCGGATCTTGTCCGCGGTCTCGGTCGCTGCCGAGCGGCCGACCAGCGCGACATCGGCGCCCGCCGCGGCAAGGGCAAGGGCGATGCCCTGCCCGATGCCGGTGTTGGCGCCGGTGACGATGGCGACCTTGCCGCTGAGGTCGAAGGGGCTGGTCATGCCGATTACGCCAGCTGGCAGATGTCGAGGACGTTCATGTCGGTATAGTCCTGATTCT
>CAZBYE010000062.1:0-13165 GCA_964496045.1 uncultured Stakelama sp.
CGAAGAAGCGCTTGAACATGCTCGACAGCATGCGGCCCGACGAAAAACCGTCGGAAAAGATCAGCCAGCTGGGATTGACCGACTGGAGATCGACTCGGCCGGTCTCGCGCTCGAGGAAGGTCGAGGTGTCGTTGACATGGACGCCGGTGGTCTTGATGCGCAGCAGATCCTTGAGCGGGAGCGCGTTGCGGCGTTCCTCGAGCGCGAGCACGACCTCGCTGGCGTTGAGGAGTACGACATGGTCGGCGAGGCTGTAGATCGCGTCGCGCGCGATGGCCTCCGGGATCACGCGGTTTGCCTCGCTCATCGCGACGTAACCGACCACGACGAAACCAGCGCCGGGCTTTTTCGAGAGCACCTTCAGGCGTTCGGCGCGCGCGCCGGCGCCGAGAACGACGACGCGGCGCTTGAAGACCTGGCTGCCGAGCGTCTTGCCCAGCAGCAGGCGGAGCATGAACAGCGCGACGACGGCGGTGAGCATCGCGTAGAGCAGGTTCGAGCGCCAGAAGGTAAGCGCCGGGACCACGAAGAATACCACCGACAGGAAAATCGTGGCGAGCGAGACTGCGACCAGCAGTCGCGCGGCGGCGACGCGAATCGACTGAAGGGCATCCGCGCCATAGACACCGACGGCGATCATCGCGAGCTCAAGACAGATCGCGAAGCTCGTCATCTGGAGGATGCGGGTGTGGATCGGCTCCACCTTCATCCCGATCTGCCAGGCGCGGTAGATCCAGCCGAATTCGGCTGCCGCAAACAGCAGCATGACGTCGAACAGCGCGAGCAGCAGCACGGCGTTCGGTATGTAATGTTTGAACAGACGGATCATGGCGGCCTATCCTTACACCAGAAACTGTAAACAAAACCGACACCGGATGATCCGTGTCGGTGAAACTGACGAAAAGATGCGGGGCGACCGGAAATCCGTGTCGCGATAAGCGTTTGGCGGGGCGGACGGGTGTCGTTACCGTGCCAGTCTGGAGAACCCTGAATGATCGACCACAAGCCAATCGTTCCCGTCATCCTTTCGGGCGGCGCAGGGACGCGGCTATGGCCGATGTCGCGGCCCGAGCGGCCCAAGCAGATGCTTGCGCTGACTGCACAGGAGACCATGCTGCAGCTCACCGCACGCCGCACGCCGCAGGGCGATCGGTTCGCGGCGCCGATCATCGTCGCCGCGGCGATCCATGCGGACATGGTCGAGCAGCAGCTGGGTGAGGTCGAAGCACGCGCCCAGGCGCTGATCCTCGAACCGATGGGGCGCAACACCGCGCCGGCGATCGCGCTGGCAGCGATCGCCGCGGGCGGGCGTAGCGATCCGCTGCTGGTGATGCCGTCCGATCATGTGATCGGCGACGTCGCCGCGTTCCATGCGGCGATCCACGCCGCGATGCCGATGGTCGAGGACGGATGGCTGGTGACGTTCGGCATCGCACCGGATGCACCTGAGACCGGCTATGGCTATATCCAGGTCGGCGAGACGATCGGCGAGGGCATTCACAAGGTGCGACGCTTCGTCGAGAAGCCGAAGCGCGAATTGGCAGAGGCGATGATCGCGGCCGGCGACCATGCGTGGAACGGCGGCATCTTTCTGTTCCGCGCGGATGCCTATCTTGATGCGCTGGAAGTCTTTGCGCCTGAGATGCTCCTGGCAGCAAGAGCTGCGATGACGCGGGCGGTGCGCGAAGGGACGCGCATCCTTCCCGACGCGGCGGAGTTCGCCAAATCGCCTTCGGACTCGATCGACTATGCGGTAATGGAGAAAGCCGAGCGGGTCGCGGTGGTGCCGGTCAGCATGGGCTGGTCCGATGTCGGCAGCTGGGACGCATTACACGCAATCAGTGACTGCGACGATGCCGGCAACGTCTGTGGCGGTGACGTGGTGGCGATCGACACGTTGGACTGCTTTGTCAGAGCCGGGCCGGGCAAGCGCGTGGCGTTGGTCGGGGTTTCCGACCTGATCGTGGTCGCTGACGGGGACGACATACTGATCCTGCCGCGTGGGCGCAGCCAGGAGGTGAAGCGCATCATCGAGGCGATGAAGAAATAGGCGCAGTTGCGCCCTTCACGGCGGGGCGAGTGAGCAGGTGCCTCCGATTCTAATTCGACGGTTCGAACAGGATCGTGACCCCGTCGAGCGGGCGAACCCGCATCATCATCGCTGTCGGGATCGGTTCGCCGTCGATCAGGACATAGAGACGGCCGGGTACAACTTCGCCCCTGCGAAAGGCGTCGGTTTCCTTGTTCTGCCGCGCGCTGCTGGCGAGCGAGGGGCGGGCGGCATAGACCGCGCGGACCGGGACCCTCGCCTTTGCCGCGCGCCACGCGATTTCCTGAAAGAGACCGAGTCCTTTGGTGACGTCGCCGGGAACGAAGGCGATGTCCTTCGCCTGCGCGACCAGTTGGTCCCATTCGGGCGAGGCAGTGCGGACGTAGAGCGGCGCGCCGCGCGCTTCGGAAGTATGAGCGCGAATTGATCTGGTCATCGGTACCAGGTCAGCGATTTGCACGACCGTGAGGGCAGCGAGGACGAGACCCGCGCGGCGTGGTTCGAGCCGGTAGAGGATACGGATGCCCGCGAAGACCAGAACATAGGCGACCGGCCAGAACAGCCGTCCCGAAGCCCGCACCGCGTCGAGCGCGACGGTAACACTGCCTGGCAATTGATAGCGCGGCAGCCGCTGGCCGGCAAAGTCCGGATAGGTACTGATCGCAAGCAGCGTGAGCGCGATCAGCGCCGGGACCAGCCATATGAGTCGCGCGAGGCTGTCAGGCGAATTCGGCGCTGGACGCGGCAGGCGATGGGCGAGGACCGTGGCGAGCGGCAGGAGGATCAGCAGCCCAAGGCCGAGATACTGGAACCCCTCGAACCCGCGACCGGGGCGTTGTTCGATTGCAGGGAGAAAAGTCGAATACGTCGCCACGCCGGGATTCCAGAGTGCGTCCAATGGCATCGCGAACGCGCCGTAATTGCCCGAAGGCCAGTGCGGCTCGAACACGCCGAGGCTCCACGCGATACCGCCGACCATCAGCAGGATCGCGGCGCATTCTGCGAAGAGGCCGGGGGTGCCTTTCGGGTTCTTCCAGAGCCGTTCGAGCATGGCACTCGCCCAGATCGCGCCGACCATCACGAGCAGATAGGAGTGGATGAAGGCGGCGAGCGCGATCGGCACCGCCCAGCCTCTGTTCGAGGCCGAGCGCTCCGGATCGGTGAAGCGCCACAGCGCCCACAGGATCAGCCAATGCGCCATCAGGTTCACATGGACGATGCGGTTGAACAACGTTGGGAGCGCCGCGAGCAGGATGACACCGCACCATAAAGCCAGCTCGTTGGGCGCGTGACGGCAGAGCAGCTTCCACGCGAAGAAGAGCTGGAGGAACAGGCAGGCGAGCAGCCACCAGCCGATGACTTGCGCATCGGCAGGAAGCAGGCCGCGGAAGGGAAAGGCGAGCGCCGAGAGCAGCGGGTTGCTGTCGGTGAACAGCAGGCCGGTCCCTTCGGGCGCGTTGAGCAGGGTGGTGCGGAGGAAGGCGGGGGCGGGATCGTGTAGCCAAGCGTGAAGCCCGAGCGCGTTTTCGCCATTGTCGGTGCCGCGCAACAGCCAGGCAACATTGGAGATATCGAGGATCTGCCAGTGGAAGAAGGCGGAGAACAGCATGAGCGCCAGCGCGGCGAGCACGACGAACGGCGCGGCCTGATCGCGCTTCATGGCAAGATTCCCCCGCATTGCTCCCCTCACAGCACCTTGAGGCCCAGTTCGTCCAGTAGCAGCGCCGCCTGATCGCGCGAGATGACCGCGCCGCGAAAGCGGCCGGCATCGGCAATCCGTAGCCCGCCAAGGTCGGCGCCGCGCAGATCGGCGCCCTCGAACCGCGCGCCGTCGAGCAGGGCTTCGCGCAGGCTTGAGTCCTCGAAGGTAGCGAGGCGGAAGTCGCATTCGCGCAGATCGGCTTGCGAGAGATCGATCCGCTTCAATGCTACCTTGCGGAAATCGTGCTTTCGCAGCCTGGCGCCGACGAGCAGGCTTTCCTCGAACTGAACCTCGACCGCTTTGAGATCGGTCAGGTCCGCGCCGGTGAGCTTGCAGCCGGAGAAGCGCGCGCCCTCGACCTCGCAGCGCTTGAAGGAGGCGTTGTTGAAGTCGCTGGCGGCGAAGACCGCTTCGCTAAGATCGCTGCGGGCGAAATTGGCGAACGCGCCGCGGCACGATTGCCAGCGCGTGCGCGCGAGCGTCGCCCCGCTGAGGTCCGCGCGGCGCAGATTGCAGCGTTCGAACGACCAGCCCGAGAGGTCGAGGCGCGCAAGATCGGCTTCCTCGAGATCGCAGTCAATCAGCGCGCTGCCGGCGGGCAGCGCCTCGATATCGGAGCGGGTGAGCGCGCGATCGCGAACCGGCGGGGCATCGGAAGGCGCGGGCATCGCCCGTTGTTAGCGACGACCCGGCGATTGGACCAGTAGCGCGGCAAAACTTCAATAACCCCATTGCGTGATGATACATCATCACTTAATCGACCCTCGTTCAAAGCGTGAAGGGGTAAAAGCGTGCGTCATCATCTTCTCTGTGCCGTGTCGGCCGCGGCGATCCTGCCGGGTGCGGCCTATGCCAACAGCAACGCCAACGCGGCGGGACAGGCGGGCAGCCATGCCGAGGGCGAGATCGTCATCACGGCGAGTCCATTGCAGCAGACCGCCGATCAGACCGCGACTCCTGTCATCACGCTGAGCGGCGACGAACTGGTGCATCGCCGCGCGGCGACGCTGGGCGAGACGCTGGCCGGGCAGCCCGGCATCAATTTCGAGAGCTTCGGCGGGGGTGCGAGCCGTCCGGTGATCCGCGGCCAGACCGCGCCGCGCGTGCAGGCGCTGACCGACGGCGTCGGTATTCAGGATGCCTCGGCAATCTCGCCCGACCATAATATCGCCGCGGAACCGCTGCTGCTGCGCGGGATCGAGGTGCTGCGCGGCCCGGCGACCCTGCTTTATGGCAGCGGTGCAAGCGGCGGCGCGATCAACCTGCTCGACGAGAAGGTGCCGACGTCGATCCCCGAGGGCGGGATCGGTGGCGCGATCGAGGGCCGGCTGGGCACGGGTGACGACGAGCGTGCGATCGTCGGCGGTGTGACCGCGGGCGTCGGGCCGTTCGCACTTCGCATCGAGGGTGTGAAGCGCGACTCCAACGACTATCGCGTACCCGGCGCGTTCGGTGAAGATCATGTCGCGGGATCGTACAACAACACCGAAACGCTGAGCGCAGGCGCATCGTGGATCGGCGACAAGGGCTATCTGGGCGTCGCCTATACCCGCCAGCGCAGCACCTATGGCCTGCCCGGCCATAGCCACGAATATGAGGATTGCCATCCGCACGGCACCAAGCTGCATTGCGGCGGGCACAGCCATGACGACGGCGATCACGACCATGACCATGGGCATGGGCATGAGGATCCGCCGCAGGTGAAGATGCGCAGCGACCGGTTCGACATCCGCAGCGACTGGCGGGATCCGCTGCCCGGGTTCGAGCGGGTGCGTTTCCGCATGTCGTTCACCGATTACGAGCATGACGAACTCGACGAGGGCGTGGTCGCCACGACCTTCCGCAACAAGGCGACCGACATCCGGCTCGAGCTGGCGCACAAGCCGATCGGCGGTCTGCGCGGCGTGTTCGGCGTCCAGCATATGGAAAGCGACTTTTCGGCTGATGGCGCCGAGGCGTTCCTGATCGACACCACGACCAAGAACACCGCGTTGTTCCTGATGGAATCGCTTCAGCTCGGCCCGGTGCGGCTGGAAGGCGCGGTGCGGCAGGAGTGGCAGGACGTGAAGTCGCACGTCGCGCGCTACCCCTCGATCAGCCACAGCCCGTTCTCGGCATCGGCCGCGGCGGTGTGGAACCTTGACGACAGCTATTCGGTCGCTTTGTCCTTTGCTCATGCGCAGCGCGCGCCGTCGGTTCAGGAGTTGTATGCGTACGGTGTCCACCTTGCGACGAACACGTTCGAGATCGGCATGGTCACGGGCAACACGCGGCTGCGCGACAAGGTTCCGCTCGGGGTCGAGAAGTCGAACTCGGTCAATCTGACGCTGCGCAAGACGCAGGGTGCGGCGACCTTCACCATCGGCGCCTACCATCAGGACTTCGCCAACTATATCTATGGCGACACGATCGACCGGTTCGAAGACTTCCGCCTGATCCGCTATGTCGGGCGCGGCGCGACCTTCAGCGGGATCGACGGCGAGGTGCGCTACGAATTCACGCCGCAGTTCGCGGCGTCGGTGTTCGGCGACTATGTCCGCGCCAAGTTCAAGGACGGGCAGGGCAATCTTCCGCGCATTCCCGCCGGCCGGCTGGGCGCGCGTGCGGATGCCCATCTTGGAGCATTCACCGCGGACGCCGAATATTACCATGTGTTCGAGCAGGGGAAGGTCGCGTCCTACGAGACCACCACCTCAGGCTACGACATGATCAACGCGACGGTCGCCTATAAGCTGGAGCTGGGCGCGAACCGCAGCGCCGAACTGTTCGTGCGCGGGACCAATCTGACCAACGAACTGGCGTTCAACCATGCGTCCTTCATCAAGAATGCGGCGCCGCTGCGCGGGCGCAACATCGTGTTCGGCCTGAGGGCGGCGTTCTGAGCGGGCTCCTGTCCGCCCGAGCAGGGGCAGTGCGGACACCGTCCGCACTGTTCCGGCATATCGAGGCGCTTCAGGGCCGGCGGCCCTGGGGCGCCATGCTTGACGCGGGCACGGGCACCAACTCGATCGGGTGGGTGACGTCGATCGAGACCGAGCGCTGGATCGCGGTGAGCGGCGCAGTCGCGCATGCCGCGCAGGTGCGCGACGTCGCCGAACCGGTGCGACGGCCGCAGGACCGGATCATCGTCGGCAACTGGGCGGACCCGACGCTGCTGGCCGGAGAGCGGTTCGATACGGTGCTCGCCGATTATCTGATCGGCGCGATCGAGGGCTTCGCGCCGTACTTCCAGGAGCGGATGTTCGCGCGACTGCATGGCGTGACGGCTGGGCGGCTCTATCTGGTCGGGCTGGAACCGTATGTCAGCTACGATCCGGGGACCGAGGCGGGGCGGATCATCTGGGAGATCGGACGGTATCGCGACGCCTGTTTGCTGCTGTCCGCTGAGCGGCCTTATCGCGAGTTTCCGCTCGAATGGGTCGTGGAGCGGATGGAGGCGAGCGGCTGGCGGGTGATCGACGTGGAGCGTTTCCCGATCCGCTATGGCGCGCGCTTCGTGAACAGCCAGATCGACATGTGCCTGCGCCGGCTGGAGACGATGCCAGACCGGGTGCTGGCGGCGGCGCTGCAAGCGCAAGGCGAAGGGATCCGTGAACGCGCACTACTGGCGGATGCGCGGCTGGATGGGCTGCATCACGGATTTGACTATACAATTGCGGCAGAGCCGATCCTCAGCCGGTGATGCGGCGGAGCGCGGCGCGGGCGGCGCGGGCCGCTCCCTGAGACAGGCCGCCGACGCTGCGCAGATTGAACAGACGCAGGCGGAAGCGTTCGCGGCGCGTGTCCATCCACTCGGCCTTATAGGGCTCGTTGCCATTGCCATAGTCGATCACTGCCGGGTGATCCCGGTCGAGGACGTGGCGGAACATTGCGACCGACAGCAAGGTGCCGGGTGAAAGCTCGCGCTCGCTTTCGAGATAGGCAAGCTTGTGGATCGTGGCGTGGCCATTCTCGACCGTCCAGAATTGCGCAGCGACCGGAACGCCGTCGCGCCGGGCGATGCCGAGGCGCAGCGTACCGGCGGCGCCCTCCGCCGCAGCGGCGGCGCGGAGGAAGGCGGGCGCGCCTTCGTCGGGCTTCCAGCTATGCGCGTAGACCGCTTCGTACGCGTCCCATGCGGCATCGTCGAAACGGTCGAGAACCTCGGTGGTGAAGGGCGAGTTCTTTGTCCGGCGGCGGACGGTGTTGCGCAGCTTCGACGGGCGATTGGCCCAATAGGCGTCGAAGTCGAGGCCCGCGGTGTCGGCGACCCAGTTGGCGGTCTCAAACTGAAGGCGCGGCAGCCAGCCTTGGGCGCGGAACGCCGCCTGAAGCTGCGTGGCGACATCGGCTTCGAGCGGCCACAGGCTGAGCGTGTCGAAGCGGCGGCGCAGGACGCGGGCGAGGTCGCCGAGCAGGCGGGCACGGGTGTCCGGATCGGTGCCGGGGGTGAAGAGCGGAGCGAAGGCGAGCGTGTACCAGCTCGCAAGGCCGCGGCCATGTCCACCGCCGCAATCGCGCAGCGGCAGCGATGCCGCGGCGTCGCCTTCATGTGCGGTGGCGATGGCGAGTGGGTCGCCGGGATAGATATGCGCGCGGGTGAGCGCCAGCCAGTCGTGGCGGTCGTAGAAGCCGGATTGCGCAGCCCTGGACGCTTCGCATGCGAGACCGTCGAGCGAATCGAGGATTCGCGCGTCAACCTCATGCGTGTGGGTCAGGGGGAAAGTGACGGTCATTGCGGGTCGGGGTTTCCCGCCAGCCGCTTAGCCTTGGCGAGCGCGCGCCAGGCATAGGCCTTGAACATGTTCTGGCTTGGGTAGCGCGCGGGCATGGCGGGGCTGAGGCCCGCGCCGCGCAGCAGGCGGTTGAAGGCATGGGCGTCGGCCTCGCGATAACTCCATTCGGAGCGCCAGGTGACCGAGAGCGAGACCGAGGTCGCCGTGCCGTTCTGTACCCAGTGCGGCGCCTTGACCGGCACGTACAGCCCTTCGCCTGGTGTGAGGGAGATCGGCTGGCCCTTGCCCGCAAATTCGTCGCGGAACGGGAGGTTGCGGTGGGCGCCGCGGTGGAATTCCTCCTGCAACGCGCCGGGCGTCAGATCGGGATCGGCGGCGGGGAACAGCATCATCGTCTTCTCACCCCGCAGCTGGAGCAGGATGTTGTGCTCCGGGTCCATATGGAAGGGCGTGACCGCGTCGGGGGATGAGACGAAGATAAACGCCTCACGCTTGATCATCGCGCCGGTGCGGGCGGTGACGACGGGTTCGAGTTCGTCGAGAATCTCGTCGAGGAGCTGGCGGTAGATGGCGTCCTGCTCGATGAACTTGAGGACCATCCACGACCCGTTCTGCTCGATCGAGCGGATCGAGTCCGCGACCGACAGGCCGTTATGCTGGACGGTCGAGGGATCGACCTCGATGGGCAGGTTGGCGAGGTTCTGCTCGACATCGACGGGACGAATGCGCTGCGAGAGTTCGACCAGCGACTCCAGCTCGAACAACCTGTGGCCGGTGAGGCCGTGGGCGATCTTGCCCGGCTGCTCGGGATAGAGGGTGGCGAAGCGGGTGCGGGCGTCGGTGTCGAACACGGTTGCCGGCGCGAGGCGGGTGGCGGTCATTCTTCGGTCTCCGGAGGCGCTTGCGGGCGCGTGCGGCGGTTGCGGATGGTTTCGGCGGCGCGCTCGACGGCGCGGGCGGCGTTGAACAGGGCGCGGCTGCGCCAGCCGGTGAGGGGGAGGGTGACGCGGACGACGGCGCGGCGCTGGCCCCACAGGCTGTCGATCATCGGGTGATCGGCGCTGGCGCAGCTGTCCATCCAGGCGATGGCGGGATTGTCGAGGATGGCGAGATTGTCGAGCTGGATTAGCACGCCGGGGGAGTAGCGGGAGAATTCCTCATCGAACGCGGTCTTGAACGAGAAGGCGCCGGGGCCGGTGAGGAAATTGACCAGCATCGCCAGCGGTTTGTCGTCGAGGTCGAGACGGAGGAGTTCGAGCTTGCCCGCGTCGAACGCGCCGGTGAGCGCATCGCGGAAGAAGGCGGAAGTGTGCGGCTCGCTGGCGAGCGCGGATCCGGCGCGGCCCTTCCAGCCGGATTGCTCCAGCGCGAGATAGGTGTCGATCCAGCCGGGGAGGTCGTCGCGATCGGTGAGGCGCGTGGTGGTGACGGCGCCCAGCTCGGCGAGGCGAGACTGGAGGCGCTTGATCTCCTTGCGCTTCTTCTTGCGTACGGTGGCTTCGTAATAAGCGGTGGGCGAGAGAGTGGTTTCGAGCAGCGCGCGCTCGATGCGGTGGACGGTATCGCACGGACGGTTCGCGGTGGCGAGCAGGGCGCGGTGGACCGGACCGTCTTCGACCAGGCCGGTGAGATGCAACAGGCCGCGCGATTGCGGGTCGGCGTCGAGCGCGACGAGGATCGCGGCCCAGGCGGCCGATTCATGGCCGCGGCGGAGCAAGGGGCCGCCGAGGAAGCAGTGATAATGGAGCCAGTTCTCGACATGCGTGATCGGCAGGCGGCCATAGCGCGGCTCGGTGGTGAGCGGGAGCAGGCCGATCAGCTGGTCGCCGGCACGGATGGCGAGGAGACGGCCGTGGCGGGGAGGGAGATGTGTGGCGCCGGCGGAGACGAACCAGCGCTCCATGAAGGCATTGGGCTCGGATGCGTCGGCGGCGAGATCGTCCCACTCGGCATCGAAGGCCGGATCGGTGAGGCCGAGGGGAAGGAAATCGGCCGATACAGCGGCCGGCGCGAGGTGCAGCATGGATGCCGCCTCACGGACAGTCGATCGATCAATGGCCTTTGCCGCGTTCATGCCGCTCCTGAACCCCCTGATCCGGCGATAGCGGTGAACCGTTAAATTTCGGGAAGCGATATCATGAATCGCGCAGCTGCGGATGCCCGAAACGGGTTGACGTTGCCGGCGGGCAGGCGCAGACGCCCGGCCGCGCCCAATCCGGGGCGCGGGAATCGCAACCAGAGGAACCATGGACAGCGACTCTAGTAGCAACGCGGCGACGGGCATGACCGCCGCCGCATCGAAACCGAGGAACGCGCCCGGCACGGATCGCCGGGCGAGCGCCGGCCGCTAGTCGCGTCCCCGCTCGCCCCGGAGGCCCATGACGGGCCGATGGAGGTGAGCATGACCAATCTGAACAATCGCCGTTTCACGCTGGCGCCGGGCCGTCCGGCCGCGTGCGTCTATCGCCTGCCCGTGCGGGCGACCCCAGTCGTGCGGCCAGCGCCGCTGCGGCTCGACTGGTCGCCCGACCCGGCGACCGGCGTGCCGATGGCCCGCTGGGTCCGCGACGAAGGGGAGGTGACGCCGCGATGCGCGCCACCCCGCCGCGTCTTCCGTCTCGCTGCCTGACAGGGGAGGGTTGAGCCATGCGCAAGCGCAGGAACTCGTCCGCCGATCTGGAGCGCGAGGTGATCCTTTCGGTGATCATCCTCTACGTCCTGATCTGCGTCGCGATGATCGGAATCCACTATCTGCAGCCGGGCGGGACGGCGACGGTCACGTCGTCCTCCTCGCCCTCGCACGCCGACCGCGCCGGAAAGGAATAGGCGATGGCATATGTAAATCAGGCGGGGCTTGCCCCCGAACAGGCGAGCCTTGCCCCGGTGTGGCAGCGGTTGCGCAGCGACGACGCAGCAGGCCTTGGCCGCGCGGCGGCCGATCTCGGCTGTCGTTTTCCGCCCCCCGAAGAGGGGTATGAAGAAGATGCAGCGTTCATCTACCTGCCCGTCAGCGTCCTGGCGCGTGAGGGGCATGACGTGCGGCAGGACCAGATCGCCTTTGCATTGGGCGACGCCGTGCTGGTGACGCGCGAGCCGGCCGAGGGCTTTGCGCCGTTCGATCGGGCGCTGGCGATCTTGCGACGCCGCCCGGGCATCCCGCGTAGCGCGCATGGCGTGATGTATGCGCTGCTCCAGGCGTCGAACTCGGCGTCGAACCAGATTCTCGAGCTTGCGAGCGCCGCGCTGGAGGGAATGAACCGCAAGATCCGCCAGATCGCCGAAGGCTATGACGATGCGGGGCGCGAGCTGACGACCGACGATATCGGCGAGACTATGGCCGAGCTCAACGACCGCGAGGAGCTGGTGTCGCGCATCCTGGAGAGCCAGCTGCTGCTGGCGCGGGCGGCGCGGTATCTGCGCGCGGAAGTCGATGACGTTGAGCTGCGCGGGCAGATCGAGACGCTGATTTCCGACATCCAGAGCATCAAGGAACATGCCGGGTTCGAGCACGACAAGGTCCGCTATCTCCAGCAATCGGTGATGACGAGCCTGAACGTGCGGCAGAACCAGGTGGTGAAGGTCTTCACGATCATCACCGCAGTGTTCCTGCCGCCGACGCTGATCGCGACCTTTTACGGCATGAACTTCGCAGTGATGCCCGAGCTGTCGTGGGAATGGGGGTTCACCGCCACCATCCTGCTGACCCTGCTCGCGGCGCTGCTGCCGCTCTGGTACATCAAGCACAAGGGGTGGCTTCGGTGATCCGGCTCCGGCGCGGGGCTGCCCCCCGCGGCTGGAGTGCCGCCGGTCTCGGTCTCGCCGCGATGTTCGTGGCGGCCGAGGAGGCGTGCGCGTCGGGTGGGCCGCATGTCGTCGACGATGCCGAGGTCGAGACACCGGGCCTATGTCATGTCGAGAGCTGGCTGACCGGGTTCGAGGGTGGGCGGCGGCTGGTGAACCTGTCGCCCGCCTGTACCTTCCATGCGTTGCCGTCGATCGAGTTCGGCGCAGCGATCCAGCATGGCTGGGAGCGGGGCCATCGGCATACGCTGATCGGCCCGGCGGTGAAGCTGGCGTTGCGCAAGCCAACGCGCGGTTTCGGGTTGGGGGTGGCGGTATCGGCGGCGGTGGATGCCTCGACCGGCAAGGCGGAAAGTGCCGCAGTGCTGGTGCCGGTGACGATCGACCTGACGCCGCGGGTCCGAACCAACTTCAACCTGAGCTACCAATGGGCGCGGACCGGGGATCACCACGGGCTGGTTGCCGGGGCTCAGGTCGAGGCGCGGCTGCGTGGCAATCTGTCGGTGATGGCCGAGGGGTTCGTTCGCGACGGCGGGAAGCCCGGGTTTCAGGGTGGGGTGCGCTGGACGCCGAAGGCGTGGATCGATGTCGACCTGCTCGGCGGGCGGCGGGTGGATGGATCGAACGCGCGCGCAGTGACGCTGGGGGTGACGCTGCGGCGATGACCGACAAAGAAAGGGCCGGCGGATCGCTCCGCCGGCCCCTTGCTTGTTCCAGCCGGGTGGCCGGGTGACAGGACTTAGAAGTCCATGCCGCCCATGCCGCCCATGCCGCCACCGCCCATCGGCATGGCCGGCTTGTCTTCGGGCAGTTCCGAGACAGCGGCTTCCGTGGGGAGGAGCACGCCGGCGCCCGATTCTGCGTTCTGGAGCCCGGGTCGGACCGCCTTGGCCGGGG
>CAZBYE010000062.1:13175-13652 GCA_964496045.1 uncultured Stakelama sp.
ATTCGGCTTCGGCGGCGGCAAGCTCCCACAGCTGGGCGCGCACCGCGGCGGCGATCCGCTGCGGTCGGTCGCTGACGTCGAAAAGCAGCATCTTCATCAGCACCGCGGCATCGTCATAGCCCGCCTGCTCGACGAGGAGGTTGAGCCGCTCGCGGTTGAACTGATCTCCGGCGGTCTCGGCAGGCGCGCGCTTGCTGCGGCGCATCTTGGCGATCCTTTCGAGCAGCTGGCCCGAGACGACGGGGCCGTCATGGCCGGGATTCTGCGCGATCTGACGCACGAGCGAAGTCAGCGCGCGGCGGACGATGTCCACACCGCGGGTCTGGTCCTCGTTCGCGCCTTCGGTGCCTTCCAGCGCCTTGGTCGCATAGAGCAGCGCGGTGCCGCCACCGGGGACGATGCCTTCTTCCACGGCTGCGCGGGTCGCGTGCAGCGCGTCGTCGACGCGGTCCTTGCGCTCCTTCACCTCGACCTCGG
>CAZBYE010000063.1:0-1280 GCA_964496045.1 uncultured Stakelama sp.
TTGGCGCTGCGGGGCGTCGTCCGTGGCAGGTGACCAACTGACCGGCAGGCAGATCGGGACGATCATCCGCGGCGGCGGAGCGATGTGGGACGGGCAGCTCGCCAATGCCGCGCATGGCCGCCCGGTGCGGTTCGAGGCGGTCGAGTTCGGATGAGTCGTCTAAAAACCGTCACCCCGGCCTTGTGCCGGGGGCCACCGTGCCACTCGGAACTAGGCTAGAGCCTATGCCTCAGCGCTTGCCGTCCGGTGGACCCCGGCACAAGGCCGGGGTGACGACGGGTCTTCACTCCGCCGCTTCGTCCACCGCCTCGCGTTCGGCCTGCTGACGCGCCCACATCTCGGCATAGACGCCGCGCAGTTCGAGCAATTGGGCATGCGTGCCCTGCTCGGCGATGTGCCCGGCCTCGAGCACGACGATGCGGTCGGCATTGACCACGGTCGACAGCCGGTGCGCGATCACGATCGTCGTCCGCCCGCGCTCGATCGCCTCGAGCGTGTCGAGGATCTCCGCCTCCGTCCGCGAATCCAGTGCGCTGGTCGCCTCATCGAGGATCAGGATCGGCGGATCCTTGAGCAGGGTGCGCGCGATCGCGACGCGCTGCTTCTCTCCCCCTGACAGCTTAAGCCCGCGCTCGCCGACCCGCGTGTCGTAGCCATTGGGCATCGACTCGATGAATCCGGCGATAGCTGCGCCGCGCGCGGCCGCCGCGACCTGCTCGGGTGTCGCGCCTTCGCGGCCATAGGCGATGTTGTAGCCGACCGTGTCGTTGAACAGCACCGTGTCCTGCGGGACGATGCCGATCGCGGCGCGCAGGCTCGCCTGCGTCACCTGCGAAATATCCTGCCCGTCGATCGTCACCCGTCCGCCCGTGAGGTCGTAGAAGCGGTAGAGGATGCGCGCGAGCGTCGACTTGCCCGCGCCCGATGGCCCGACGATCGCCACCGTCTGTCCCGGTGCGATGACGAGGTCGATGCCCTTCAGGATATCGCGGTCGGCATCATAGCCGAAGCGTACCCCGCCGAACCGCCCCTCGCCGCGCGTTACCTGTAGCGCCGGCGCCCCTGCGGCGTCCTTCACCTCGGCATCGGTATCGATCAGGTCGAACATCGCGCCCATGTCGATCACGCCCTGGCGGATCGTGCGGTAGACCCAGCCGAGCAAGTCGAGCGGACCGAACAGCCTGCCCAGCAGTGTCCAGACCCAACCGCACTTCCCCCCCGGGAAATCCCCCCAAGGACACCCCCCACGCCCACCCCCCCACCCCCGCCCCCACCAACAC
>CAZBYE010000063.1:1290-1873 GCA_964496045.1 uncultured Stakelama sp.
GATCGTGCGTTGGACCCAGCCGGGCAGGTCGACCGGACGGACCGGCTGGCCCAGCAGTGTCGAGACAAAAACGACGTCGCCCGCTGTGAAGTCGCCCGAGGACCAGCCCCAGGCGACCACCGCCATCCCAGCGCCCAGCATGACATTGGTGATCAGCGATTGGCCCATGTTGAGCCAGGCGAGCGAGTTCTCGCTCTTCACCGCCGCCTTGGCATAGGCATCGACCGCCTTCGAATAGCGGTCCGCCTCGCGCGCCTCGGCGTTGAAATATTTCACCGTCTCAAAATTGAGCAGCGAATCCACCGCATGCGCGACCGAGCCGGTGTCGAGGTCGTTCATCTGCTCGCGCAGCTTCGAGCGCCAGTCGGTGATCCAGCGGGTGAAGGCGATGTAGATCACCACCATCGCCAGCGTCGATGCGACCAGCCACCAGCCGAACTTGCTGCCGAAGATCTGCAGCACCAGCGCGAGTTCCAGGATCGTCGGGGCGATGTTGAACAACAGGAAATAGAGCATCGAATCGATGCTCTTGGTACCGCGCTCGACCACCTTGGTGACGGCACCTGTGCGGCGCTCGAGATGG
>CAZBYE010000063.1:1883-13515 GCA_964496045.1 uncultured Stakelama sp.
CGCAACGACAGCTGGTGGAGGTGGCGGAAGGTGACGATGGCGAGCCGCCGCGTCGCGTCCTGCCCGACCTTTTCGAACACGGTGTTGCGCAGATTGTCGAACAATGTGGTGAACAGTCGCGCAGCGGCGTAGCCGACCACCATCAGGATGACGAAGGTCACCACGCCGCGGTCGTTCAGCGCCATGCTGTCGACCGCGGCCTTGAGCGCATAGGCCGCGCCATAGACCTGGACGACCTTGGACACCAGCACCAGCACCAGCGCGCCGATGATGCGCGCCTTCAGCCCCGGCATGCCATCGGGCCAAAGATAGGGAAGGAAGCGCCGGAGCGTGGCGAACAACGGGCGTTCGCCGCCGGGGGAAGCGGTCTGGGGCGGCATGCCCGCTATCTGGGGCCGTTGTGCCGCCGATGCAACAAAGCCGCTTCGCCATCCGTTATGATGGCGAGGAGCGAGACGATGGAACCCGTTTTCTACGTGATGGCGATCCTTGGCTGCGGCGACGATCAGTCGCAATGCCGTGAGGCGCGCGTCGAGCCGGTCCGGTATCAGAGCGCGGCGCATTGTCAGGAGGCGATGGCGCAGGTGCTGCCGCGCCACGCCGATCTTTCCTTTCCGGTCATCGTCGCTGCCTGCCAGCGCCGTGGCGAGCAGATGGCGCGTACTGAGGCGACATCGCCGCGCGGCTAATGTTTCAGCAGCGTTCCATCGGCAGCGCCCAGCGGATCTGATCGCGCAGCAACGCCTCCAGCTCCGGTGCGTTCGCATTGTGCGCGGCCGCGCGTTTGCGCAGCAGGGTCAATAAAAGGTCCGCGCGGCTCGCGGGCGGGGCGGGGGCTGCACGGCCCTTCGCGAGCGCGCGGGACAGGTTAAGCGATAACACGGTCATTATCCGCTCTTTCGCATGCCGCGCGTTTCCGGGCCGTCGCCGAACGCGGTTAACGCGGGCGGGTCCAAAGCGCCGCGGGCCGAGGTGCAGGCGGGTAGAGCCGGCCTCGCGCTGCGGTCTGGAACCATGCCCGCGCCATCCACGCCAGTTTCTGCACATTGCTCGTCTGCGCGCGATGATCCCAGGCGTGATCGCCGCGCGCGACCACTTCGCGCGCGATGTCGCCATAGATGCCCGCCGCCGCCAGCACCGCCCAGGCCGAGCGGAAGCGCAGCGCCGGGGCGCCGTGCCGCGCGCTCGCGCCATAGGCCTCGGCCATCTCCCCCAGCCATTTCGCGATAACGACAAGTCGTGGCCGGAAGGGCGGCTTCATATGCTGGCCCGGCGGGATATCCATCTCGACCAGCCAGTCGACGGGCAGATAGCAGCGGCCGATGCGGTCGTCGGCCTCGATATCACGGGCGATGTTGGCAAGCTGGAAGGCGATGCCGAGGTCGCAGGCGCGGTCGAGCGTCGCCTCGTCCGCCGGATCGACCCCCATCACTACCGCCATCATGCACCCGACGGCGCCGGCGACATGATAGCAATAGCGCAGCAGATCGTCCTCGCTCCGCGGGAACCAGCCCCTGGCGTCGAGCGCGAACCCTTCGATCAGATCCTCGACGAAGCGACGGGGGAGGTCGACTTCCCGCGCAACGATCCCCAGCGCATCGAATGCCGGATCGCCCGTCGCTTCCCCGGTCAGCGCCTTGCTGGTCAGCTCGCGGATCCGCGCCAGCCGTGCTGCCGGATCGGCGACGCGCGCTGCGTCATGCCCCAGCTCCTGCCCATCGGCGAGGTCGTCGCACGCGCGGCACCAGGCGTAGAGCAGCCAGGCGCGTTCGCGCGTGACGGGATCGAAGATCTGACTCGCCATCGCAAAGCTGCGCGATCCGCGCGCGATACTGTCCTGCGCCGCCGCGACCACCAGGGCGCGGCTGGGCGGGCTCACAGGTCCTTGCTGCCGATCTGGCCGATCGTGGTCGCCGGGACGTGCGCTGCCATCTTGGCCAGCAACCCGTCGAGCTGATCGTCGATCTGCAGGATCGACTGGTGTTGCGGGCGCAGAAAGCCGACCTCGCCCATCGTCTTCACGAAGCTGATCAGCCCGTCATAGAAATTGGCGGTGTTGAGCAGCCCCACCGGCTTGGCGTGATAGCCGATCTGCGCCCAGCTCATCGCCTCCCACAGCTCATCCATCGTCCCGGTGCCGCCGGGCAGCGTGACGAAGCCGTCCGAAATGTCGGTGAAGGCCTGTTTGCGCTCATGCATCGTGCGCACGATGTGCAGCTCGGTACAGCCGCGATGCGCGACCTCGGCATCGACCAGCGCCTGCGGGATCACGCCGATGACTTCACCGCCAGCCTCCAGCGCCGCGTCGGCGACCGCGCCCATCAGGCCGAGCCGCCCGCCGCCATAGACCACGCCGATCCCGCGTTCGGCGAGGGTGCGGCCGACGAAGCGCGCATTCTCGACATAGACCGGGTCGCTCGGGGTGGCGGAGCCGCAATAGATGGCAAGGCGCTTCAGGGGGGTCATGGTTGCTCCAGCATGAGCGTGGCGGTGGCTTTCGCGCTGCCGACCACGCCGGGAATGCCCGCGCCCGGATGCGTGCCGGCGCCGACGAAATAGAGGTTGGGGATCGATGTGTCGCGATTATGCGCGCGGAAATACGCGCTCTGTGACAGCGTCGGCTCCAGGCTGAACGCGCTGCCCAGATGCGCGCCGAGATCGTCGCGGAAATCGTTGGGCGCATAGCTGAATTTGGTGATGATCCGCTCATGGATGTCGGGGATCAGCCGCCGACCGACCTCGTCGAGGATGCGCTTCTCGAGCACCGGCGCGATCTCGTTCCAGTCGACCGGGAATTTGCCGAGGTGCGGCACCGGGGCGAGCGCGTAGAAGGTCGAATGGCCCTCGGGCGCAAGGCTCGGATCGGTCACGGTCGGGTGGTGGAGATAGAGCGAGAAATCCTGCGCGAGTACGCCATGGTCGTAAATGTCTTCGAGCAGCCCTTTGTAGCGCGGCCCGAACAGGATCATGTGGTGCGGGATGCCCGGCCAGGTGCCCCTGATCCCGAAATGGACGAGGAACAGCGAGGGCGAGAAGCGCTTCTTCTCCAGCCGCGTCGCGGTCCGCTGCGCGCTGCGCGAGGTCTTGAGCAGGTCGCGATAGCTGTGGATCAGGTCGGCGTTGCTCGCCACCGCATCGGCTTCGAAGCGCTCGCCGCTCTTCGTCACCACCGCGGTCGCCCGCTCGCCGAGCGTCACGATCTCGGCCACCGGGTCGCCGAGCTTCATCACCCCGCCCAGCCGCTCGAACAGCCGCACCATCCCCGCGACCAGCCGGTTGGTGCCGCCGATCGCACACCACACCCCGCTGTCGCGCTCGAGCTTGTGGATCAGCGCATAGATGGCGCTGGTCGTCATCGGGTTGCCGCCGACCAGCAAGGTATGGAACGACAGCGCCTGACGCAGCTTCTCGTTCTTCACGAAGGACGAGACCATCGAATAGACGCTGCGCCACGCCTGATATTTCGCCAGATGGGGCGCGGCCTTGATCATCGAGGTGAAGTCGAGAAACGGCACATGGCCGAGCTTCTCGTAACCCTCGCGATAGACTCCGGCCGAATAGTCGAGGAAGCGGCGATATCCGGCGATGTCAGCCGGATCGAGCTTGGCGATCTCGCTGGTCAGCACCGCGTCATCGTTGGTGTAGTCGAAACTGGTCCCGTCGACCCAGTTGAGGCGGTAGAACGGATTGACCGGCGCCAGCGTGACATCGTCGGCCATGCGGTGACCCGACAGCGCCCATAATTCTTCCAGCGCCTCGGGCGCGGTGATGACGGTGGGGCCGGCGTCGAAGGTGAAGCCGTCCTTCTCCCAATAATAGGCCCGCCCGCCGGGCTTGTCGCGCGCCTCGACCAGCACGGTGTCGACCCCTGCGGATTGCAGCCGGATCGCGAGCGCCAGCCCGCCGAACCCTGCACCGATGACGACTGCCCGCTTCACATGGTTCCCCTGATCGCCTGCCAGGCACGCCCGATCGGCACCGGCGGTTTGCCCGCCAGCACCCGTGCGCAATCCAGCAGGCTCGACTGGCCCGCATAGAAGCGTGCAATCAGCCCCGCGTCCAGTCGATAGAAGCGTTCAAGGATGCGGTAACGCTCTTCCGGCTCGGCGGCGCGGAACAGCATGGTGGAGAGCAGGCGATAGAATCCACGCTTCTGCCACTGGCGCCGGGCATAGCCATAGCTCAGTTCGTGCAGCGCGGTTCCGTCCAGATTGCTCGCGTCGGCGATCACCCGCGCCAGCCGCACCGCATCGGGCAGCGAATAGCCGGTGACCGGATGGAACAGCCCGGCGCGCATCCCGGCCTTGGCGACGCGATTGCCGCCCGATCGCCAATATTCCTCGAAATCGCCGCCCATCGCGACCGGCAGCACGCCGGTTTCCTCGCGCATCACGCTCTCGGCCGCGATGCCGCGTGCGTGCGTCCAGGCGTCGAGCCGCTGGCGCATCGCTCCATCGTCGATCTCGGGGGTGTCGCTGTAATAGGTGTCCTCGACGAACAGCCGCATCGCCGAAAAGGGCAGCGCATAGACGAAGCGATAGCCGTCGATCTGTGCGACCGTCGCGTCCATCACGATCGGGCGTTTGAGAGCATGCGGATCGGCCAGCGCCAGCTCGCGGCCGAGGAATTTCTGCCAGCCGAGGTCAAGCTTGGATAAGTCGCCTGGCCCGCGGCAGTCGATCACGCCGCCCGCCTCGACCCGGTCGCCATCGGCGAGCACCACCGCGCGCGCGCTGGCGCCCAGCACCTTGCGTTCGCTCATCACGGTGCCCTCGGGGCAGGCAGCGCGGACGACCCGGTCGAACCGCTCGGACTCGATCGAATAATAGGGCGCCTTCAGCGTGCGCGCATGGCCGGGAAAGGCGGTATCGTAGCTGGCCCAGCCATAGGAGATGAGCGGTGCGACCAGCCAGCGGTCGGCCGCGGCGATGTCGCTCGCGAAGAACGACCAGAGATGGTTGCCGCCCAGCCGTTCGCCGCTCTCGATGATCCGCAGATTGAGGTCGGGGCGTTGCTTGCGCAGGGCGAGGGCGATCAGTCCGCCGGCAAGCCCGCCCCCGACGATGGCAAGGTCACAATGGTGGATGGCTGGCATCGCCGCCGCTTACGGGGCAGGGACAGACCCCGCAACCCCGTGTGCGGCGGCGTGCGCTCAGGCGGCCTTGAGCAGCGGCATCTCGGCGGCCATCGCGCGCGCTACCGACGGACGCTTGCGCAGCTGCGTGCGATAGCCGAGCAGCACCGGCCATGCGGCGATGTCGACGCCCGCGGTCTCGCACCAGTTGAGCACGCTCAGCAGATAGGCGTCGGCGACGGTGAAGGTCGCGCCCAGATGCGCGCGGTCCACCAGATGCTCCGACAGGACCTTGAACGGCTTCGCCACCCGGCCATGCGCCGCTTCCTTCTCGGCCTCGCTCGCATCCTTGGCGAACAGCACGGCGAACACCGCCTTGTGCACCTCGGTGCTGACGAAGTTGAGCCACAGCTGCATGCGATAACGTTCTTCGCTGAACATTGCCGGGGCGAGCACGCCCTCTTCGGCATTGTCGGCGATATACTGCAGCACCGCCGGCCCCTCGGTCAGGGTGATGCCGCTCCTGGTTTGCAGCGCCGGGACGTAGCCCATTGGGCTGATGTCGCGGAAATCGCCGCCATCGGGCAGTTTGTGGCCGGGCGATACCAGCACGAAATCGGCGTCGAGGCCGGCTTCCTCGGTTGCGATGCGCGATGCAAGCGAGCAGGCGAAGGGGATGAAGTAGAGTTTCATGGCACGACTCCCTGGGGTTGATTTTTGTACTGTCTCGCATGAATATAGGGGCAGTCAAGGAATTTTATGCAAGACAGTACAAAAAAGCGAGGCCGCCCCCGCGCGTTCGACCCCGACACGGCGCTGAAGGCCGCGGCCGAGCGGTTTCGCGCCGGCGGCTATTCGGGGACCTCGCTCGACGAGCTGGCGGCGGCGACCCGGCTCAACCGGCCGAGCCTCTACTCGGCATTCGGCGACAAGAAGGCGCTCTATCTCGCTGCGCTCGAACGGACGCATGCGCGGGCCGAGCGCGGCTTTGTGCGGCTGGGGGAGGCGGATCTGCCGTTGCGCCAGATGCTGGAGCGCATGTTCGGGGCGGTGATCGAGGGCTTTCTGACAGGGGACGATGGCCCTGCGGGTTGTATCTTCATCAGCACCGCTGCGACCGAATCGGTGATCGAGCCCGATGTGCGCGCCCGGATTACGGGCTTCCTGACGATGGAGGATGAGCAGGTCGAGCGGCTCTTGCGTCAGGCCGGAAGCACTGCACCCGAAATGCAGGCACGCGTGGTCACGGCGATGATCCATTCGCTGAGTGTCCGCGCCCGCGCCGGCGCGTTGCGCGCCGAGCTCGATCGCGCCGCAAAGGACTGTATCGACCTGATCGCGCCGGCTTAGTCGTTCCTTCTTCGTCACCCCGGCCTTGTGCCGGGGTCCACTCAGCCGCATCGGAGACCCTTCAGCCTCCAGTCCGGCGCCTGCCGCCCGGTGGACCCCGGCACAAGGCCGGGGTGACGGCTGGGTGGTTCTCCGGGCGAGTATCTAGGCGGCGGCACCCGCGCATGGCATAACCACAAGCGATGGGGGACGCCGGTGAAACCATGCGCGCTGCGCGGGGCACGCAGCTGCCGACGCTGCTCACCTTGTTCCTCGCGATCGATCTGGTGATCGTGTTCGCCGTGACGCTGTTCCTGATGGATCGTCCGCCGATCTGCGAATGCGGCGCGATCAAGCTGTGGCACGGCGTGGTCCATTCGAGCGAGAACAGCCAGCACATCGCCGACTGGTACACGTTCAGCCACGTCATCCACGGCTTCCTCTTCTACGGCCTCGCGCATCTCGTGCTGCGCGGAGGCGCGCGCCGCTGGGCATTGCCGCTGGCGGTGGCACTCGAGGGCGGGTGGGAGCTGCTCGAAAACTCCCCAATGATCATCGACCGCTATCGCGAGGCGACGATGGCATTCGGCTATTCGGGGGATTCGATCCTCAATTCGATCGCCGATATCGGCTGGATGTCGGCGGGCTTCTGGCTCGCGGCGAAGCTGCCGGTGCGCGTGACCATTGCGGTCGCGCTGGCGTTCGAGGCGATGACCTTGCTGCTGATCCGCGACAACCTCACCCTCAATGTGCTGATGCTCGTCTGGCCGGTCGATGCGATCAAGACATGGCAGGCGGCGGGGGGATTGCTGTAGGATCGGGCCGTGCTGCTCGCCATCCTCCTCTCCGCGCTCGCGATGACGCTGATCGTCGGGGTGCGGTACCTGATCGTCTCGGGCGCGTTCGCCTGGGCGACGCGGCTCAAGTACCCCGGCCTCTACCGCGGCCTCGACACGCAGATGCGGCGGGAGATCGGCTGGAGCCTCGCCAGCGCCGCCCTTTACGGCGTGCCCGCCGGGATCGTCGCCTGGGGTTGGCAGAATCGCGGCTGGACGCGGGTCTACACCGAGATCTCCGCCTTCCCGCTCTGGTATCTCCCGCTGTCGGTGCTGCTCTACCTCGCCGCGCACGACACGTGGTTCTACTGGACGCATCGCTGGATGCACCGTCCGGCGCTGTTTCGCGTCGCCCATGCCGTCCATCACGCCAGCCGTCCGCCGACCGCCTGGGCGGCGATGAGCTTCCACCCGGTCGAGGCGGTGACCGGCGCGGTGGTCATTCCTGCGCTGGTCTTCGTGATCCCCATTCATGTCGCCGCATTGGGCGTTGTGCTGGGGATCATGACGGTTATGGGTGTCACCAATCATATGGGGTGGGAAATCTTTCCCCGTGCGATGTGGCGGGGGCCTTTGGGGGCATGGCTGATCACGGCCAGCCATCATCAGCGGCACCATGAGCAATATGGGTGCAACTATGGCCTCTATTTCCGTTTCTGGGACCGGCTGTGCGGCACGGACCGCGGGCTCGGTGATTTCGCGCGCAGCCATATTCGCGCTGGCGGCGCTCCTGCTTCCGGCGGCGTCGCCCCTCGCCAGCCTTGAGATCGACGTCGTCAAGCTGCGCTCTCAAAAGGGCCTGCTACGCATCTGCCTTACCGCCCGCCCGCAAAGCTTCCCCGACTGCAAGAACGACGCGCAGGCGCTCACCCGTTCGGTGCCCGCAACCCAGACCGTCGTGAAATTCGAGGGGTTGTCCCCGGGCAATTATGCCGCGGCGATCATCCATGATGAGAATGGCAATTCGAAGCTCGACACGCTGATGGGCATCCCGCGCGAAGGCTTCGGCTTCAGCCGCAACCCGGCGATCGGCTTTGGCCCGCCAAGCTTCAACGCTGCGCGCTTCACGGTAGATACAGCCGCCGCGCCGCAACAGGTACGCATGCGTTACCTTCTGTAATAACTTGGTTTGCATCCATTTGTGAGATGCGGCGTTGCTTTCCTGAACAGTTTCGGGAAGCTACTCAAATGCGTATTATTTTGCTCGCACCGCTTTTCGCGGTTGCCACCCTCGCTGCCTCTCCCGCTTTCGCGCAGGATACGGTCGATACGCAACAATCCGGCGAAGTCGCGACGGCGGGCGATGCCGTACCTCCGGCGCAAGCCGCGGCCGCCGAGGAGGGGAAGGCGCGGCTCTCGATCGGCGCGGGCGTTGCCTATTTTCCCGACTATGAGGGGTCGAACGACCACACCTGGTCGCCGATTCCGGCGGTTCAGGGCACGATCGGCGGGATGAGCATCACGCTGCTCGCCAACCGCGTCAGCCTCGATCTCGTTCCCAACGCCACGGGGCCGGGCTGGGATTTCCAGCTTGGCCCGGTCGCGGTTCTCAACCTCAACCGCGTGAAGCTCAGCGCGGTCGAGGATGCCCGGGTCCGGGCGCTGGGCAAGATCGATACCGCGCTCGAACTGGGCGGTTATATCGGGATCGGCCGGACCGGGGTGATCACCAGCGACTATGACAAGCTCTCGGTCACCTTGAGCTATCGTCACGACGTGACCGGCGTCCACAAGGGCGGTGTGTGGACTCCCACGATCAACTATATGACGCCGCTCAGCACCAAGACGCTGGTCGGCCTGTTCGCCACCTCGGAATTCGCCGACGACGACTATGCCCGCACCTATTTCGGCGTGACTCCTTCGGGCAGCGCCGCCAGCGGCCTGCCCGTGTTCATGCCCAGGGGCGGACAGAAGAACGTCGCCATGGGCGGCATGTTCACCGTCGCGCTGACCGGCGATCTGACCAAGGGCCTCGCCCTCGTCACGGGCTTCAGCTACTCTAGGATCCTCGGCGACTTCGCCGACAGCCCGCTCGTCAGCATCGCCGGCTCGCGAAACCAGTGGACCGGCGGCGCGGGACTGGCGCTGACCTTCTGACGATCTTGCCTTGCCAGCGATGCCGCACGCTCTAGCCTGACGCGCGGCGCAACAGGGGTGGGGCAATATGGGACATAGCGACGGTCCACGCGGCATCGGCGGCTGGCTTGCGTTCTATCTCGTGACTTGGGGTGTGCTCGTGCCGCTGGCAAGCGGCGCTGGTCTCTATGCCAATCTCTATGCGGATCCTGCTGTCGGTGCTTTCTATGGCGCTCGCTGGCCAGTCGTGCAGGCAATCAATCTCGCCATTGGCTTCCTGGCGCTCGCGGCGATCTTCTATTCCGTATGGCGCTTCTTCTTCCGCAGAAATTGGCAGACGGTGCGGATCGCCATAGCGGTGATGTGGATGGCTCTGGTTCCTGCACCATTGCTGGAAGTGGCCGCGGTTTCCACCTTGGGCGGGCTCGATCTTGATGCGTTGATGTCTGCGAAGATCGGCAGTCTTATCAAACCGGTGATCCACATCACGATTTGGACCGCTTATCTCCTGCGCTCGGTCCGCGTCGCTAACACCTATCCGCGCGAAGATGCGGACGAGGCGGAACTGGCCGAAGTCTTCGAATAGCCCGGCGGATCGTTTCCCCGCCCGAGCCCTATTTCGCCTTGGCCTTGCGGAAATCGTGCACGAACAGCCCCGGCTTGCGGCTGTCGAACAGCGCCTCGAGTTCGCAGCTTTGGCTGCTCTGCTTCCTGCAATTGATCCGCGCCGCCTCCTTCGCGCGCTGCGCCGAGGTTTCGGCGGTGGCGCCGCCATTGCCGCCATCCATCTGATAGGCTTGAATGAACCCGTTGCCGGTCCATGCATTGGTTTCGCACTTGCGCGATGTGGCGTCGGTGCACGCCTTGATCGCCGCTTCGGTCGCCGTGTCCCGGGTACGGTGCCCGCTCGCGATATAGAGCTTGCCGTCATAGCCATCCGTCCCCGCGACCCACGCCGAAACGGCATAGAGCTTGCGCGCCGAAGCCCCGGGCGAACGCCGGTTGGTGTTCGACCGGATCGTCGCGATGACCTCGCACGGCACCAATTGCTTGGCCGAGCATTCGGCCAATACCTTGTCGCGTTCGGCCCCGCCTTCGCCGAGCCACCCGTTGAACAGGTCTCCGCTGCGGTCGCGGATGATCGCCATCGACGAATTCGACCAGCTGCCGGGTGACCTGCACCCGCCGCCCATCACGCGGTTGCACGCGTCGAGCGCGCCGCGTTCGGCGATATTGTTCGCGCTCACGTAATTGCCGTCGACCCACACGTCGCCGGCGTCGGCGTGCCAGGCGATCGCGGCATGGCTGCCGGCCGGACCCTGAGGCGCCGCCGGGCCGGATGCGCCGCCGCTATTGTCGCGCACGCACAGCGGAAAGGGCGGCGGCGCGCCGGGTCCTCCCGGCGACATGCCCACCATCCGCTCGCCCGGCCCGGCGCCGTTGCTGCCGCCGCTGCACGGAAAGGCCTGCGCCTGAGCCTGCGCCGGCCACAGCAGCCAGGCGAGCGCAGTCGCCAGCATCAGACCAACCCGGCGCATCACGATCACCTGCTTCATACCGCCCCTCCAGTTGCGGCTATTAGGACTCGCCGCAATCGGTCTGTCCACGGACAAATCGCCCGCTGGACCTTTGCGGCCCCGACCCCTAATGTCCGCCCATCCCCGGGGGAGCGCCGATCCGCGCTTGAGAGGGTGGCAGGAGCCATCGACCCGCTGAACCTGATCCGGTTGACACCGGCGTAGGGAGGGAGCGGCTTTCACCCGAAGACCGTCCTCTCCCGCCTGAGGAGTAGTGACGAATGGCCGACATCCCCGCCCGCACCGAGTTGAAGGTCACCACCGGCCCGATCCGCGGCAGCAAGAAGATCCATGTCGGCCCCCTCGGCGTCGCGATGCGCGAGATTCATCTTGAGCCCAGCTCGGGCGAGCCGCCGCTGCGCGTCTATGACTGCTCGGGTCCTTATACCGATCCCGAAGCCCGCATCGACATCATGGCCGGCCTTCCGGAACTCCGCCGCGACTGGATCCGCAACCGCGGCGATGTCGAGGAAGTCGCCCAGCGCGAAGTCCGCCCCGAGGATAACGGCCAGCTCGGCCCCGACCGTTCGGGCGGCGTCCAGCCCTTCCCCAATGTCCGCAAGACCGTGCTGCGCGCCAGGGCGGGCCAGAACGTCAGCCAGATGCACTATGCCCGCCGCGGCATCATCACGCCCGAGATGGAATATGTGGCAGAGCGCGAGAACCTCGGCCGCGCGCGCCTGAAGGAATACGTGCGCGATGGTCAGGACTTCGGCGCCTCCATCCCCGATTACGTAACG
>CAZBYE010000064.1:0-13502 GCA_964496045.1 uncultured Stakelama sp.
ATGACCGCGCCAATATCGACCTGCCCGGCGAGCAGAACCGGCTGGTCGAGGCAATCTCTGCGGCCAATCCGAAGACCGCAGTGGTGGTCAATTCGGGTGCCGCGATGACGATGCCCTGGTCCGAAAAGGCGCCGGCGATCGTCAGCATGTGGCTGCCGGGCGAGGGCGGCGCGGCGGCGCTGGCCGATGTGCTGACCGGCAAGGTCAACCCGTCGGGTAAGCTGCCGGTAACCTTCCCGGCGCGGAGCGAGGACGACACCGCCGATCTCAAAACGTCGAAGAGCGCCTATTCGGAGGGGCTGCTGGTCGGCTATCGCGGCTATCTGGCACGCGGCGTGAAGCCGCTGTTCCCGTTCGGCCACGGGCTTTCCTACACCAGCTTCGCCTATTCGCCGCTGAGTGTGCCGGCGCGAGTGACGGACGCGAAGCCGGTGAGCGTGAAGCTCACGCTGCGCAACACCGGCAAGCGCGCGGGGCAGGAGGTCGTGCAGCTCTATGTCGAACCCGTCGAACCCGTGGCGGGTGAACCGACGCGCGCCTTGCGGGCGTTCCGGAAGGTCGCGCTTCCTGCGGGCGGCAAGCGCGAGGTGACGCTGACGCTCGATCCGCGCGCCTTCTCCTTCTACGACACCAAAGCGGGCGGATGGCGGGTGCGGCCGGGGGCCTATCGTGTGCTGGCGGGTGCGTCGTCGGAGGATATCCGGCAAGTCGGCACGGTGCGCGTGGACGCGACGGGTTCCTAGAATCAGGCCGGCCAGTTCGGGGGGAACTGGCCGGCCCCAAGCACCCTGCTCAGCAGATGGGCGGGATGCTTGTCAGGGGCGAGGTCCGCAGGAAGCGCTCATAGCCGAGCTGACCGGCGACCGGGTCGGGGTAGGGCGCCTCGCCGGGCAGCGTTTCGACCACCAGACAGCTGAGCGGCGCGTCGGGACCGAGCGTCAGCAAGGCGAGGCCGGCAGTGATTTCCGCGCTTGACCAGTCGGTCTTGCCGTCAGCGCCTGCTCTGGCCGCATCGATACCGAAGCCACCTCTGCCGCGCGGCTGCTTCCGGCGTCGCGGCGGATCCAGCCGCCGTGTTCCCAACAGGATGTTGCGCCGGTCGGCATCGTCGGCCTGATGGACCCGGGCGTAGAGCAGCGCCCACAGATCGGTGACTGGCGGCGTCGGGCGAACCGGGCGTCCGTCGCGCACCGGCTCGGCAAAGGCGGCGCTGACGGTAAGGCGGCTCTTGGTGCGCGTGACCGCGCAGGCGAGCGGGGGCGGCGCGTGCTGGAGCCCGGAGACGCGCTGGGCCCGGCCGGGGAAGCCCTGTGCAGTGGTCCAGATGCCGAAATGGCCGACCCGGAATTCATAGGTGAAGAAGCCGAACAGCTCGGGGGCGTCTGGCGTAAGGCCGGGCGGGAGCGGCAACAGGAAATGGATCGGGCTGGAGGTGGGCAGCAGCAACTGCATGCTGCCCTGTCCCGCGCGATCGTCGCCCTGACCGGGGACGACGCGGCGCATCGGTTCGGGATCGATCGGAAGCGGCAGATCCCAGACGTCGGCGACATCCTGAATCTGGTCAGTCAGCACGGGATCGGGCGCACTCGCCAGCACGCGCGCGTAGAAGCGATCCTCGGGATCGTCGGGCGGCCGGTCGAATTCGAGCCACACCGCCTTTTGCCGCTCCTCGCTCGCCGCATAGGCAGGATCGCGGCGATAGGGGGACAGCGCCAGCCCGGCGGACACCAGCTTGGGCACCTGCGCCGGTGGCGTCGTCACCGGGAGCAGGATGTCTGCCTCGATCGGTGCATCCTCCTGACTGGGCGCGGTGCGGAAGACGGGCGTGACGCGGTATTCGGGGTCGAGCGGGCGCGGGAAGGCGCCGGCCGCAGGCTTGGGGTCGATGGCATCGAGGAAGACGATCGTCGAGCTGTCGCGCTCGGCATCGCCTTCGGCTTCGTGCCCGGCGCTGGTGCTGCCGCCCACGCGGCCGACCTCGCGCCCGTCACGCTCGATGCGCAGATGGTCGAGCCCATCCCAGCTCCAGTCGCGATCGAGCTTGAGGACGATGGCGACCAGCCAGAGGCGCGTCATCTCGTTCGTGGTGGCGAAGCTGAGGCTCGCGCCGTCAGGGCCCACGACATGGCGCAGCACGGAGCTGGCGCCGATGATCAGCCGCTGGCCCGGCCGCGCGCGCAGGGTGGCGCCGCTGCGATCGAGATCGAGCGCGCTGGCGAGACGGCCGAGCGGATCGTCGCCGAGCAGCGCGCCATGGCCCGCACTCTTCTGTGCTGCCGCGAGCGCCGGAGAGGCGGGTTCGGCGGGTTGCAGGAAGAACCCTTCGATCAGCGAGCTGCCGCCTTGCGAGAGCAGATCGCGTTCGTCCCGCGCCGGCGCGCGCATCACCGTCATGCGCGTCTGGCCACGACGGACATCCTCACCCGCATAGTAATCGGCTTTCACCGCAGCGAGCGGGGTCAGCTGGAGGCGGACGTTGCGCGAGGTCGGCAAAGCGATCGGACCGGCTGCGGCGACAGGAAGGTCGCGCGCGTCGGCGATGTCGGTCCACTCGAAATCGAGCGTGAGGGGACCGCTGGCCGGATAGGCGCGGGTGACGGTGTAGAGCGGCAGATAGCGGTTGGCCGCGCCCGGTTCCGGTGTCGCTACCTCGACGATAATTTCGAGCTGGTCGACATCCGGGTCGGGAAGACCGGGCGCGCGGTCGGCCAGTTTGGCAGGAGCGATGTCGGCGAGGAGATCGGCCTCAGCACCCCCCGCCATCAGGCAGGCGGGGAAACCGAGCAGCGGACGCGAGACTTCGAGACTTGCGGGGGGATCGGATTCGTCAGCTTCGAGCGGAAGCATCGGATTGATCGAAGTGCCGGTGGGGCGGACATGACGGCGAAAATCGATGGTCGCGACCGGTTGGGCGCCGCCGTTGCGCCGGTCATCGCCCGCCAGCGGGCCTCCGCCCGTGAGGTCGTTGAAACGCACGCGAAACTCGTAGCTGCGCCCGTAGCGAAGCGATGTCAGCGGCGGCAGCCCCTCTACCGCGCCGACCGACGGGGTCACACCGCGCAACTGCGCGGCGAGCGCGTCGATCCCGATCAGCGAGCGACCTGTCCATGCGGTGAAATAGCTGGGGAGCCAGCTGCGCCCGGCAAGGTCGCCCATCAGCCGGTTGGGCGCGACTTCGATCCGCCAGTCGAGTTCGGCGTCGCCCAGATCGTTGCCGCCAAGCTGGACGGCGGTGTTGACGCGGACGAGTGAGTCCCAGTCGGTTCCGCCGACCTCGCGGGCATCGATGCGATAGCCCATCACCCCCATCGGCGCGTCGGCGGCGCTTGCCGAACTGTCGACCTGACGATTGAACCAGGTGACGATCTGCTCGTCGTCCCAGCCGATCTGGATGCCGCGATCCTCGGCGGGGCGGTCGCCATCCTCATCGGCAATCGGATCGGCCTGAGGCGGCTGCCGCACATAGACGGCCTTGGCGAAGCCGTCGTCATATTCGATCGATTCGCGGAACAGATCGTCCCACGCCACACCGACCGGGACCGTGGCGGCCACGGGGAAGAGAACAGGCGTGAATAGCGGGCGGGACGCGCTGAGCGGTGGAATGCGCGCGGCATAGCAGCGCATCGCGCCGGGCATGCCTGCAAGCCCGCTCCACGGGCTGCCCGGTTTCAGCGTGACATAGAGCCAGCCGCCATCGGTGACGATGTCGGCCGGCGGCGTGACGCTGAAGGGGCGGACGAGACCGATGGTTTCGGCCAGCAGCGGCTGGCGCAGCGCCTGCGCGAGCACCTTGCCCCACGACATGACCGGCGGCTCGACCTTGACCGAGGTGCCCGGCGGGATCGGCGCGTTGATCGCGCATCGATAGCTGTCGTCGGTCAGCAGATAGGGGTTGTCGCCGCCATAGCCGGTCGCGAGCCGATAAGCAGGCGGGGCATATTTGAGGATGCGCGGTGCGCCGATGCGGCCATCCACCGGTCCGGCGCTGGCATCGATCGAGAATTGCGCGTTGAGCGCCGCGCAGATCGCAGCGGCGTTGGCAGGCGCTGGCGAGGACTGGTCGACGCTTGTCGCCGCAGCGCCGAAGGTCGGAAGCTGGGACAGATCGGCGATGAAGCGCAGCTCGAACTCGAAATCGGTCGCGACATAGGGCGTCATCCCCGCCGATGGCGGCGCAGTCGGGTCGGTCTGCGGTGCGACCAGCAGGCGCAGCGACAGATCGGTTCCATCATAGCCCTGCAGAAAGGGCAGGAGGATCAGGCGGATCGGCAGCGGCATGGTTAGCTCCTGCTCCGGAGGCGGTCAGAGGACATCGGGGGCATCGCTTTCGAGCAGCGGTCCGCGGACCACCTCGACCTTCTTGGTCTCAACCTCGAGCGAGATGCTGAACACGAGGAAGATCGAGACCTCGATCGCGAAGACCAGCTTAGCGATCTGGAAGACCGTCTCGTCGGGCAAATCCTTTTGCGCGATCAGGCGCGCGAGCTTGCCCTCGAGCGAAATCTCGATCGCGACGATCGGCGGGAGTTCGGCCGAGATCTTGACGAGGAAGCCGACGCCGTAGCCGAGCACGGTATCGCCGAACACCGCGAAGAACGTGATCGCGAACAGGCCCTTGAGCTCGAACGGTCCCGCTTCGAGGCTGTAAGCGATGCCGACGCCGATCAGGAAACCATAGGTCGTCCCGGTCTCGGTCGAGAGCTGAAGCTTGAACTTGATGATCGCGACGACATAGAGGCCGGGGATCGACTTGATCGCGAACATGGGCGAACCGCCCAGTTCCATGACGGCTTCGTCGGCCTCGGGCGCGACCGCGAGTTCGATCTTGATCCCGGTATCGGCGAACTTGATCGTCGGGAACGGCTCACCCGGGATGACCTTGAAGTCCTCACCCGTGGCGTCGACGAATGGGATGGTGAGCCCGACGCTCAGCCCCCATTTGTTGGTCATGCGCACATCCGGGCGCGCCGGGATGCCGAGATCCTCGAGGATCGTCATCAGATCCTGGACGATGTCGAACGGCCCGCCGATCTTGAGTTTGGGATCGGCGAAGCTTGTCGCGCGGCCGGCCTGCGCATCGACGTCGGCGGCGAGCGACATGAGGTCGCCCATCGCGGTATGCGCCATGATCTTGACCGCGTTCTGCAGTTTGAAGCGCCAGGGCGCGGGGCTGGCGGTGTCGAGCGTGTAGGTGACCGTGGCGCCCGAATAGTCGATGTCGCTGCGCACCGTGCCCGCGGTTCGGATCGTGCGGCGCGGCACCCCGGCAGGGAAGGTCGCGGGTGCATCGAGCCGCCAGGTGCCGTCCGGGCGTGCCTCGAGTGCGAAGGCCGCCGAGGGGAAGGGGATGGCGTCGCTCTGCAGCGGGAAAGGTCCCGTGGCGGTGGCGAGGATCAGCGGATCGGCGAGAACCGGCCGCTGGCTCGACACGATGCGGTGCGGCGACGCGGCTTCGATGCGCGGGCGGCGGAAGAAGGCGCGCTGAGTCCCCATCGAGTGGAGGATGCCATAGTCGCGCTGCGGCGACGCCTCATCGAACAGATCCTCGGGATCGGCGAAGCGATAAGCGGCGGCGGTCGGCATGCCCGCTGCGCCCTGCCGGATGATCGGGAGGCCGCGATCGGCGGCGACATTGGCGGGGGCCTCGGCCGCATCATCGGCTTCGAGGATCGACCAGTCGCCGCCGCCGGGAAAGGCAAGGCTGCCCCATGCCGCCATCGCGAATTCGGGGCCCGCGACGCCGACCCCGACGCGGTGCAACCGCATCCGCTGGCGACCGCCGCCGATCGCGATGCTGGCGTCGATCGCTCCGCCCATCGGCCCGACCGCTTCGATCAGCGCGGCGTAGAGCGTCGGGGTGAGGTCAGGGATGCCGGGGGTGAGCCGGATATAACCGATCTGGCGGCGTGCAGGCACCGGCGCGGCGGCGCCGTCGAGGATCAGGTCGGCGTCGAAATAGGCCGCGACAAACTGGATCCCCGCGACGGGGAAGGCGGTTCCGGTTTCGCGGATGTTGGTGACGCGGGTCGCGCGCTGGACCACGCCCGGATGCGTGACGACGCCGCTGGCCGGAGAGGCGCGGTAGAGGCCGTCGCGGACCGCGATCCAGCCGCTATCCTCGCGGGTGAAGACGGCGTTGCCGCGCCGTTCGAGCGTGATCGTTCGGACGACCGGGATGAAGTAAGGCAGAAGGAAGCTTCGGACCTGAACCACCTCATGCGCGGCGCGGCCGTTGAGCACCTGAAACTCGGCTTTGGAGACATCGACGCCGTGTTCGTCGGGATTAGCCCAGGCGCTGAACAGGCTTTCGCCATGGCCGGACAGGTCGATCCGGGTCACCGGGACCAGCGGATTGACGCCGCCGAACCCCAGATAGCCGTTGAAGATGATCGTGGGCGAGTTGCCGAGGATGCTGACGGGCGGATCGCCATTGACCGGCAGCGCAACCGGCAATTGCGCGGTGAAGCCCGGAAGCGCGGGGGTCTCGCCCGGCGCGAGTGTCGGATCGTCGGCTTCGAGGCGAAGCTGGTGTGCGCCCTCCAGATCGGCGCTTGCGGGACGGACCTCGCCGACCTGAGCGCCGCGCCCTGCGGGGGAAGCGGGAGCGAGGCGCGCCTGCGCCAGCATTCCGAAGGGGAGCGTGAAGCGCGCGCGTGAGGGCCGCGGATCATTCTGCGCGAAATTGTCGACGATGCTCCGGTAGGCGGCGAGCGGGTTGATCGGGACCAGATCGACGCTCGGCACGTCGACCGTCGTCGGCACGCCGCTGTTGGCGAACCGCACTTCGTCGGGGAAGGGCTCCGGGCCGGGCAATGCCTTGACCGGCTCCCACTGCACCGCGGGCAGCGTCAGCAGCGTCAGGAAGCGCCCGTCGATCGACAGGTCCAGCCCCTGCACCTGCGGCGGCCGCAGCGGGAATTGGGCGGTGCGCTTGCGATCGTCAGCGCGCGGGGGGCGAACCGCGATGCCGAAGCGGCTGGCATTGGTCGAGACGTCGAGCAGCACGATCTTGGGCTGTTTTTCGAAGTCGAACATGTCGCCATAGGCAGGCGGCGCGGCGGCGCTGGCCGATTTGAGCTCGATCGACGCGGCGGCGTGCTGTCCGGTCGCGAAACCGGGACCGGCGACGGGTGGATCGACCGCGACCCCGGCCGGCAGCCGGAAGCCGAGCGTCTCGTCGGACGCGTTGAAGTGGAAATGGCTGAGCAGATAGCCCTGCCGCGCCGCGCCGAACCTTTGCCCCAGCCCCGAATTGGCGGCATAGGGATCGGGCAGCGACGGCAGCAGTCCGCGTAGTTCATAAGCGGTGAGCGCGAGCGCCTCGACGATCCGGTCACTCTCGATCCGGCCGAGCAGGAAAAAGCCGCGCGGACGCGATGCGCGGATCACGGCGTTGGTCAGGGCGAAGGCGATCGCGCGTTCGTGCGGTTGCACGGGTGCGAGGCCGATCAGCAACAGCGTGCGCACCCCGGCCGGGCTGTCCGCGATCACGACCAGCGCCGCGGGCAGGCGAACGCCGACGCGGTTCCCGGCGACGTCCACCGGCTTGGGCAGGCGCACATCGACTTCGGCCGCGAAGGCGACGGATTCGCTGCCGTCGGCGCCGGTCAGATAATGAACGGCGGTTCCGTTGAGCTGGGTATAGGCCAGCGTCGCCGGTGCGGACATTCGCGTCAGTTCGGGCCGCGCCGCGCTTCCCGTCGCGCGGACCGAATGGCCGGTGAACGCGAGGCGGGATTCGTCGAGCAGCAGCAATGACGGGCCGAGATGGACGGGGTGCGGCTGGTTTTGCCATTCTGCGGATAGACCCGGCTTGAGTTCGAGCATCAGCGCGCCGACGCCGCTGGCATCGCCGAGGTCAGATGGTGCGATCACCGCAGCGGGCAGCGCGAGTCCGCCAGCCGCGATCCGCGCTTTTCCCGATGGGACGAACAATGTCGACGCGACGGCATCGATCGCGAAACCGGATCGATCGGGCTTCATCGGCAGCACCAGCCGATGGAGGTCGGGGCGATACTGTGCGGCGCCGTTGATCGGGGCGAGCGCGATCTCTTCTCCCCATGCACCGAGCCTGGCGGGGCCGCGCACGGCGATCGTGCTGCCTGCGGGCCGGATCGCGATGTCGAGGCCCTGGGGCGGGCTGAAATGGGTCGCCGCGAATTCGCTGCCTGGCGCGGGAGCCGGGGCTGCCGGTGCAGCAAGCTTGAGCGCCATTTCGATCGAGACCGACGCCGGCACGACCACTTCGTCGTCATTCAGCGCAAGATCGGCGGAGAAGCGCAGGGTGCCGCGCGCGATGCGGACACCCGAATAGACATTCGCGGGTGCCGAGGAGAAGAGGCCGGTCGCGAACCAGACACTGCCCGCGGCGATGTTGAGCGACTGGCCTGCGCGCAGCGTCGAGGCGCGCGCCGCCCATTTCGCCTGTACGATGGGCAAAGTGAGAAAGGGAGGGCCGCCGGGGCTGCGAACGAAGCGTAGCTGGCGCACCCGGCGATAGATGTCGATCCAGATGCTGCGGCCGAGACGGTCGGTGATCGGCCCGATGCGCCGTTCGGCAGCCAGCCCGGTACTCCATGCGGGGGCAGCGCCTTCGAGACGGGTGGTCAGAAAGGGGAGTCGGCGCAGTCCCACCAGCGCATCACCCATCCGGATTGGCCGCGCGAGCGAGTCTGCCGGCGCGCCGCTCTCTCTGAGTGTGGTTGCAAGCTCTGCAAGCATTGCCCGCGACTCAGCATCGTCGACCGAATCGAGGTCGCCGACCAAATCGCCGGATATGAAATCAAACAGGGATTCAGCTGAACTTGTCTCGAAATTCTGCGACGAATCTTCGGAATCAAGATGGCTGGATTCAGCCGATCTGAAGCCGAGGTGGTCAATTTCGTCAGGCGCATCTTCTGAAGTCATTTCGGATGCCTTTCCGAACAACGATCAAATACGCGAACAAGACTCAGGAGTTCTATATTGTGATGCCAATCAATCTATCTAGCAACTGGAATGATGGCAATGCGTCTTTTAACGATAGCCGATAACCAGTCTATTCTGCCCGACATATAGCAATTCATGTCGTACAATATGATGATTGTTCATTCGCAGAAGTGTCTGATTCCAGAGTTTAATCATCAAGATCATTGAAGTTATTGTGGAAACTGTCGAGCGATCATCGGGCGCGCAATCGGAATAGCATCGAGAACGGCTTAAACGGATCGGCTCCCTGATCGCGCAAACCCCGCCGCACCGTGATGCGGCGGGGCTGCATCTTCACGCCCCCCAGTCGGCGATCAGCCAGCAGAGCAGCAAGAAGGGCAGGGTGATCGCCAGCCCGATCAGGATCGAACGGCCGATGCCGAGCCGGAAGGACTGGTGGTTGGCAGCCTTCACGGCCTCGATCTTTGCGCGATAATTGGGGTCGCCGCGCAGCATGCCGATGTCGATCATCGACCCGGTCTTGAGGAAGGTCAGGATCTCGGCGGTCTCTTCCGGGCGGAGGTTAGGGTGATGATCCAGCAGCCCGGCGATGCGGGTGCGATGCGCGAGATCGGCGCCATTATGTTCGTCCATTGGAATATCCTTCGTCGGGCGCGCGCACGCGCCTGCGGCCGCACGCGGCGGCCGGTTTCAATTGTCGGTGGATTGGTGCGGCTGGCCGCTCAGGCGAGCGGCGGCGCGCGGGCGCGATGGGCGCCGGAAGCTATCGCGCTCCGCGGCGCGGCGCCGAGGCGCGTGTAGAGCGGATCAGCCGCAAGGATCGGCGCCGCAACGGCAGCGCCGAGTGCGAGGAGCGGCGGTGCAGCGCCGTCATGGCCATCACCCGGCCTGGCGGCATTGAGACGTTGCCCCGCTGCTTTGAGCGCGTGGCCGGTGTCGCGGAACTGCGCGGCGAGCGGGGCGGGGAGGGTAAGCCTGGCTGCGACCGCGCCGGATTCGATCAGGGTCGCAGGGCGGATCGCGCCGGCCGAGACTTGCACCGCCAGCAGCATCGCGAGCAGCGTCGTCCACCATGCCCATGGGGCGCGGCGGCTGGTCTGCTGAGAGGCGGCGGGGGCGGTCATCGTGGGGGCATATAGGGACGCCGACCTGAAGGTCAGCTTAAGCGCCGCCCATTCCGGAGTCGCGGATCGTCTCCATCGCGACGAAGGTGGAGGTGCTGGCGACGTGCGGCAGGCTCGAGATGCGTTCGCCCAGAACCTCGCGATAGCGGCGGATATCGGCGGTGCGGACCTTGAGCAGATAGTCGAAGCTGCTCGCGATCATGTGGCATTCCTCGACCTCGGGAATCTTGAGCACGGCGCGGCGGAAGGCGGCGAGCGCTTCCTCGCGCGTGTCGGAGAGCTTCACTTCGGCGAAGGCGATATGATCGAGGCCGAGCCGGGCCGGGTCGACGATCGCGCGGAAGCCGCGGATCGTGCCGTTGGCGATCAGCCGCTTCACGCGGACCTGGCATGGTGTCTTCGAGAGACCCACGCGCGCGGCGAGGTCGGTGATGGCGATGCGACCGTCGGCGCGCAGCACGTCGATGATCTTGCGGTCGAAGATGTCCAGATCGGCGGATTTATCGGTCATATTTGCCTTCAGATGGCGTCGAATGAAGGCAAAAAGATACGTTGAATGACCTGCAAAAGTCCAATCGCGGTGCGCAAAGCTGATATGGTGATGCGACCATTCGTTCACGAGGCCTTTCGATGACCGCGCCCTTCGCCGATTTCGCCCCGCCGATCCGCCCGCAGACCCCGCTGCGCGCCATGATCACCAGTGCCTATCGCCGGCCCGAGCCCGAGTGCCTGCCGCCGCTGGTCGAGCAGGCGAGCCTGCCGGAGGGGACGCGCGAAGCGGCGCGGATCACCGCGACGATGCTGATCACGGCGCTGCGCGCCAAGCACAAGGGCACCGGCGTCGAGGGGCTGGTTCAGGAATATGCGCTGTCGAGCCAGGAGGGCGTGGCGCTGATGTGCCTCGCCGAGGCGCTGCTGCGAATTCCCGACGATGCGACGCGCGACGCGCTGATCCGTGACAAGATTTCGGACGGTGACTGGAAATCGCATATCGGCGACGGGCGCTCGCTGTTCGTCAACGCGGCGACCTGGGGGCTGGTCGTTACGGGCAAGCTGACCGGCAGCGTCAACGATGCCGGGCTCGGCGCGGCGCTGACGCGGTTGATCGCGCGCGCGGGCGAGCCGGTGATCCGCCGTGGCGTCGACATGGCGATGCGGATGATGGGCGAGCAGTTCGTCACCGGCGAGACGATCGCCGAGGCGCTGAAGCGGGCGCGGGCGCTCGAGGCGCGTGGCTTCCAGTACAGCTACGACATGCTGGGCGAGGCCGCGACGACGATGGCGGACGCCGATCGCTATTATCGCGATTACGAGAATGCGGTGCGTGCGATCGGGACCGCTTCGGCGGGGCGCGGCGTGGTCGGCGGGCCGGGCATCTCGATCAAGCTGTCGGCGCTGCATCCGCGCTACGCGCGTGCGCAGGCCGCGCGGGTGATGAGCGAGCTGCTGCCGCGGGTGAAGGCACTGGCGGTGCTCGCCAAGGGGTATGACATCGGCTTCAACATCGATGCCGAGGAGGCCGACCGGCTCGAACTGTCGCTGGATCTGCTTGAGGGCCTCGCGCTCGATCCCGATCTCAAGGGCTGGGACGGGCTGGGCTTCGTGGTGCAGGCCTATGGCAAGCGCTGCCCGTTCGTGATCGACTGGATCGTCGATCTGGCGAAGCGTGCAGACCGGCGGATCATGGTGCGACTGGTCAAGGGCGCCTATTGGGACGCCGAGATCAAGCGCGCCCAGGTCGACGGCCTGCCCGACTTCCCGGTCTATACGCGGAAAATCTACACCGACGTCGCCTATATCGCCTGCGCGCGGAAGCTGCTGGCGAACCGCGACCGCATCTTCCCGCAATTCGCGACGCATAACGCGCAGACGCTGGCGACGATCTATCAGATGGCGGGGCCGGACTTCACCATCGGCGATTATGAGTTTCAGTGCCTGCACGGCATGGGCGAGCCGCTCTATGACGAGGTGGTCGGTGCATCGAAGCTCAACCGGCCGTGCCGCATCTATGCGCCGGTGGGGACGCATGAGACGCTGCTTGCCTATCTGGTGCGGCGCCTGCTCGAGAACGGGGCCAACTCGTCTTTCGTCAACCGCATCGCCGATCCCGAGGTCTCGATCGCCGAGCTGGTCGCCGACCCGGTCGATCAGGTGCGCTCGATGGATGTGGTCGGCGCCAAGCATCCGTTGATTGCGTTGCCCGCCGGCCTCTATGGCGCGCGGCGCAATTCGGACGGGCTGGACCTGTCGAGCGAGACGGTGCTGGCGGAGCTGGCCGAGGCGCTCAAGGCGAGCGCGGCGGTGGGCTGGGCCGCGGAACCGGCGGACCGGATCGGCACCTCGCGCCCGGTGTATAATCCGGCGGACGGCAAGGATGTCGTAGGTACGGTGGTCGAGGTCAGCCCGGAAGCCGCACAGGCTGCGGTCGAGGCGGCCCAGGCGGCTGCGGCGGCTTGGGCGGCGGTGACGCCTGCCGAGCGCGCCGCGTGCCTCGATCGTGCAGCCGACATTATGCAGGGTCGGATGCAGATTCTGATGGGTCTGATCATGCGCGAGGCGGGCAAGTCGGCGCCCAACGCCATCGCCGAGGTGCGCGAAGCGATCGACTTCCTTCGCTATTATGCGGCGCAGGCCCGCGCGACGCTGGGCGCGGCACATAAGCCGCTGGGTGCGGTGACGTGCATCAGCCCGTGGAACTTCCCGCTGGCGATCTTCACCGGGCAAATCGCGGCGGCACTGGTGACGGGCAACACCGTGCTCGCCAAGCCCGCCGAGGAAACCCCGCTGATCGCCGCGCAGGGTGTCGCGATCCTGCACGAGGCGGGCATTCCCGCCACGGTGCTGCAGCTGGTGCCGGGCGACGGGCGGATCGGCGCGGCTTTGGTGTCGGCGCCGGGGACGCAGGCGGTGATGTTCACCGGCTCGACCGAGGTGGCGCGGATCATCCAGAAGGAGCTGGCGAAGCGGTTGACCGCCGATGGCGCGCCGGTGCCCTTCGTTGCCGAGACGGGCGGGCAGAACGCGATGATCGTGGACAGCTCGGCGCTGGCCGAGCAGGTGGTCGGCGACGTCATCGCCTCGGCCTTCGACAGCGCGGGCCAGCGCTGTTCGGCGCTGCGTGTGCTGTGCCTGCAGGAGGATGTCGCCGACCGCATTCTCGCGATGCTCAAGGGCGCGCTACACGAGTTGTCGATCGGGCGCACCGACAGCCTGTCGACTGATATCGGCCCGGTGATCACCGCCGAAGCCAAGGCCAGTATCGAAGGCCATGTCGCGCGGATGCTCGGCATGGGCCGGGCGGTCGAGCAGATCGAGCTGGCGGGCGAGACCGCGCAGGGGACGTTCGTGCCGCCGACGATCATCGAGTTACAAAGCATCGCCGATCTCGAGCGCGAAGTGTTCGGCCCGGTGCTGCACGTCGTCCGTTTCGAGCGGCGCGGGCTCGACCGG
>CAZBYE010000065.1:0-13232 GCA_964496045.1 uncultured Stakelama sp.
ATTGTCGGCATCGGCATTAACCTCGCACACCATCCCGACGATGCGTCGTATCGCGCCGTCGACCTGGGCGGCAACCTGATGCCCAAGGACCTGCTGCCGGGGCTGGTGACGGCGCTGGCCGAGCGGCTGGACGAATGGAAGACGCTGGGTTTTCGCAGCGTGCGCGAAGGCTGGCTGGAGCGCGCCTGGCGCCTGGGCGCGCGCGTGACCGTCGAGATCGCCGACAGCAGGCAGCGCGAGACGGGCGCCTTTGCCGGCATTGATGAAAGTGGAGCCTTGCTGCTGGATCCGGGTCTCCGCCCGATCATCGCCGGCAGCGTGCGATACCGCTGATGTTGCTCGCCATCGACGCCGGCAACACCAATGTCGTGTTCGCCGTGTACGACGGGGACCAGCGCCGCGGCATGTGGCGCGCGGCGACCGATCCGCGGCGCACCGGTGACGAATATGCGGTCTGGCTGACCCAGTTGATGGGAACGGTCGGGCTAGCGCCGGCCGAGATCACCGATTGCATCGTTGCCAGCGTGGTGCCGACCGCGACCTTCAACCTGCTGAAGCTGGCGCGCGAGCATTTCAGGATCGAACCACTGGTGGTCGGCGAATCCGCTGCCGGCGGCCGTCCCGTGGACCTGGGTATCCAGGTGAAGATGGACCGGCCGGAAGAGGTCGGTGCCGATCGACTGGTTAATGCCGTCGCTGCCGCAGAGCGGTATGGCGGTCCGTTGATCGTTGTCGATTTCGGCACCGCGACCACCTTCGACGTGGTCGACGAGGCCGGCGACTATCGCGGCGGCGTGATCGCCCCGGGGATCAACCTGTCGCTCGAAGCGTTGCATATGGCGGCTGCCAAGCTGCCGAAAATCGAGGTCACCAAGCCCCGGCATGGATCGGTGATCGGAACCAACACGGTCGCCGCGATGCAGTCGGGCGTGTATTGGGGCTATGTCGGGCTGATCGAAGGATTGGTCGCCCGCCTGAAGAACGAGATGCGGGCATTCGGTTCCGACCGGACACCCAAAGTGATCGCGACGGGGGGCCTGGCGGTACTGTTCGCCGAAGCGACCGACGCGATTGAAACCATTGATGAGGATCTGACCCTGCGAGGGCTGGTCCTGCTGCAGCGACGGAACCAGGTCGCTACCGCGAGGAGCCCGAACATGAAGCAGACGACATCATCATGAAGCCAGCGACACCAGGGCCCAATCCGGTCAACCCCGACGACTACGCACCCGATGCGGATTCGCTGACCTTCCTGCCATTGGGCGGGGCCGGGGAATTCGGGTTGAACTTCAATCTGTACGGTCACGCCGGCAAGTGGATGATCGTCGATTGCGGCATGGGATTCGGCGACGAGAAGACACCGGGCGTCGACCTGCTGGTGCCGGATCCGAGCTTCATCTCCGAGCGTCGCGCCGACCTGCTGGGTATCGTGCTGACGCATGCGCATGAAGACCATATCGGTGCGATTCCGCATCTGTGGTCGCGGCTGCGCTGCCCGGTCTACGCGACGCCGTTCACCGCTGAAGTGGTGCGGCTGAAGCTGCACGAACACGGCCTTGCCGATCAGGTGAAGCTGCACGTGATCCCGCTATCGGGCTCGTTCACGCTGGGTCCGTTCAAGCTGCGTTACATCAACGTCACGCACTCGATCCTGGAACCGACGATGCTGGTGATCGAAACGCCGGTCGGGCGGATCGTGCATACCGGTGACTGGAAGCTGGATCCGGGGCCGGTGCTGGGCCCCGTCACCGACATCGCCGCATTGCGTGCGCTGGGCGACCAGGGCGTGCTGGGCGTGGTCGGCGATTCCACCAACGCGCTGACGCCCGGACGCTCGGGTTCCGAAGCGGCGCTGATGGAAAGCCTGACCAGCCTGTTCGGTCAGTATCGCAACCGCATCGCACTGGCCTGCTTCTCGTCGAACGTGGCGCGGCTGGTCTCGATCGCGCATGCCGCGCGCGCGCATGGGCGCGACGTGGCGCTGGTCGGTCGCAGCCTGTGGCGCATTCACGAAGCGGCGCGCGCGACCGGCTATCTGGAGGGCTTGCCCGGGTTCCTGTCCGAAAGCGACGCCGGTTTCGTGCCGCGCGAACGGATCGTGATGATCTGCACCGGCAGCCAGGGCGAACCGCGTTCGGCGCTGGCGCGTATCGCCTCGGAAGACCATCCACAGATCGACCTGGAAGAGGGCGACGCCGTGCTGTTCTCGGCGCGGCCGATCCCGGGCAACGAAAAGGCAATTGCCGCGATGCAGAGCCGGCTGGCGCGCCGCGGTATCGAGGTGATCACTGCCGAGCATGCGTTCGTGCACGTCTCTGGCCATCCGGCGCAGGACGAAGTCGCCGACATGTACCAGTGGCTGCGTCCGAAAGTGGTGGTTCCGGTGCATGGCGAGTTCGCGCATCTGACCGAACACGCACGGATCGCGCAGGACTGCCAGGTTCCGCAGACGCTGATCCCGGACAACGGCACGATCATTCAGTTCACGCCCAGCGGTGCCACCGTGGTCGGGCATGTCGATCCCGGCGTGCTGGCGGTCGACGGCAAGCGCCTGGTGCCGGCCAATGGCTCGGTGCTGCGCGGACGTACGCGGATGATCGAGCAGGGGGCCGTGGTCGCAACGCTGGTGCTGGACGGCAAGGGCCGTCTGATGGCGCCGCCGCAGGTGGCGGCACCGGGCCTGCTGTCGAACACCGAAGACCAGGCGGCGCTGGGCGAACTGGCGCTGGCCGCCGAAGCTGCGCTGGACAGCCTTGGTGTGCCCGACAAGCGCGAGGACGATCTGGTGCGCGAAGCGGTGCGCCTGGGCGTGCGCCGCAAGGCCAACCAGATGCTGGGCAAGAAGCCCCAGGTCGACGTGCATCTCGTGCGGGTCTGATGCCGCTCGCGACCGGTCTCGCACTCTATTTCACGATCTGGTGGATCACGCTGTTTGTGGTCCTGCCATTCGGCACGCGGCGCGACGAGAACCCGCAGCCGGGGCACGCAGACGGTGCGCCGCTGAAGCCGAATTTGTGGAAGAAGGTCGCCATCAACACCGCCGTGGCGACGGTCGTGTGGCTGGTGATTTACGCGCTGGTCGCCAGCGGCTGGATCAGCTTTCGCGCGATGGTGCAGGGCGACCCCTGAGCGGCCTCCGTTACCGCTTCGGCGTTACTTTGTCGGCGGCAGCGTCGCGACGACGGCCTCGCTGAATTTCGCAGCGTCGGCGGATTCCGGATCGCGCGTCGGTGCGCGCAGGTACTGCGCCGTGCCGTCCAGATAGATCGGCATCGACGAGCCGGGATCGATCAGCCGGTACATCTCCTGCTGCAGCGCCAGCACCAGGCGCCAGCCGCGGTCGCCGAAAATCGCCTGCCGGTTCAACCCGCTTTGCGGCATCGAAGCGCTGTGCAGCGCCAACTGGCCGTCCGGTGCGACGCCATCGACCGCAAGCTTCAGCTCGACGCGATGGCCGTCCGTATCGCTGATCTGTTCCAGCACCAGGCTGTTCCAGTCGCGTCCGCCGTCAAAACCCGACATATCCCAAATCCCGTCCGACTCGTTCGGGCGGAATCTGGCGTCCAGCCACCTAAATTTCCGTCAATGCAGCCGCGAATCAGCCGAGCTGCGACAGCCCGACCTGGACCAGTCCGATCAGAATCAGCAGTCCGACGATGCCGGCGATGCCGAGTGCGATCTTCAGGACGACCCGGTCGGCACTGCTGCGGAGCGGGGCCAGCGACACGACCTGGGGCACGTTTTTCAGGGTTTTCGCTGTCGCCCGCCGCTCTTCATCCAAGGTTTTCCGGGCTTCACGGCTGCCTTCGCTCTGGGCGGAGGTGGGCGGGGGACGGTCGCGGGACATGCGGAACCTCGTACCGGCGGACGATGAATAGCCTGTGAATACTATGTAGTTTCGAGGGGCATGGACAGAGCGCCCGCTGGCGGTTATCAAGCTGCCCTTCCGGCTCTGGTCCCCATCGTCTAGAGGCCTAGGACACCGCCCTTTCACGGCGGTAACAGGGGTTCGAATCCCCTTGGGGACGCCATTTTTCAATGGCTTAGCTGACGTCGAGCGTCAGCACCGCCGCAAATTCCTTACGACAAAATGCGACGTAAGCAGTAGCGACCGGTCGCGATTCGCTGCGGATGCTGCCGAACCGATCACAAGTCCTTCCCCCTGGTGTGCCGCAACGGTCCGCAGAGACGCATCCTTCGCCGCCGTGAGGCCTGCGCTGGCGGAGATCGGGAAGCCGCTTTGCGCGCTACCTTGGCGTGCAAACCAAACCGGACCAGTGATGGATGACTCGAACACGTTCCGGTTCGTCCCGTGCAGCAGGGCTCGGGTGCCTGTGTCAGCCGGGGGCTGCATGAACCTTACATTCGACGGATGACGCAGTGCGTCTTCTCCCCCGGCACGATCGTATTGCTGACGGGTGGTACGCCCTGTCACTCCGTTCACCATGGAGGCGGCCCGCCGGGTGAAAACCCGCGTCCGCAACGACGGTGCGCATTATTGTAAGACGCAACGCAGCCGAGTTCTCGTAACGAAAATTTGCGCTACGGACTGCGCTTGCAAAGCCACACAGCGCAGCGCAGTGTCGTCGTCGCTCGCATGCCCGACCGCTCACATCTCGTCGACGAAGCCGCGCCGCTGTCGCGTCCGGCGGGCGAGCTCTATGAACCGCTGCGGCGCTTCTTCCTGCGGCGCCTGCGGCCGGCGGAGAGCGCAGATGCCGACGACTTGGTCCAGGAAGTCTTTGTACATCTCGCCAATCGAGAGGGACGTCCCGGCGGTGGCATCGAGCGCGTCGAATCCTATATCTTCGCCACCGCGGCCAATGTGATGCGCGACCGGTTGCGCCGTCGCACCGTGCGGCAGGCCGACCTGCACGATTCCTTCGACGAAGACATGCACGTGCTGCTCGAGGATCGCACGCCCGAGCGCGTCCTCATGGGAAAGCAGTCAGTCGCCCGGATTCAGGCCGCACTGCAGGATCTCCCGCCCCGCGTACGTGCTGCGTTCGTGCTGCACCAGTTCGAGCATCTGCACCGGACCGAGATTGCCAATCGCCTCCGCATCTCGGTCAGTTCCGTTGAGAAGGACATCGCCAAGGCGCTGCGTCACCTCACCGAGAGTCTGAGGAATTCGCTTTGACTCCGTTCGAGACTACCCCCGAAGAGACCGCGTCCTGGTGGGTGATGCTGGAAACGACGCGGGTGCTGACGCGGTCGGAGCAAGCGCGCCTGCAGGCCTGGCTCGACAGCGACCAGATGCATTCCGACGTCTATCAGCGCACGCGTGCGACCGCGGCGCGGCTGGCTCGGCACGACCGGGATCCTGCATTCGACGCCATCCGTGCCGAGGCACTGCGCTACGGCGGTGCGGTGGCGACCGCGCGACGGCGTTGGTTGGCACCGGCCGCGGCGCTCGCCGCTTCGCTGGCGTTGCTTGCTGTTTTCGTCGGAATACACGACCCCGGTCTGGTCATCGGTCCCGACCGGGTGCAGTACCGGACCAGCATCGGCGAGCGCAGTACCGTCATGTTGCCCGACGGCTCGGAGATGTCGCTCAACACCGATTCGCTGGTACGGGTCGCTTACTCTGAGGTAGAGCGGCACATCGAACTACTCCAGGGCGAAGCGCATTTCGACGTGGCACCGATGCCGTCACGGCCCTTCGTGGTGCAGGCGGGCGAACGCCGTGTGACAGCGGTTGGCACTTCCTTCGACGTGCGGTTGGCGGCGGAGGGAACGCCGCTCCGCGTGACCTTGCTGGATGGACATGTCGTCGTGGATGATAGCCTGCAGGCGGCCGCACCACGGACCGAACTCAAGGCAGGCGAAAGACTGACTGCGCTGCCAGATGGCGCCGCTTGGGTCGAGACCATCGACGTCACCCGCGCAATGGCCTGGCGTGATGGACGATTGATGATCGAAAGTGCGGATCTCGCCGAACTGGTGCGCGAAGCGAACCGCTACAGCAAGGTGAAACTCGTGATCGCCGATCCGCAACTGGCAAAGCTAAAGGTCGGCGGCGTGTTCAAGGTTGGGCGGCCAGCCGGCATAGCCGAGGCTCTCGCCAGTCATTTGCCGCTGCAATACCGGGTCGAGCGCGATCGCGTGCTGCTGTTGTCGCGCAACTGATTTTCTTCCGCATGGCTTACGAGATCCTGCCAAGGCTGCGTCTCCGGAAGTAAGAGGCCGCGGTCCTGCGGCCCGAACAGAACCGGGAGCGGGGGATGACGAGATCGGGAAGCGCGCGCCGCTTTGTGCGCGGCGTATTGTTGGGAAGCTGCGCGCTGTGGCTGATATGCACGCCAGCGGCGGCAAGACCGGTACGCTTTGATATTCCTTCGCAGGATCTTTCGCAGGCACTGATCGAGTTCGGTGCGCAGAGCGGGCTCGAGGTGATTTACACGCCGAGCGTACTCGGCGTAAAGCGCAGCGCGCGCGTGCAGGGCGATCTCGAACCGCGCGCGGCGATGGCGGCACTGCTTGAGGGGACGGGGCTCACCTTCCGCGAGAACAACGGCGTTATGCGCATCGTGGAGACTGCCGCCGGACCAACGCGGACGGGGCTGGATCTGCCCCCGCGCACGCAAACGGTTCAGGGCGGTGGCGGCGTCATGTCGGTGGCGCCGACCATGGCGCGCATGGAAGAGATCGTCGTCACCGCGCAGAAGAAGGCGGAGCGCCTGATCGATGTGCCGCAATCCGTGTCGGTGCTCTCCGCTGGACAGCTGGCAAACATCGGCGCAATGCAGTTCCGCGACATCGTATCCGCGGTGCCGGGGCTGAACTTCCAGACTTCCGGTGCCGGCTTCAGCCAGATTTCGATGCGCGGGGTAACGGTCGGGTTCGACGTCAGCCCGACTGTCGGGATCTATGTCGATGAAGTTCCATTCGGGTCGACGACGACATTTACCTTGAGTGGCCAGTTCTCCTTTGACGCTGCGTTGTTCGATCTTGACCGGGTTGAGGTTCTTCGCGGCCCGCAGGGAACGCTTTATGGCGCAAGTACGATGGGCGGCCTCATCAAGTACGTCACACCGCGACCGGACACGGGAAGTTTCAAAGCGCGCGCACAGGCGGGCCTGTCTGCGACAAATAATGGCGGCGTCAATTACAACGTCGCTGCTTCCGTCAATGCGCCGATCGAAGCCGACAAAGCGGCGCTTCGTGTCAGTGCTTTCGAATCGCATGACGGAGGCTTTATCGACAACCGGGCGCGGAGCAAAAAAGATGTAAACCGGTCCGATATCTACGGCGGCCGTTTCGATCTTCTTCTCACGCCAAACGACGCACTTGCAGTTCGTCTTAACCTGAATCTGCAGAATATCGAACGAGGCGGCGAGGGAACTGCCGACTACACATTCACAGGCGCGACGCCGTTCGGAAATTTGGGGCAGTTTCGCCCGACAGCGGAACCGTTCGATCAGCGATTTCGCCTCATCAGCGGAACTGTGACCTACGACCTGGACTGGGCGTCTCTGGTCTCGATCTCAAGCTACCAGACAGTGCGCACATCCTATTCGGCAGACATCTCGGCCGTATATGTGCCGCTCGTGAATTCGATCGGCCTTGGACCATACAGCGCGATCGGCAGCCCGAATGACATCGGCACGAACAAATTCACGCAGGAAGTCCGACTCGCGTCCAAGCGCTCGAGCAGCGCCTTCGAATGGGTGGTTGGGGGATTCTATAACCGGGAGGCGTCGACCAACGAGCAGTCATTCGCGCCGTTCGATCAAGCTGGAAATCCGGCGCCGAACATACTTTACGAATTCTCCGGTCCCTCGATCTATCGCGAGTATGCAGCCTTCGGTGACGTTACCTGGCACCTGACGGAGGCATTCGACGTGACCGGTGGCGTGCGATATGCACGAAATCGCCAAGCTGTCACGCAGTACGGTTCCGGCATTTTCGTTTTCCCGGCGCCAAAGACCGAATCCTCCGAAGGGGTCTCGACGTATCTCGCCAACGCGCGTTATCGCTTCGATGAACATACGACGGCATACGTGAGGTATGCGACCGGCTATCGACCAGGCGGCCCGAACGCGCTCTCCGTCGCGGGCGGCCCTGCAATGTTCCAGGCCGATCGGCTCAAGAGCTACGAAGCCGGCATCAAAGCGGAAACGGCAGACCAGCGCTTCAGCATCGATGCGTCGGCGTACTATATCGACTGGTCCAACATTCAGCTTCTCGCCATCCGCGATGGCTTTGGCATCTATGTCAATGCACCGGGCGGTGCGAAGATTGGTGGTGCTGAACTGGCCTTGACTGCCCAACCGGTCGACGCGTTGACGGTCACGGGCGTCCTGGCATTTCAGAATGCCCATATGTCACGGGAGAACGTGGATCTCGGCGCCGCAAAGGATGAACGCCTGCCCAATGTTCCCCGATTTACCGCGAGCCTGAACGCAGACTACGTACTGTCCGAGAATGCGCTGCGTCCGACGATCGGAGGTACTCTGCGCTATGTCGGTCAGCGAAAGGCGAGCTTCGAGGCAAGCACCTCGTTTCCGCAGTACCGTCTCCCCGCCTACGCAACGGTCGATTTGCGCGGAGGCGTGGCGATCGGCGGGGGCGACGCGCAGCTGTTCGTCTACAATCTGTTCGATAAACGCGGTCAGATGTCCCTTCTGCTGCCACAGTATGGCGCACGTGTCGCACTCGTGCAGCCGCGCACAATCGGAGTCCGATTCTCGTACAGCTTTTGATGCGTAGCGCTGACGGGCGCCTGCGCCGCAGCATGCGCCCTTACGCTCGCGTGCGCAGAAGGGCCCGGCGATCCGCCGTGGGCGTGGCACCGGCGTCGCCACAGTATCGGCAGATGCCACAGGCTTTGGAGAAGCTACAATGAGTACAGATTCCGCGCCCGATGGCGCCACCCTGATGAAAACGCCGGGACGTGGCGGCTACGCGACGTCACCCAGGGGGCGGATCTACTTCGAGGTCTTCGGCCCGGAGAATGCACCGCCTCTGATGCTGATGAACCCGGGGACGTCCCGCGGGCTCGAGCCGGAGATGCATCGTGCTTATCGCGATGCACTCGCTCCTGCCTTTCAGATCATTTTCTACGACTACCCGGTCACCTACGGCGGGAGTGAGCGATCGCCGTCGGCGCCGCCGATGACGCCGGATATGGTCGCAGCGGAGTTCATTGCGGTCGCCGACGCGGCCGGAGTCGATCGCTTTGCCTACCATGGGTATTCGTTCGGGGGAAATTCGGGTCTGCAGTTGGCAGCTCGCCATTCCGATCGCCTGACCGCGCTGATCATCGGCGGCTGGCCGGTTCTGGGGGGAGACTTTCGGCGATTGCTCGATGCTGGACGCGCGATGATAGATGCTCGGGAGAGCGGAAGCGCCGATCCAAATTTTGGTCGGATGGACGACGTGAAATCCAAAAGCATTCGCGATGCCGCCGATGACTATGTTGCCTATTACGAATGTCTGCAGAACTGGGATGAGGCCGGTCTCGCGCGCGAGCTTCGCATGCCTCGACTCAACTTTGCAGATGCGGCGGACGACATAATCGGCACCGGAATCGGTTCTGCCCTGATCGGGAGCGAGGCCGAATTGCGATCGATGGGATGGGAAACGCTTATTGTCCGTACAGGGGCGCCCCCCGAAGCTGTGCACTCGGCGGCCATGCAGGCTGATGTCGTCGTTCCGATCCTCTGTGAGTTCCTCCGTCGTGTTCTCTGACGTTCGCCGTGGAATAGGAGATGGAGAGATTTTATGGCTTCGGCATCTACGTGCCTTTTGACGATGGGGATTCGTGTGTGCAACGTAATTTCACGCCTGCAGCGGGGCTTGGCAGTCAGTTGCGCAGGTGGATTGACGATGTCGTCGCACGCAGCGCTCTCCACTCCGGTTGAAGCGGACGCGCGCTACACGACCTACCACCATCTTGAGCGGCAGGCTGCCGCTCCGTGTAGTATCGTATGGCGCACGCTGCTCGATCGAAGGCAGTGGATGGAGAGCTTTGTTTCAAAAACAATTCTTTCGGGCTTGGAAAACCAGGTTGGCGAAGTATCCACGGTTGTTTCTCGCAGCAGCACTGGTGTGAACACGCGGCTCGAACGCATTTTAAATATCAAGCCAGATCAACACTTGGTCTGGATCATGTGGGTAGGCTCGTCGCGCGCTTTCGCCGTCGTCGATCTTGTGTCGCGCGGTGATCGAAGCTGCAGCTTCCGGCTCGACCTGTTTGTCGATGCTCTACCGAGCGCGCCCGATCAGTTCGAGATCGAGCGGGACGCGATGCAATCCACGACGGATAGCAAGATCAACGGAGATTTTGAAAATTTGAAAGTCGTCGCAGAGCGGAGCGCAGCAGTGGCGCGGCCGTAACGGTGGGCCAGCGACGCTTCGAAATCCGCATTTTCGTTCCCCATGCAAGCGGGTACACCGCAGTGCTGGTCGCGGGTACGCTGCTCGCCGGTCAGCACATAGGTATTCGGCGGTGCCAGCGGCGACAGACGCCGGGCCTTTGACGACATCCAGCCGGTCCAGCGCACTGAGTTCGGAGACGACGTAACCGGTACCGTCCAGGTAGATGGCATTCGATGCGTTGGCTGCCATCGGCCGGGCGCGGCGGGTCTCGCCGTTGACGACGATCTCCTCGATCGCCGCGTCGCCGTCGCCTCCATCCGCCCGCGCCCGGCCATGGGCGCAGACCGCCATTCCAATTGCCAGCACCAGCCGGACCGTCCTGGAAATCGCATTCATGCCGTCCTCCCTCTGGAGAGGCGGCGTCGATATCGTCGATAATAACGATTCTCGGATGCGCTATAATCGGGGTGATACCCGCAGGAATCCGCCGAAGCTTGTTGAGAATCGAAATCAACTGGGCTAGCGCGCGCGAAATTGCAGGCCTGGGACCCCGGGCCTGCGGCGCCTGGCGCGTGGGTGGGATACCGGCCGTCCGGCGGGGCCGGGGTCGAACGAAGTTACGCTGCGCTGCGGGAGGGCATATACAGGCGCGCTGTCGTGATTCTGGTGTCGCGACGGAGCGTGGAAGGCTTGAGACAATGGCAACCAAATCTGATTCGAAATCCAAGCGCGGCGCGGCCGGCAAAAAGACCGCGGCCAAGGCGCCGGCGGTGAAGGCGGCCAAGCCCGCAGGTTCGGCGCGCAGCCAGCCGTTCGAGCTGCGCCGCTCGAAGATCCAGGGCACCGGCGCCTTCGCCACCCGCGCGATCCGCCGCGGCCAGCGCGTGGTCGAGTACCAGGGCGAAAAGATCTCGAACAGCGAAGCGACCCGTCGCTACGACGAGACCAAGATGGGGCGTCACCACACGTTCCTGTTCACGGTCGACGCAAAGACGGTGATCGACGGCGCCAGCCAGGGCAACGACGCGATCTACATCAACCATTCCTGCGACGCGAACTGCGAAGCGGTGAATGAGGACGGGCGGATCTGGATCTTCGCGACGCGGGCGATTCAGCCGGGCGAAGAGCTGGGCTATGACTACCAGTACCAGCGCACCGGCGACGCCAAAGAAGACGCCGAGATGGAGAAATTCTACGCCTGTCGCTGCGGTGCCGCGACCTGCCGCGGTTCGATCCTGACGCCGGCAAAAAAGAAGCGCGTGGCGGCAAAGAAGCCGGCCGCAAAGAAGACCGCGGCAAAAAAGACCGGTGCCAAGAAGGCGCCGGCCGCGAAAAAATCCGCACCTGGGAAGACGAAAACGGCGGGCAAGCGCACTGCTTGAGCGTCAGGCAAGGCGGACGAAACTGTTCGCCGTCAGTCGTCCCGTGCGCGGGTCACCGGACAGCACTGCGTCCGGTGCCAGCACGATCGAGTGCAGCATGCAGCTGCGATAGATCAGGGTGCGGTTGAACGCGGCGTCGAACCGGTGCGTGGTCTCGAACAGACCGGTGCCGCAGGCGGCGTAGCCCGGTTCCGGCTCGCCCGCATCCACCAGGCCCCGATGCAGGCTGTCGCCGTAACGGTCCAGCCGCTCCGGGGCCAGGGTTTCAAAGCCTGTTGCAACCTGACGAAAAAAGCCGGTGCCGCCATGCGTCGGCGAACACAGGTAGTGCAGCACAGCCAGTTGTTTTGGATCCAGCGTGTCGACATGTGGCAGCGACTGCCGCAGCGTCAGCTCGCCCGGCGGCGTGGTCGCCATGGCAAAGAAGCATTCGATCCCGCCGGTCCGGTCGATCGGCGCGCCGAAGGTCTGGTAGATCGCCGGTTCAATCGCCGGCACCAGCCGCAGCACGTAGTCGCGCGGTACCGGTGCGCGGAGCCCCGGATAAAAATTGCCGCTTTGATCGGCCGGTGCGCGGAACTGCAACTGGCTGGCGGCGAAGTCGACCAGGGCGGCCGCGTCCGGCAGCATATCGTCGATCACGATGACCGGATTTTGTTCGGTGCCGATACGCTGGGTGCGTACGCGCATCGTCGTGTTCTGGGCTTTCGCCCGGGGGGCATGCGCCATCGGTGCTCCCGCCAAACCGCTGTACAAAAGCGCCAGCGTTCGAAGAGAAGGCATAGCAGATGGATCGACCAGCGGAAGAGCGCCGCGTCGCCGTGATCGGCGGCGGACCCGCGGGGTTGGCAGCGGCCGAAACGCTGGCCGCCGCAGGCATTGCCGTGACGGTATACGAGCGGATGCCGTCGCTGGGCCGCAAGCTGCTGATGGCCGGGCGCGGCGGCCTGAACCTGACCCACAGCGAGCCGCTGGAGCGGTTCCTGACCCGCTATGGCGCGGCGTCGGCGCGTCTGGCGCCGATCCTCAACCGCTTTCCACCGGACCGGTTGCGCGATTGGTCTGCGGCGCTGGGCGAGCCGACCTTCGTCGGCTCCAGCGGCCGGGTGTTTCCGGCCAGCGGCAAGGCTTCGCCGCTGCTCCGCGCGTGGCTGCGGCGGCTGGAACAGGCCGGCGTGCGTTTCGAGACGCGGCATCGCTGGCTTGGCTTCGGCGCGGCTGGCGGCGGGCTTCGCTTCGAGACGCCGGCCGGTGACATCGAGGTGCGGGCGCCGGCAACGCTGCTGGCGTTGGGCGGCGCATCCTGGCCGCGGCTGGGCTCGGACGGGGGCTGGACTGCGCCACTGGCCGATGCCGGCGTGGCACTGGCACCGTTCCGGGCCTCCAACAGCGGATTCCTGGTCGGCTGGGGCGACTGGTTCCGCGACCGCTTCGAAGGCCAGCCGTTGAAGCCGGTGCAGATCGGCTTCGCCGGCCGCGAGGTCCGCGGCGCGGCGATGATCACCCGGCGCGGGAACGAGGGCGGCG
>CAZBYE010000066.1:0-13209 GCA_964496045.1 uncultured Stakelama sp.
CGAACCCAACCGTGTGCTACCAAACGCCCTTTTGGTCGAAGCTGCTGAACGCTTCCCCGGCAATGTCATGATCGGGGTCGTCCCGTCGGAGGGCGATAAATCCTATCAGGGGCGGCTGATCGCGATTGATTCCGACCGCGATCTCGCGCTGATCGAGTTTGGCGGTATCCGCCTGCCCACGCTCACTTTCTACAACGGCCCGGTGAGCGAGGGCGAGGCGATGATTGCGCTCGGCTATCCGGGCAATGTCGATCTGGCGACCGCCCGCTCGGCGATCGACTTCATCACCCCGCTGTCTCCGATCCGGTCGCAGGGTGTGTTCTCGGGCCGCCGCAATCTTCAGGGCGTCAACGTCCTGCTCCACACCGCCGGAATCGCGCGCGGCAATTCGGGCGGGCCGTTGCTCGACCCCTGCGGGCGGGTGCTCGGCGTCAATTCGGCGGTGACGCGCGGCGAAGAGGGTGACGCCAGCTTCGGCTTTGCGGTCGCCAATGACGAGGTCGCCGCCTTCCTGCGCGAAGCGAGGCAGCCGATGCCGGTCAACGGCGTCGCCTGCACCAGCATCGCCGACCGGCTGGCGCAGGACCGCAGCGAAGCCGAACGCGCAAAGGCCGCCGACGATGCCAAAGCGCGCGAGGACGCCGCACGCTCCGCCGCCGACCGAGAGAGCGCGCTCGACAAGGCGCTGGTCGCCAATTTCGCGATGCGCGAGAATTTCCTCGCGGGCGCGGGGCTGTTGCTGGTGCTCGGCGTTGCCGGCATCGGTGCCGGGGCCTTCTTCCATACACAGGCTAAACGACGCGAGATGATCTGGTCGATGAGCGGCGGCGGCATTCTGGTGCTGGCGGCGTTCATCCTGTTCTTCGTCCGCCCGGCCTTCGATCCCTCGACGATCGCGAGCGCAGCGCGTGTCACCGTCCCGCCCCCAAAGGTGCAGACCGGCGGTCTCGGCAAGATGCTTTGCACCATCGACCCCGCCCGCTCGCGCGTCACCGTGTCGAGCACGCAGGACGTCAATATCGACATCAACCCCGATGGTTGCGTCAATGGCCGCACCCAATATGCTGAGACCGGGCAGCTCAACTGGCAGCGCATTCTGGTCCCCGACGACGAACAGACCGTCTCGGTGCTCGAATACGCCCCGGCGTCGCGGACCTATTCCACCACCCGCTATCTGCTTTCGTCACGTCAGATGGCGGACGCGCGCAAGCTGCGCAGCGATGTGAAGATCAAGGCGTGCTCGACCGATCCCGTCGCGCGCGCCGATCTCGCCGCCAGACAGCAGGCGGTCCGTACCGCGCTGCCCCAGGTCTTCAACGAACGGCTGGTCTATAGCTGCAAGCCGGCGGAGCAATGATGCACTGGCGTGCCATGACCGCGGCGGACCTGCCGACGGTGACGAAAATCTCCACTGAAGTGCACGGTCGCTACGCCGAACCCCTCAAAGTCTATGCCGAACGGCTGCACCTGTGCCCGGCGGGATGCTTCGTCTGTGAGGTCGATGGCACGGTGCGCGGCTTTCTGGTGACTCATCCCTGGACCCGCGCCGCGCCGCCGCCTGCGCTTGGAGCGATGCTCCATGCGATCCCGGATCCGGCGGACACCTGGTATCTTCACGATATCGCGCTGCTGCCGGACACGCGCGGACTGGGCGCAGGGCGGGCGGCGGTCGCGCTGGTCGACGATCTGGCACGACAGGCCGGCGTGGCGAACATCACCCTGGTCGCGGTCAACGGCGCCGACCGTTTCTGGGCAGCACAAGGCTTTGGCTATGTGGATGCAAGCGCTGACGGCTATGGGCCGGACACCTTTGTGATGCGCCGGCCCATTGATTGAACCTGAAGCCTAGCCCTTCACCCCTTCGCGCCGCCGCAGCACCAGTTTGGCGATAGCTGCAAGCCGGCGAGGCGACGGCTCACGCGCGATCCACCCGCGCGGCGAAACAGCCGCGGCGCGCATTATGGACATGAAGATAGGCCGCGCGCGGATCGGCGACGATCCGTGCGATCTCGGCCTCCAGCCCGGAGCCTTCGAGCACCTCGGCATCGATCATCATGCCGTCCGCATCGAAGGCGCGGACCGACAACAGGCGGATGCTCAACTGCTCCGGGATCGCACCTTCGCAGCGCGCCGCCTGCTCTGCACCGTCCGCCACGAAGATCGCATGACGCGAGCGGTAAGGCGTGTCGACAGGCAGATGCTCGTGATTGACCAGCAGCACCGCGTCGCCCGGCTCGGCATCCTCCAGTGTCACTCGGCACGGATAGCCGGGCTTAGCATCGGCGATCATCCGCACGACACCCTGCGCGGCCAGCTCGACGTCCGTCAGGCTATAGAGATGCCGGAAAGGTGCGGGGTCGATGCCCGAGATCACATAGCTCATTCCGCCACCCCTTCGCGCCGCCGCAACACCTTCTTGCGATCGACGCCATAGGCATAGCCGCCGATGCTGCCGTCGCCGCGTTGCACGCGATGGCACGGGATGATGACCGCGACATTATTGGCGCCGCACGCCGTGCCCGCCGCGCGCACCGCGCCCGGACTACCCGCCGCAATGGCAAGCTGGGCATAGCTCATCGTCTCGCCGCTCGGGATCGTGCGCAACGCTTGCCACACCGCCTCCTGGAACGCAGTCCCGCGCACATCGATCGGCAGATCGGCGTGGCGGCCCGGCTGCTCGACTTCCGCCACCACCCGCACCGCCAGTTCGGCCAGCGCCGCGCCACCCGGCACGATCTCGGCACGCGGAAAGCGCGTGGCGAGGCTCAGGCTGTCCTCGTCGAACGCGACCCGGCACAATCCTTTGTCGGTCGCCGCGACCAGCAGCGGCCCGAGGCTGGTATCGGCGATCGTCCAGCGGATCGTCACGCCCGCGCCGCCATTACGCCAGGCGCTCGGCGTCATGCCCAGCCGCGCATTGCTCGTCTCGTAGAAGCGACTCGGCGCGGAATAGCCCGCCTCATAGATCGCGCTGGTGACATTGTCCTCAGCGGTCAGCGCCTCGGCGGCGCGGCGCGCACGCAGTGAACGGGCATAGGCCGCGGGCGTCACCCCGGTCGCGCGCTTGAACAGTCGCTGGAAATGATGCGGGGCATAACCGACATGGCCCGCCAGTTCGTCGAGCGTCACCGGATCCTCAGCGCCCTCCAGCAACGCCACCGCCTGCGCCACCGCGATCCGCTCACGCCCGATCTCGTCGGGCTTGCAGCGCAGGCAGGCGCGCAGGCCGGTGGCGCGCGCAGCCTCGACATCGGGGAAGAATACCACATTCTGCCGCTTGGGATGCCGCGCCGCACAGCTCGGCTTACAATAGATGCCGGTGGTCAACACGCCCGCGATCACCCGCCCGTCATAGGCGCGGTCGCGGCGCTGGAACGCTTCCCAAGCTTCTTCGTCGGAGATCATCTTGCTCATGGTGCCGATATAGGTGCGCGCGGCAAGCCCTGCTTCCCGGCACTTGCGTCCAAACATGATTGGCAAAGCTTGATGCGAAGCGCGCGTCTCTCTAGGGGGACGCTTTCCCGCAATGCAGGGGCATGGAATGGCGGACGCACCTCTGGTTGGCATCATCATGGGCAGCACCTCCGATTGGGAGACGATGCGCCACGCCGCCGACGTGCTCGCCGAACTCGGCGTGCCGCATGAAACCAAGGTCGTCTCGGCCCACCGCACCCCCCAACGGCTCTACGACTATGCCACCGGCGCGGACGACCGCGGGCTGAAGGTGGTGATCGCGGGCGCAGGCGGCGCGGCGCATCTGCCCGGCATGGCGGCGTCGATGACCCACCTTCCCGTCCTTGGCGTGCCCGTCGAATCGAAGGCGCTGAAGGGCATGGACAGCCTGCTCTCGATCGCCCAGATGCCCGGCGGCATCCCCGTCGGCACGCTCGCGATCGGCAAGGCGGGGGCGATCAACGCCGGTCTGCTCGCCGCCGCGATCCTCGCCACCTCTGACGCTGCGCTCGCCGAGCGCCTCAAGGCATGGCGTGCGCGCCAGACCGACAGCGTCGCCAACGACCCCGAATAACCCCCGAATAACCGGAGCCCAATGACCGCGATTCCCCCCGGCAGCACCATCGGCATCCTCGGCAGCGGCCAGCTCGGCCGGATGCTTTCCGTCGCCGCGGCGCAACTCGGCTATCGCTGTCATGTCTACGCGCCTGAAACCGGCCCTGCCTGCGACGTCGCGTCGGCGTTCACGCAAGGTCGCTATGACGATGCCGAACGGCTGACCGCCTTTGCCAATGCCGTCGACGTGATCACTTACGAGTTCGAGAATGTCGATCCGCAGTGCATCGCACATCTGACGCCGATCGCGCCGGTCCGTCCGGGAAGCCGCGCGCTCGACATCTCGCGCGCCCGCCCGAACGAAAAGAACTTCGTTCGCGAGCAGGGCGGCACCACCGCGCCGTTCCGTGAAGCCACCAGCCTCGCCGAACTGGAAGCGGCGGTTGCCGAGGGCGGCGGTCCCCCGATCCTCCAGACCTCGGTGTTCGGCTATGACGGGAAGGGTCAGGCGCGCCTGATGGCCTCCGGCGACGTGGCGAGCGCATGGGAAACGGTGGCGGGCCAGCCCTCGATCCTCGAGGGCTTCGTTACCTTCACGCACGAATTCTCGATCATGCTGGTACGCGGGATCGACGGCTCGACTGTCCATTACCCTGCGCCACACAATGTCCACTGCGACGGCATCCTCGCCACCTCGACCGTCCCCGCCCCGGGTCCCGTGCAGGCGCAGACCGGCGCAGCCGTGGCGCTCGCTGAAAAGCTCGCTCACGCGCTCGACTATGTCGGTGTGCTCACCTGCGAATTCTTCGCGACCACCGAAGGCCCGGTGTTCAACGAAATGGCTCCACGCGTCCATAATAGCGGCCACTGGACAATCGAGGGCGCGGTCACCTCGCAGTTCGAGAACCATATCCGCGCCATCTGCGGCCTTCCCCTCGGCTCGACCGCGCTCACCGGCGCGTCGGTCGAGATGGACAACCTCATCGGCGAGCAGGCCGATAGCTGGCCCGCCTTGCTCGCCGAGGGCAACGCCCACCTCCATCTCTACGGCAAGCACGAAGCACGCCCCGGCCGCAAGATGGGCCATGTCACACGGGTGCGGCGCTAGCACCGAAGAGCGCACCGGGCGTTAACATCCGCGCGCCTAGATGGCGGCATGTCCCCTTTGCCAAAACCGGCTACCCCGCCGACGCTACGCTTCAAGCTCGCGCTCGCCACGATCAGCATCGCGTTCGTCTGGTGGGTCGTCGACCTGAACACGGCCAGCACGTTCATCGTCACCCCGTAAATTCGATCGTGCGCCGCTGTGTCTGGTTGGCCGGCGCGATCATCGCGGGGTGGGCCGTATTCGCGGTGTGCAAGGATCTGTTCGTCAGACGTGTACCGGATGGTGGCAAGCGACAACGCAACCTGGTTTGGACGGCAGTCGTCATGGGCGCGATATTCGGCGCATTCATCGCGGATCAGGCGATGTGGCGCATCTTCAACCTCTACCATTTCTGGAACAGCGACGCCCCGATCAAAACCTTAGAGTTCCCGATCCGATCCGTAGCCGATGGCAAGGGCGGGCGGCGGATCACGATCGGCTCGGCCGGGGAACGCGACTCGATATCGGTATCGAAGCGAGACTTCGCGCTGCTCGGCGGTGCGCAGAGAATGCGGCCGCCTTGGGCGTACTGCGTTTCGTTGCGCTGGCAGGCGGAGGGCGATGTTGTACGCCTTTGGCATCGCCCCCGCATCAGACCCAGCTTCACCGGGACCACGATCGTGCCATGCCCCGCCGCAATGCGCCACTTGCCCTGATCCCGATCAGCGCGGCCGTGCGACCACCTCGCGCAACCAGTTCACCACCCCTGCGACTTCCCGGCCGGGCGGTTCCGCCCGCGTGACGAGCTGGTAGTAAATGCCCTCGATCACCGGCCCGAAGGGCTGGACGAGCAGCCCGGCGCGTATTTCCTCTTCCGCCAGAACCAGACTGGCGATGATCGCGCCCTGCCCCGCGATCGCCGCCTGAATCGCGTGATCGCCATTGGTGAAGCGCGCGCCCTGATCGAGCTTCAGTCCCGTGATCCCGGCCATCTTCGCCCAACGGTCCCAGCCGGGCGTGGTCTCGCGCAGCCAGTCGGTATGCAGCAACGGAACCCGGCGCAGGTCCTCTGGCCCGGTCAGACCGAGCATCGGGCTGCACAACAGGCCGAACCGCTCGGCAAGCAACGGCTCCGATTGCAGCCCGGCCCCGATCTCGCCGCCATAGCGTATGGCGATGTCCGCCGCTCCGGCCGCGATATCGACCGGCTCTTCCGACGCATGCAGCCGCAGGTCGATCTCCGGATGCCGGACGTTGAACGCCGGGACCGCCGGCAGCAGGCGGCGTGAGGTGAACTGAGTCGTTGCGCTCAACGTCACCGCCGGCCGGGCATGTTTCGGCACCAGAGTAGCGATCACATGCGCAAATGCGTCGAACCCGTCGCGCAGGGTCGGGAAGAGCCGCTGGCCAGCCTCGGTCAGCGCAACCCGCCGCGTACGCCGCACGAACAGCGCTGTCCCCAACGTCTGCTCGAGCAGGCGGATCTGGTGGCTGATCGCAGTCGGCGTCACCGCCAGCTCGGCCGCCGCCTCGCGAAAACTCAAATGGCGCGCGGCCGCCTCGAATGCCCGAAGCGCGGCCAGCGGTGGCAAGCGGCGTGCGCGCACTATGGGTGAACTGACCTCATCCATAAGTTGAGCAATTCGCATTGGTCCGGAGACTAATCAAGCCCCAGTTATTCGTGGTCACCAGATGAACAGGATAGCATCATGCACCCGACCGACCCCACCGTGCGCAACCTTCTGTGGATCGATTCCAGCGCCCGGCCGGGCCGTTCCGGTCGCGAACCGCGCGGCTCGCATACGCGCCGGCTAACCGCGCGCTTCATCGAAAGCTGGCAAGCTGCACGCCCGCAGGATGCGATCACCTATCGCGACGTCGGCGCCCACCCGCCGGCGCCGGTGACCGGAGACTGGGTCGCCGCGGCCTTCACCAAGCCGGACCGACGCGACGCAGCCCAGCGCGGGGTCCTGGCCGAGAGCGACGAACTCACAGCCGAGCTCATAGCCGCGGACCTCATCGTCATCGGCGCGCCGATGTACAATTTCGGCATCCCCGCCCCGCTCAAGGCGTGGATCGACAATGTCGTGCGGGTGGGCGTGACCTTCGGGTTCGACCGCGCGCGCGGCGACGTCCCCTATTGGCCGATGCTGACTGGCGGCAAGCAGCTGGTGATCCTCGGCGCACGCGGCGACTATGGCTATGATCCGGGGGAGAGGCTCGCCGGCATCAATCTGGTCGAGGCCAGCCTCACCATCCCGCTCGGCTATATCGGGATCGACCGTCACGAAGCCGTTGCGATCGAATATGACGAGTTCAGCGACGACCGACTGGCCGCATCGATCGCCAGCGCAGAAGCCCGGACCGCGGCGCTCGCAGATCGCCTCGCCATGGACATGTCGGCGACCGCTCAGGCCGCATGAGGAACGAAAAAGGCCCGCCTCCCTCGCAGGAAGCGGGCCTCTTCATCTCAACGGATCATCCGCGCCTCAGACGCGATTGCCTTCCAGCGGGAAGCTGCCGAACGCGCCCGCGGTGACCGATCCCTTGATCGAGTCGCCGTCGACGGTCGCTTCGATGGTCAGCGTCATCGGCATCGGCACGGTGATGTCGACCGCCCAGCTCAGCTTGTCACCGTCGACCTTGCCGCTCACATCGGTGGTGCCCATCGCACCGGCATAGGTGCCGGTGAAGCTGTCGCCGTCGCTGTTCACGGTCAGCGTCGCCTTCTGGTCGCCCATCGGGGAATGGGTCACGGTATCCCAGGTGCCATCAACATTCGCCATGCTCGTCTCTCCTGTGATTCGATTCAGCCCTCAGTTCGCGGCGGCCTTGGCGGCGACGCCAACGGACTCGGGCTTCACCACCTCGACAGGCAGGCCAAGGCTGTCAAGCTGTGCCCGGACCTTGGACGCGTCGCCCACGACCACCCAGATGAAGCGTTTCGGATCGATTGCCCCGCGTGCCGCAGCGTCAACCTGCGGGATGGTGAGCGCACGATATTTTTTCGCGAGGCCGTCCTGATAATCGTCGGGACGGCGCATGAAGTCGTTCGCCTGCATCGCGCCCAGCACCGCGCCGGCGGTCTCATACTGGCCCGCCATCTTGCGCACGCTGCTGATCACCGACCGGTCGAACTCGGTCCGGGTCACACCCTTGCTGCTCAGATAGTCGCCGACTTCCTTCTGGATCTCGACGATCGCCGGGCCGGTCTTGTCGGCCTGGACGGGTGCGGAGATGGTGAAGGGCACCGCATGCTCCATCCGCGCGACCGCGCCGCGCACGCCATAGGACCAGCTCTTGTCCTCGCGCAGGTTCATGTTGATGCGCGACAGGAAGTCGCCACCCAGCACTTCGCTCGCGGTGCCAAGCGCGATCGAATCGGCGAACGGATCCACCGGCGTCATCTGCGCGGCATAGATCAGGGACTGAGGCGAATCCGGCCGGTCGATCAGCAGAATCTTCGGCGCGGTCTGCACCGCCTTCGCCGCGAACACCTTGGTGCCCGGCGCGCCCTCGCCCTTCCAGTCGCCGAAGCGGCTCTCGAACGCCGCCTTGATCTCGGCGAGCGGACGGTCGGACACGACGAAGATCTTCGCCTTTTCCGGACGAATCCACGCCTTGTAATAGCCGACCAGATCGTCGCGGGTCAGCGCCTTGACGGCATCCTCGTCACCGCCGATCGCGGCCATCTTCGCATAGGGAGACTCCTTGCCGTAGAGCAGCGCCGGCATCGCCATCTGCGCAAGCCCCGACGGGTTCGACTTGATCTGCTTGATTCCCGCCAGCATCTGGCCGCGTACCCGCTCGATCTCGGCGGCCGGGAAGGCCGGCTTGCGGGTGATGTCCGCCATCAGTTCGATCGAACCGGCAAGGTTCGGACTCGGCGTGAACATCGAGACATAGGCGCGGTCGGCGCTGCTGCCCGTGCTGACGCCCGCGCCCAGCCGTTCCTGCGCCTCGGCGATGGCGATCGAGTTGCGCGTCGCGGTCCCCTCTTCGAGCAGCGCCAGCGTCATGCTCTCGGTGCCGAGCGCGGTCGGGACGTCCGAAGCGACGCCTGCGTCAAAGCTCATTACCGCCTGCGTCACCGGCACCGCGTCGCGCTGGGCGTAGACCAGCTCGATCCCGTTCGACAGCCGGGTGCGCGTCACTGCCGGGAAGTCGATGTCCTTGACCTCGGCGACCGCGGGCAACGCACCGCGCGTGCCCTTGAGCGGTGTCTCGGCCACCGCCGGCTTCTTCGCGGGCGTTCCGGCCTCGGCATAGGCCTCGCGCGCGCCCGGCTCGACCGTCAGCGAATAGGCGGGGCGCGACAGCCATTTGGCCGCGACGTCGCGCGCCTGCGCCGGCGTCACCGCGGCGAGATCGGCGAGCTGCTTTTTGTAGAAGCCCGGATCGTTCATATAGAGCGCGCCCGACGCCAGCGTCACCGCCTTGCCGCCAAAGCCGCCCACCGACTCAAGGCCCCGGATCCGCGAGGATGCGGTGCGTGTCTTGTAGCGCTCCAGCTCCTCGTTGGTCGGGCCGTTCCTGAGGTAGTCGGCGATCAGTTCGTCGAGTCGCTTGCCCGCCACCGCGGGATCGACCCCCGGGCGCACATCGACCGAAATCAGCACCATCCCCGCCTGCGCCAGGCTCTGGTTGCCCGCACCCACATTGACCGCGAGCTTCTCCTGCTTGACCAGCGCATTGTCGAGCCGCGAGCTGGCGAGCCCACCGAGCACGCCGGTGGCGATATCGAGCACGGTCGAATCCTTGTCGCGCATCCCCGGCACCGCCCACATGCGATACAGGCGGGTCACCGCGACGCGATCTTTCATCACTTCCGCCTTGGCCGCAGCCAGCGTCGGCACATCGACCTTCGGATCACTGGTCTGCGCGCCCTTGGGGATCGCACCGAAATATTTCTCGACCAGCGGTTTGGCGCTCGCAGGGTCGATATCGCCCGCCAGCACCAGCACCGCATTGTTCGGGCCATAATATTGGCGGAACCAGTTCTTGACGTCGTCGAGGCTTGCGGCGACGAGGTCGGCCATCGAGCCGATGGTCGAGTGATGATAGGGATGCCCCACCGGGAACAGCCCTTCGATCATCTTGTAGCGCATCAGGCCATAGGGCTGGGTGTCGCCCTGGCGCTTCTCGTTCTGGACGACGCCGCGCTGCTCGTCGAGCTTGCCCTGCGTCACCGCACCGAGCAGATATCCCATCCGGTCGCTCTCAAGGAACAGCGCGCGATCCAGTGCCGCGCGCGGTACGGTCTGGAAGTAGTTGGTCCGGTCCGAATTGGTCGTACCGTTATAGTCGGTCGCACCCACTTCCTTGAGCGGCTCGAAGAACTCGCCCGGCGAATTCTCCGACCCGTTGAACATCAGATGCTCGAACAGGTGCGCAAAGCCGGTCTTGCCCTTGGGCTCGTGCTTCGACCCGACATTGTACCACACCGCAACGCCCACCACCGGCGCCTTGCGGTCGGTATGCACGACCACGCGCAGGCCGTTGGCCAGCCGGAACTCCTCGTACGGAATGTCCACGCGCTTCACGAGGTCGGCGACGGCGACCGGCGCGGGCGTCTGCCGGGCATGGGCAGGCGCACCGAGGACAACCGCAAGCGCGGTCAGGGTGGCAAAGGCTGGCTTCATGGAAGTGACTTTCCGGAAACTGGTTTCGATGGAAACCAGCATAGTCCTCCAACCTCCGCACGCAACGGGCTTGTCAGCGGACCCGCTTTGGCTAGGCTTGGCGGATCATAGGGGAATATATGCACTACAAACTCTTTGCAGCCGCGTTGCTCGCGGCCGCGTCGCCGCTTGCGGCGCAGACTTCCGCACCTGCCGACGAACCCGCCTTCTCGCCCGACCAGGTTCGCGCCCATGTCGAGTTCCTGGCCGATGACCTGCTCGAAGGCCGCGACGCGGGCACGCGCGGCTATGACATCGCCGCGCTCTACGTCGCCAGCCGTTTCGACGCGCTCGGTCTCAAGCCGGGCGGGAACAAGGGCTGGTACCAGCCGATCGACTTCGCCCGCGCGAAATTCAGGAAGGACGCACCGGCAACCATCACGATCGGCGGCACCGCTTTCCAGAATGGCGTCGATGTGATGATGACCGCCAATGCGCGCGAACCCGACCAGTTGCTTGAGGCGTCCGCCGCATTCGTCGGCTACGGCCTCGACTCCCCCGCCCACGGCTTTGACGATTATTCCGGCATGGACGTTCGCGGCAAGATCGTCGTGCTGCTCGCCGGCGTGCCCGAAGGGCGCACATCGAGCGAGATCGCCGCGCATCTGAGCTCGGAAAAGACGCGTATGGCTGAGCGCCGCGGCGCGATCGGGGTCATCACCGTTCCGACCCGCGCCTCACTCGCCAGCATGCCGTGGAAGCGGCTGGCAGGCTTTGCCGCGTCCTCGCGCGATGTCTGGATCGGCACCGATGGCAAGCCATGGTCCTCGGCACCCGCGATCCGCGCCACCGCCTATGCGCACGGCCCTGCGGCCGAAGCATTGTTCGCCAGTGCACCGATGAACCTCACCCGCGTGCTCGACGCTGCGGCGAAGAAGGGCGCGATGCCGCACGGCTTCGCGCTCAAGGCGCCGGTGCGGATCGAACGCCATAGCGAAGTCGAGAAGATCGCCAGCTCCAATGTCCTCGGCGTCATCCCCGGCTCGGACCCGGCGTTGGCCAAGGAAGTGGTGATGATCACCGCGCATCTCGACCATGACGGCGTCGACCCCAAGCTCGAAGGCGACAAGGTCTATAACGGCGCAATGGACAATGCCGCGGGCATCGCGACGATGCTCGAGGTCGCGCGCGCCTTTGCCGAGGGCAAGGAGAAGCCGAAGCGCACCGTGGTCTTCGCCGCGGTCACCGCCGAGGAAGACGGGCTGCTCGGTTCGCAATACCTCGCCAAGCATCCGCTGGTGCCCGCGGGCGGGCGCGTCGCCGGCGTGGTCAATCTCGACATGCCCGTTCTGACCTATGACTTCAGCGACGTGATCGCGTTCGGCGGCGAGCATTCGACGCTTGGCCCGATCGCCGATCGCGCGGTGGCGAAAGCCGGGATCAAAGTCTCGCCCGATCCGATGCCAGAGCAGGGCATCTTCACCCGCTCCGACCACTACAGCTTCGTGGTCGAGGGCGTCCCTTCGATCATGCTCGCGACCGGCTTCGCGGGGGAAGGGCGTGAGAAGTTCATGGGCTTCCTGACCAAGACCTATCACCGCCCCAACGATGACATGAGCCAGGCCTTCAACTGGCAGGCCGGCGCTAAGTTCGCGAAGATCAACTATCTGATCGCACGCGAGATCGCCGACGGGGCCGAGGCGCCGCGCTGGTACGCCGGCGACTTCTTCGGCGACACCTTCGCCAGGGGCACGCCCAAGGCCCCCGCGCCCGCCAAGCCCGCCAAGCCGAAGGGCAAATAAGCCTGTCCGCCGGGGCGGGCTTGTTCCGGCCCCGGCGGTGCGGCAGCATCGTCCCATGCAGTTTTCTGCGCGCGAGGCTTGTGTTGCGAAAATGCAACACCATCTCGCGCCATGAAAGACGACAGGGACACGCATGAACCTCGAAAAATTCACCGATCGCGCCAAGGGCTTCCTCCAGTCGGCGCAGACCGTTGCGATCCGCCTCAACCATCAGCGGATCAGCCCCGAACATATCCTGAAAGCACTGCTCGAGGACGAGCAGGGCATGGCCGCGGGCCTGATTCAGGCTGCCGGCGGCGACGCCCGGCGCGCGGCGAGCGAGGTCGACACCGCGCTTTCGCGCATCCCGGCAGTCACCGGGGGTGGTGCGCAGCAGGCGCCGGGCCTCGACAATGATGCGGTTCGCCTGCTTGACCAGGCCGAGCAGATCGCGACCAAAGCGGGCGACAGCTTTGTCAGCGTCCAGCGGATGCTGCAGGCGTTGCTCCTCGCCACCACCACCAATGCCGGTCGCGCGCTCGCCGCCGCGGGGGTGAAGCCCGATACGCTCAACGCCGCGATCAACCAGCTGACCGGCGGCCGCAGCGCCGACACCGCGGGCGCCGAGGATCGCTACGACGCGCTCAAGAAGTTCGCGCGCGACCTCACGCAAGCTGCGCGGGACGGCAAGCTCGATCCCGTGATCGGCCGC
>CAZBYE010000067.1:0-12877 GCA_964496045.1 uncultured Stakelama sp.
ACCGCCTTCTTGACGAGGCGCGGTGCGTATTCGCCGACATCGATCCCGGCACGCGCCGCCGCCGCGATCGCGACGCCGCGGGCATGGGCGAGCTTGAGTGTCGATTGCGGGTTGGAGTTGACGAACACCTCCTCCACCGCCGCCCCCTGCGGCGCGTGATCGGCAATCAGCGCGACGAGCATCGCGTCGAGATGTGCGAGGCGGCGCGGCAGCGGCGCCTTCGCATCGGTCTTGAGCTGGCCATTGGCAAGGTGACTGAGGCGATTGCCCTCAGCGCGGATCAGCCCCCAACCGGTGGTGCCAAGGCCGGGATCGAGGCCGAGAAGAATCATCAGAACCACATTTCAAACTGGGGATCGTCTTCCTCGGGCGCGTCGTAGGCGAGGTCTTCCCAATCGTCCGAAGGCGATGCCGCACGCTTGCAACGCAGCGTGGCGAGATCCGTCTTGCCTTCGCGCACATGGATGCCCGACCAGGTCGCGCCCGGGACCTGTGTGTATTGCCCGCCGACACCCCAGAAGACGACATAGCTGTGATCGCCGCGCGTGAAGCGCAGATGCCGCTGCGATCCCCCACCCCCGCCGACGATGAAGCCGCGGCGGACGTTGCTCCACTCGCCGTTGCTGGCGATGTCGATCGCGGGTTTGCTGAGCGGGCCATAGCGGTAGTGAAGCTTGCCGCCGTTCGCGCAGATGCTGCCCACCGACTTGCCGAAGCCGCAGGTATAGACGGTCTTCTCGCCGGCGCGGCACTGGCTGGCCGGCGCAGGTGAAGGTGCGGGGGTTACCGGCGCCGCGGCGGGCGCCAACAGGGTAAGCAGGAAGCCGAGAAGGATCATGGCATCAATACCATCGATCGAAGCTGGCGTCGGTATCCTCAGGCACCGCATCGGGGATGCGACCGACCGGGTGGGCGCCGCTTCTGCATGAAAGCGTCGCCAGGTCCTTGTCGCCGCGGCGGACATGGATGCCCGACCAGAGCCTGCCCGGCCGAACGGTCAGGTTCCCCGCCGTGCCCCAGAAGACGACGTAGCTGTAATCGGCACGAGTGAAGCGGAGATAGGGTTGCGAGCCACCGCCGCCTCCGACCACGACCTTGCGGCTGACATTGCTCCAATCAGGCGTGCTGGAGATCGCTATGTCAGGCTTGCCCACCGGACCATAGCGATAATGGAGCATGCCGCCGCCCGAGCAGACGCTGCCCACCGCCTTGCCGAAGTTGCAGGTATAGACGACAGCCTCACCCGCGCGGCACTGGCTGGCCGGTGCGGATGATGGTGCGGCCGTCAGGGGCGTGACCGCCGGCGCCGCGAGCACCGTGGAAGAACCAGCGAGGAAGAGTGCACGCGCGATCATCTCAGAGCCGCAGGCCGAAGCGCGGACCGATCGTGGTCATGCCGAGATAGAGCGCGAAGGTGAGCGCGCAGCCCGCGACGAGCGCGATCCAGAAATTGACGCCGCTGCGCAGCAGCATCGGGATCAGCAGGAACATCGGCAGCGAGGGCAGCACGTACCAGAAGGTCGCCTCGGCATGGTGCGCCATATTCTCGGCGTCCGGCCGCCCGCTCCACAGCAGGATCATGCCGAGGATCGAGACCAGAGGCAGCGAGGCGACGAGGGCGGCAAGCGCCGGCTGGCGCTTGCCGATCTCAGCGATCGCCACGATCAGCGCGCCCGAAAGCAGCGCCTTGGCGATCAGCGCGAACATTATCCGAGCTTTTCCATCACCGCGTCGGAGACTTCGTAATTGCCCCAGACGGTCTGGACGTCGTCATCGTCGTCGAGCGCGTCGATCAGCTTGAACAGGGTCGCGGCGTCATTCTCATCGACCTCGACCATGGTCTGCGGGCGCCAGGCGAGCTTCGCACCCTCGGCCTCGCCCAGCACCGGCTCAAGCGCCTTGGCGACTTCGTGCAGGTCGGCATTGGAGGTCCAGATCTCGTGGCCGTCCTCGCTCGTCGTGACGTCCTCGGCTCCGGCTTCGAGCGCGGCCTCGAACACCTTCTCGGCATCGCCCGCGGCGGCCGGATAGTTGATCAGGCCGACGCGGTCGAAGGCATGGCTGACCGATCCCGACGCGCCGAGGTTGCCGCCATTCTTGGAGACCGCGGTGCGGACGTTGGTCGCGGTGCGGTTGCGGTTGTCCGACAGCGCCTCGATGATCAGGCTCACACCGCCGGGGCCGAAGCCCTCGTAGCGGATTTCCTCGTAATTCTCGCCGTCGCCCTTGCTCGCCTTGTCGATCGCGCGCTGGATATTGTCCTTGGGCATCGACTGCGCCTTGGCAGCGTTGACCGCCGCGCGCAGCCGCGGGTTCATGTCCGGATCGGGCGTGCCCATCTTCGCCGCCACGGTGATTTCGCGGCTGAGCTTGGAGAAGGCGGCGGACCGCTTCTTGTCCTGCGCGCCCTTGCGGTGCATGATGTTCTTGAATTTGGAATGGCCTGCCATGGGTCGTCTCTGTGCAAATGTGTGGCGGCGTCTCTAGGGCAGGCGCGGGGTGTGGCGCAATGGGGGCATCACGAGGATAAATCCCGGCGTCTCAAGCGCACGAAGCGCGATACTTGGCCAAGGCAGTGGTTGAAACGGAAGGCGACAGAAACCGGCCGCGAGGAACCGAAGCCTTTCCTCGCCTTCCGAACAAATCGGTATCAGTCGCTCAGCAGCCGACATCCATGACTTCGACATAGACCGTGCCTGTCGCGGTTGCGCCGAGACTATCGCGCACCTCGTAGGTGAAGCTGTCCGACCCGGCCGGAAAGCCGTTGGGTTGATAGCTGATCCTGAACCCACCAACCACGAAAACCGAACCCAGACTTGCGCTCGTGACGCTTACGACCGTGAGCGGCGTATGGCCGTCGGGATCGCTGTCATTGTCCAGCACCGCAATCTGCTGCCCTGTGCCGCACATCTGGACCTGGGCATAATCCGTACCCGCGACAGGGGGCTGATTGGTCTGTCCGAGTGCGGGCACGGACGAAGTCGCGGCCGCTTCGAGCGGGCCGATCAGGCCTACGATCAGGCAGCTTCCAAGTAAGAGATGATTGCGCCGAAACATATTGCTTCTCCGCTATTTGGCATCGGGATTCGATGCCAAGAGAAGCTAGCCAAAGAAGGCCCATTATCAATACAAAAATGATACCAAAATAGTACTTTTGGATAGTGGCCCGAGTGAGTGGCTAGGTGCCGCTCACCGTGACAGCGGTGCCCGATGCAGAAACCATCAGCATCGAGCCGCCCTTGCCAATCACCTCATAGTCGAAATCGATGCCGATCACGCCGTTGGCGCCGAGCGAGCGCGCCTCGTCTACGAGCTCGTCGAGCGCGGTCTTACGCGCTTCCTTGAGCGGGCGCTCATAGCTGCCCGAGCGACCGCCGACGATGTCCCGGATACCCGCGAAGATATCGCGGAAGATGTTCGCGCCGATGATGACCTCAGCCGTCACGATGCCATGATAACGGGTGACGCTGTGGCCATCGACGGTGCTGGTGGTGGTCAGAATCATAAGGGAGATTCCTTTGCTTGTGTCGGCTTCGCCGACGCGGCACCAGCCCGCTCCCCCACCCGGCCACCCAACGCCAGTATGATATGGGTGGCCGGGTGGGGGAGCGGGCTGGTGCCGCAATCCGGTTCAGCGACCGCTGAACCGGACAAGCATTAGCTCATGCCCAGCGCGTTGCGATAGGTTTCGAGAAGCGCGTCCTGCTCGTCAAGCTGGTGCTTCTCCATCTTGCGCAGACGCACGATGGTGCGGATCGTCTTGGCGTCGAATCCGGTCGACTTGGCTTCGGTGTAGACATCCTTGATGTCGTCGCTGATGCCCTTTTTCTCTTCTTCCAGCCGCTCGATCCGCTCGATCAGAAGGCGCAGCTGCTCGGCCGAAATCGAGTCGCTCATGTCCCGCTCCAAATAAGGTGCTAATAATGGTGAACGGGCGCGTTTAGCGGCTGTGCCGGGGGGTGCAAGGGGGCGTGCGGCGGATCGCTGTGGATAGGCCGAAACGCCCATTACCTGTGACGTAATTGGAATGATTCGCGAGCTCGGCGAAATTGCAATCACCGCGGCGGGGATGCCGCACGATCGCAATGGAGACCCACGATGATCCGCTTTCCGCTCAATGTCCGCCAGACCATGGTCGTCGATTTCGTCGGCACCGGTGCTACCGCCGTCCTCGCCATCGCCGCCGCAAGCCTGACCGCCGGCCTCACTGACCTGCCCGAGCAGTTGATCCGCGGCGCGGGCCTGGCCCTGATCCCCTTTCTCGCGCTGGTTCTAGCGATGGCGGTCAAGCCGGCGCGCGGCGGCGTCATCGCGGTGATCGCAATCAATATCGGCTGGGTGATCGCGAGCTTCGCGACGATGGCGTTCTTCGTCAGCCCCAACGCATTCGGCTATACCTTCATCACCGCACAGGCGCTCGCGGTTGGGCTGTTCGCGGAGCTCCAGATCCTGGCACTCCGCAACGAGAACAAGGCCGCCCGCGCCTATGGCTGAGGCCGGTCAGGGGCGCCGCGGCGTCGGCCCCCTCATCGGTTGCTTCGGCATATATTTGACAGACAGCGCCTCCGCTTCGGCGGGGGCGATGCCTTCGCGGATCAGCGCCTCGACCAGCGCACGTTCAGGGGCGATCCGGATGTCGGGGGCGACCCCCGTCCCCTCCCAGCCCGTGTCGCCCGGAAAATAGCTGCGACCATAGGGGATGAAGGCGGAATAGCCGCCGCCGAGTGGCACCTGCGCGCCGTAATTGCCGGCGCCGTAGGTCGCCTCGCCAATCAGGGTGGCGCGCTTCGTTCCCTTGAAGACCGCGGCGAGATGCTCGGCGGCCGAACCGGTGCGGTCCGAGATGAGGTAATAGATCTTCGTCTTCGCCCAGGGACCGACAGGCCTGACGGGTCTGACCCGGTGCTCGCTGCGCGAGAATTCGGGCGGGGCGGCGACCCGGACCAGCGAGTTGAACGGTTGCGGGCCGCGTGCCTCGGCGACGGAGGCGCGGGTGTCCATCACCATCACCGTCTGCGCACGGGTGAAGATACGCGGGGAGAGGATATCCATCTCCTCCAGCCCGCCACCACGATGCGTGCGCGCGTCGATGATCAGCACCTTCGCGCCGGCGTGCGCATCAAGGAAAGCCGTGAAGGCCTTGAGCGTCTCGGGAAAGGCGAAGAAGTCGTTGAAACGGACAAAGGCGATGCCCGGCACGATCCACCCCGCCTGCTCCATCGACGGTGGCGGTGCAGGCGGCGCGGGCGTCGCAGCCTGCCCGGCGACCAAAGGAGCCGGCTGCGGGGGTGCCGGCGCGAACATGGCAAGGTGCCCGTCGGATGCCACCGCCTGAAGATCCGCGGTCACAGCCAGCGCGAACGCGCGCGCGTCCGTCGCACGGTCGTAGCCACCCGCCGCCAGCTTGGTACGCAGCGCGGCGGCATAACGTTTGGCGACGTCGGGGAGCACGAACCGCGCCTCGATCGCGTCGGCGAGCGCCGCAACCGCCTTCTGCCCCTCAGCCGCGTCATAGGCAGCAACCTCGGCGGCGGGCGCCTGGGCCATCGCCAGCGGCGCTGCCGCCGCCAGCATTGCTGCCGCCAGAATATGCTTTCGCATCATATTCTCCGTCGTTCGGTCTTCGGCCGATCAGGGGCGCTTGGGCTTGCGGCGCTCCATCGAACCGGCCGGCATATGTGTGGCCGAGATCGCCTCGGCCTGAACTGGGGCGATGCCTTCGCGAGTCAGCGCTTCGACCAGCGCGCGTTCGGGTGCGACCTTGATGTCCGGGGCAACGCCGGTGCCTTCCCAGCCGTCACCGCCCGGGAAGTAGCTGCGCCCGAACGGGATGAAGGCTGCGTAGCCGCCGCCGAGCGGCACCTGACCGCCATAATGGCCGGCCCCTCCCGTGACGTCCCCGATCAACGTTCCGCGCTTCGTGTTCTTGAGAACCGAGGCAAGGTGCTCGGCGGCCGAGCCGGTGCGGCCCGAGGTAAGATAGTAGATCTTCGCCTTGGTCCACGGCGATTGCGGGCTTGCAGGGCTGACGCGGTGCTCGCTGCGCGCCAGCTCGACGGGGGCAGCGACCTTGACCAGGGTTCGGAACGGCAACGGGCCGTTGGCCTCTGCGACCGAGGCGCGGGTGTCCATCACCATCACAGCCTGCGCCTTGGCGAAGATGCGCGGGAAGAGGACGTCCATCTCATCAAGCCCGCCGCCGCGATGCGTGCGCGCGTCGATGATCAGGACCTTCGCCCCGGCATTGACGTCGAGGAAGCGGTTGAAATCTTCCAGCGTCTTGGGTTGTCCGTAGAAGCCGTTGAACCGGACAAAGGCGATGCCGGGCGCAATCATCTCAGCCTGCTCCATCGGCGCGGTGCGCGGGGCGCCTTGCGGGCCTCCCTGAGCAGTCGGAGGCGGCACGGGCGGACCGTTGGACGGGAACATGGCGAGATGGCCGTCGGATGCAACCGCCTGAAGGTCCGCGGTCACTGCGCTCGCCAGCGCTGCGCGGTCGGTGAGCCCGTCATAGGCGCCGGCTGCCAGCTTAGCGCGCAGTGCGGCCGAATAGCGTTTGGCGACATCGGGGAAGACAAAGGTCTTCTCGATCTCGTCGGCGAGCTTCGCCACCGCCTTCTTCGCCTCGGCCGCGTCATAGGTTGCAGCATCGGCGGCGGGCGCCCCCACGGTGGTCAGGGTCTGGGCCATTGCCGGCACCGCGACCAGCATCGCCGCCGCCAGAACGTGCTTACGCATCCATACTCTCCTTCATTCGACATGCGACGTGTTGTACCCGACCAACACGCCTTTTGCGGGCGAAGTGAAACGGCTATGCGACGAAAATCGGCATAAGCGGAGGTGCAGGCGGCGAAGATGGGCAAGCTCGACGCGTTCGACATCCAGTTGCTCAATCTGTTGCAGGCGGATGCGCTGGCGACCGCCGAGGAACTTGCGCGCGAAGTGCCCCTCTCCGCCTCCGCCGTTACACGACGCGTGCGGCGGCTGCGCGCCGAGGGATGGATCACGGCGGATACCGCAGTGGTATCGCCCCGGCTGAGCGACCGGCGGCTGCGCGCGCTGGTCAACGTCCCGGTCCATGAACATGCCGAGGAACGCGGTATCGCCGCGCTGCGCGCGAAGCTGGCGGCAGTGCCCGAAGTGCAGATGATCCTCGACGTTGCGGGCGTTAACGACCTCGCGGTGCTGATCAGCGCGCGCGACATGGCCGATTACAACGATCTGGCCGAGCGGCTCTTCCAGAACGATCCGGCAGTACGGCGATACGAGACCGGCTTCGTCAAACGGGTACACAAGCAGAGCGCGGCGATCCCGCTGCGCACGGAGGATTGCGACTAGACACAACCGGGGAGGAAATGATGAACAAGAATTGGCTGACCTTGCCGCAGCTTGCGGGCGGCGCGGATCTGACATTGCTGGCGATGCGGCTGGTGGTGGGCGCGTTCCTGATCTTCGGCGTGTGGGACAATATCGTCAGCGCGGATCGGATGGCCGAGTTCGAGAAATTCCTGACCATCAAGGGCTTCGCGATGCCGGGGCTGATGGCTCCCCTGTCGGTCTACGCGCAGTTCCTGACCGGAGTCGCCTTCATCGCCGGATTCGCGATTCGCTGGGCGGGTCTGATCTGCGCCTTCAACTTCATCGTCGCGCTGGTGATGGTCGATGCGCCGCTGGGCATCCGTCCGGCCTTTCCGGCGGCGGCTTTAGTGGTGATCGGATTGCTCTTCGCGACGATCGGCGCGGGGCGTTTATCCATCGATGCGATGATCTTGAAGGGGTCGCCATCCTGAAGAGGATGGCGCGAGTGACGGGGCTCGAACCCGCGACCTCCGGCGTGACAGGCCGGCGCTCTAACCAACTGAGCTACACCCGCTTAAGTCCTGCGCCGAAGCGCCTTCCCTTGCGAGAGCGCGGCAACTAGACGGGGGGTTCGGGGCTGTCAACAGCCCTTTCGCGCGCATTCCCGGGATTATTTTGCGTAGCCGGAGGTAACGGGCTTCCGCCGGCCACCAGCGTGCCATGCTCAAACAGGAATCCGGCGATGTCGGGCTTGCCCGCAGCGTTGAGCACGGTCTGGAAAATGATCAGCAGCGGCACGGCCAGCAGCGCACCCGGCGTGCCCCACACCCATCCCCAGAAGCTCAATGAGATCAGGATCATGATCGGATTGATCGTCAGCCGCCGCCCGACGATCAGTGGAGTCACCACATTCGCCTCGATCAGGTGGAAGGCGATCATGATCCCCGCGGGCAGCAGCGCGGTCCAGACATCCTGATAGGTCATGAGCCCGCCCAGCGCGAGCAGCATGGCGGCAAAGATCGGCCCCAGATAGGGAATGTAGTTGAGCAGCGTGACGATGCCGCCCCACATCAGCGGACTGGGCATCCCGATCAGCCACAACGCCCCCGCGACCAGCAGGCCCAGCGTCACGTTGATCGCGGTGATCGTGCCAAGATAGGCCGAGGTATCGTCGACCACGTCCTGAATCACCCGTGCGGTCGCCATCGCGCCACCGAAGCTCGTCCGGCTGGTGATCGCCTTGCGCCGCAGCCGCGTCCAGCCCGACAGAAAGAAGTAGATCACGAGGATCGCGAAGAACATCTCGATGAACGCAGTCGGCGCAGCGGTGGTGACAAATTCGAGCAGCGAGCGCGGCGGCTCGGCAGCCGCGCGGGTCGGACGAATCGGGCTCTGCGCGAAATCCTGAATCGTCTTGTTCACGAAGGTTTCGAGATTGGCGTAGAAGTCGATCAGCGGCCTGACGTTCGACTGGATATTGTGGATCCGTTCAGGGATCGCGCTGAGCCAGCCCCAGGCGGGCACGACGATCGAGACGATCGCAGCATTGGCGGCGGTGAGAAACAGCAGCACGCAGATCAGCGAGGCGAGCGGTGCGGGCACACGATGCCGCTCGAGCCACTCAAGCACCGGCACGAGGGCAACGGCGATGACCAGCGCGGCGGTGAGCGGCAGGAAGAAGGCCGAACCGGCCTGCAGCGCGAAGGGAAGCGCGAGAAACAGCCCCGCGCCGATCATCAGCGTAAGCGCGGCGATCAGCCGGTCGCGGCGGTTCTCCGCCTCGGTGCTTGCCGCGGGCGCAACGACCGGCTGAAGCGGTGGCGCGGGATATGACACCGCCCCGGTTTCCGCTTCCTCTCCCCTGCCCGCCTGTTCCAAGTTTCGTCCGCCTTTCAACGGCTTTCTAGCGTGATTTGCGCGGCTTGTAATCCCGGCTAACGTACCCGTCATGGGAGAGAAGCTACTGGTCATCGACGAGGGGACGACCTCGACCCGCGCGATGCTGTTCGCGCCGGACGGGACACCGCTCGCAAGCCAATCCGCCGAACTGACGCAGCATTACCCGGGGCCGGGGCTGGTCGAGCATGACGCCGCCGAAATCTGGGAGAAGACGCAGCGCTGCGCCGCCGCGATGGTCGAAGCCGCAGGCGGTGCCGATCAGATCGCTGCGATCGGCATCACCAACCAGCGCGAGACGGTGGTATTCTGGGACAAGGCGACCGGCGAGCCGCTCGCCCCCGCGATCGTCTGGCAGGACCGGCGCAGCGCCGCGATCTGCCGCGACCTCAAGGAAGCGGGCGAAGAACCCGGCGTGCAGGCGCGCACCGGGCTGTTGCTCGACCCCTATTTCAGCGGGACCAAAATCGCCTGGGCGATGGCGAACTGGCCGCAGCTGAGCGAAGCGGGCGACCGGCTTGCGATCGGCACGATCGAGAGCTGGCTGGTATGGAAGCTTACCCAGGGCCTGCACATCACCGATGCGACCAATGCCTCGCGCACACTGCTGATGGGGCTTGGCAGCGGCGGGTGGAGCGACGGGCTGATCGATCTGTTCGGTGCGCCCCGGCCTGCCCTGCCCGAAATCGTCGATTGCGCCGGCCGCTTTGGAGAGACGACGCTGTTCGGCGGGTCTATCCCGATCTGCGGCATGGCCGGTGACCAGCAGGCCGCAACGATCGGGCAGGCATGCCTGTCGCCGGGCGATACCAAGGCGACCTTCGGCACCGGCGCGTTCGTGCTGACGAATGCAGGCGAGCGCCAGCCCACTTCGAGGAACCGGCTGCTGTCGACCGTGCTGTGGCAGCTCGGCGGACGGCGCACCTATGCGATCGAGGGGTCGGTGTTCGTCGCGGGTAGCGTGGTGAAGTGGCTGCGCGATTCGTTGGGGCTGATCGCCAACGCCGCGGAGACCGAGACCCTCGCGCGGTCAGTTCCCGACAATGGCGGCGTCTATTTCGTCCCCGCCCTCACCGGCCTTGGCGCGCCATATTGGGAGCCAGAGGCGCGCGGCGCGATCAGCGGGCTGAGCCTTGCGAGCACCAGAACCCATGTCGTCCGCGCCGCGCTGGAAGCGATGGCGCACCAGAGCCACGACCTGAAGGCCGCTTTTGCGGCGGACGGCGCCGACTGGTCGAGCCTGCGCATCGACGGCGGCATGGTGGAGAATGACTGGATCGCACAGGATCTGGCCGATGTGCTCAACGTAACCGTAGAGCGGCCGGGTCTTACCGAGACCACCGCGCTGGGGGCTGCGATGCTGGCGGGCGTAGGGTGCGGGATGTTCGCGGGGCTGGAAGACGCCGCGATCATGCGCGGGACGGTGGAGAGGTTCGAGCCGAAGCTCGATGACGCCGGGCGCCGATCCCGGCTGGACGGGTGGCGCGCCGCCGTCGCGCAGGTGTTGCCGGGCCACGCGGCCTGACCGCATGAAATGCCTCCGCTTCCATCGCGGCTATGCGCTGCTGGCCCTGCTGGTCTTCGCGATCGAAGTGCTGATCGCACTCTATGTGCGCGACCGGTTCGTACGCCCCTATCTGGGCGACGTTCTGGCGGTCATCCTCGTCTATCTCGGCCTGCGCGCGGTGCTGCGAATCGGCGTAACGGGTGCCGCAGCAGCCGCGTTCGCGGTGGCTGTCGCCGTCGAACTGGGTCAGCTCATCGGCATCGTGCACCTGCTTGGGCTATCCCATAGTCCCCTTGCGCGAACGGTGTTGGGGATGGGGTTCGAAGCATGGGACTTCGTCGCCTATGCCGCAGGCGCGGGCATCGCTGTCGGGGTCGAGGCCCTTCGCCCACGGCGACGCCAGGCCGCACCTTCCGGAGAAGGACGCTAGGCGACGCCGGCGCTACGACACCAGTCGCTCAGTACACCCTCGATGTGGGTGTGCACATCGCCGTCGCGGGTGAAGCCCCACCAGATCAAACTCCCCTGCCACAACCGCGCCATCTGCCAGCCCAGCCGTTCGGCATCCTCAGGTCCGGCGGCGAGGCGGCGGCCGAGCGCCTGTGCGAGCGCCCGGCCCCAGGTCAGTCCGCGGGCGCGCAGCACCGGATTGCGGAAATCCTCGCGTAGCAGGAGCAGGCCATCGGTCAGGTCGTTCGCCGCGGTTTCGGCCGGGGTCAGGTGCATCAGCAGCGCGATCGCGCCGCCCGGCGTTGCCGGTTCCTGCGTATCAGCTTCAGCGGTCGCACGATCGAGCAGGTCCCATGCATGCAACAGCACCGCCTCCACCATCGCCTCACGCGCGCCGAAGCGCTGGACCAGCGTCGCCGGCGCCAGCCCGGCCGCCTTCGACGCCATCGCGAAGCTCAGCCTGTCGGGCCCTTCGATCCTGAGCGCCGCGAGCAGCGCGTCCAGCACCCGCTCGTCCGAAATCGTCTTGCGCCGTCCCATGGATATTTTATGAACGATCGTTCGTTTATTGCCAAGGGAGTATCTCGATGGCGCGGATTCTGGGTTACATCGCCGCCACCCTCGACGGGTTCATCGCCACCCCCGACGACGGACTGGACTGGCTGTTCAACTATGACGGGCTCGATCTGGGCGAGCATGATTATGCCGCGTTCCTGAAGGGCATCCGCACCGTGGTGATGGGCCGCGGCACCTATGACTTCCTCGCAAGGGACGACGGGCCCTGGCCCTATTCCGAACAGCGCGTGCGGGTGGTCACCTCACGGCCGATCGACGCGCCCAAGGGAGCGCTGGAGACGCGCGGTGACGTCGATGCCCTGATCGCCGAGTTGCGCGCGCTCGACGATGGCGATGTGTGGATGCTCGGCGGGGGGCAGTTGCAGATGGCGTTTCTCGAACGCGGCGCGCTCGATGCGATCGAGATCTACGTCATGCCCGAGCTGATCGGGGGCGGAAAACCGCTGTTCCCGCCGACCGGCTTTGCCGCCTCGCCGCGCCTGCTCTCCGCCAAGGCGCTCGATCGCGGCTGCGTTCGCCTTCACTACAGCTTCGAGGGCTAAGCCGCAGCCTCCTCGGCAAACAGCCCCTTCAGATCCTTTTTGAGGATCTTGCCGTTGGCGTTGCGCGGGAGCGTATCCTTCGTGAAGCGGATCGCGACGGGCACCTTGAACCCTGCGAGGCGATCGCGGACCCATTGCTGCAGTTCGGCCTCGCTCGCCTGAGTGCCGGGGGCAAGGTGGACCACCGCCACCGGCTCCTCGCCCAGCGTGCGGTGGGGGATGCCGATCAGCGCAGCGTCGGTGACCGCCGGATGCGCGTAGAGCACGTCTTCGACCTCGGACGAGTAGATATTCTCGCCGCCGCGGATCACAATGTCCTTGGCGCGATCGACGATGAACAGAAAGCCTTCCTCGTCGAGCCGGGCGAGATCGCCGGTGCGCACCCAGCCGTCGCGGAAGGTGGCGGCTGTGTCCTCGGGCTTGTTCCAATAGCCCAGCATGACGTTGCCGCCGTAGGAGCAGATCTCCCCCACCGTGCCGCGAGGCACCTCGTTGTCGTCGGCATCGAGGATGCGCACCTCGCTGTGGGGCGCGGCCCGCCCGGCCGAACGGATGCGAGCACCCTGGTGGTCGGCGAAGTGCAACAGCGTGGTGACCGGCGACAGCT
>CAZBYE010000068.1:0-12749 GCA_964496045.1 uncultured Stakelama sp.
GCAATATCGCTACCACCCCGACTTCCGCGCCGCGCAGGAAGCCGCGAAATACGACCGTTGCGCTGGTTTCGGTCACCTGCTTCCCAAACTCCGAGCCCGGATCGAAGCCGATCTGCGCAAGCGTTCGCTGTCGAAGGAACGCGCGGTTGCCGCGGTGGTCCGCCTGCTCGACCGCGGCCATGTCCGCGTCGGGAATGAGGGCTATGCCAAAGCGAACAAGAGCTTCGGGGCCACCACGCTGCGCAAGCGCCATGCCAAGCTCGCCGGCGGCGCGCTCCGGCTCCAGTATCGCGCCAAATCGGGCAAGCTGCGCACGCTGATCCTTACCGACGCCAGCCTGCGCAACTTCGTCAAACGCTGCCAGGACCTGCCCGGCCAGCACCTGTTCGGCTGGCTCGACGACGCGGGCGAGGCGCGTCCGGTGACCTCGACCGACGTCAACGACTATATCCGCGACGCGATGGGCGACGATTTCACTGCCAAGCATTTCCGCACCTGGGGAGCCAGCGTGATCGCGTTCGAGGCGCTGGCCGACGCAGACGGCCCTGTCGGCCTCAACACGATGCTCGAACCGGTGACGCAGGCGCTCGGCAACACCCCGGCCATCGCCCGCAAATCCTATGTCCACCCCCGGTTGATCGATCTCGCCAAGGATCGCGAGGCGCAGCAGGCGTTTCGCGATGCTCTCGCCCTGCCCCGCGCGACGCGCTATCTCAGCCGCGCCGAACGCGGGCTGATCGCCTTTCTCGAAAGCGCCGGCATTGCCGCCAAAGCCGCCTGAAGGATTTCAATGACTGTCAGCAACACCGCAGCCACGGCGCAGAAGGCCGCCGTCGACAAGGGCGAGCTCGTCGAGGCGCAGGCGCGTGCCTTCTTCGCCGACGGGATCGCCTGGATCCAGAGCCACTGGCTGCAGATCCTGATCGCCGCCGGCATCGCCGCGCTGATCGTGGTCGTGCTGCACCTGCTGCGCCGTTGGGGCATGAAGCTGTGCGAGAAGTCGGTCGGCCCGGCGGGCTGGGGCACGATCCTCGGCCGCACCGTCGCCAAGACTGGCCATTTCTTCATCATCATGGTCGCGGCCAAGCTGGTCAGCGGCTACGCCAACCCGCCGGAGGTGATCTGGAAGACGATCAACTTCCTCTTCACCCTTGCCGCGGTGTTCCAGGCGGCGATCTGGGCGCGAGAGCTGATCCTCGGGGCAATCGAGAAGCGAACGGAAAGCGACGGCTATCAGGGGGAGGCGCTGCTCTCGGCGCTCGGCCTCATCCGCCTGCTCGTCACCTTCGCGCTGTTCGCGATCGCTTTCGTCGTGGTGCTCGACAATCTCGGCGTCAACGTTACCGGCCTTGTCGCGGGTCTCGGCGTCGGCGGCATCGCCATCGGTCTTGCCGCACAGGGCATCTTCGCCGATCTGTTCGCCGCGCTCGCGATCATCTTCGACAAGCCCTTCCGCCGCGGCGACAGCATCGCCTACGACCAGACCAAGGGCACGATCGAGGCGATCGGCCTCAAATCCACCCGCATCCGCGCTTTCACCGGGGAAGAGCGGATCATCGCCAACAAGCAGCTGCTGGACAAGGAAATCCAGAATACCAGCCTGCGCGATCATATCCGCATCAGCCTGCCGATCGGGATCGCCTACGAAACCCCGCCCGAAACACTCGAGCGCATCCCGGCGATGCTGCGCGAGATCGTCGAAGCGGCCGGGGCGAGCGTCGCCCGCGCCAGCTACAACGCCTTCAGCGCGAGCGCGGTCGACCTGCTGCTCGAATTCGACCTGCGCGGCAACGACTGGGACACCGCGCACGCCACGCGCGACCGCGTGATGATTGGCATCCTGCGCAAGTTCGCGGCCGAGAAGATCACCATCCCCTACCCCACGCAGACCGCCTACACCGCCGCGCCTGACGGAACGCTGATCTACCCCTGGCCCGAGGGCGAGCGGCGGCCAAAGGCTGGCCGCCCCGCTGGAAACGACTCGGCTTAAAGTTTTTTAGAAGATACGGTTTGGACTCAATCACGCAGATTTACGTTACGTAAGCTCCTGTTTTCGCGTTTGCAGTAGGGACCCCCTTGCCGTGCACGTCAAGTTGCGCCTACATGCCGCGCAAGGATGCCAACAGGAGCCGACATGGCCGATGCGGAGACCGTAACGATCCAGCAACTCGCCGCCCGCACGGGTGAGGAGCGCGTGTCCGGCTGGGTCGAAGTGACTCAGGCGATGATCGACAAGTTCGCCGAGGCGACCGGCGATCACCAGTTCATCCATGTCGATCCCGCGGCAGCCGCGATGACCCCGTTTGGCGGCACCATCGCCCACGGTTTCCTCACGCTGTCGCTGATGCCCCTGCTCAACTCGCTCACCCCGCAGCCGCGGATCGAGGGGGTGAAGATGGGCGTCAATTACGGCGGCAACAAAGTCCGCTTCCTCACCCCCGTCCGCTCGGGCAAGCGCGTTCGTGGCCGCTTCAAGACATTGGAACTGGCCGAGAAGCGTCCCGGCCAGTGGCAGCAGACCGTCGAGTTCACCGTCGAGATCGAAGGCGAGACCAAGCCCGCGATGATCGCCGAATGGATCAGCCAGATTTTCGTCTAACGATCATAAGAAAAGGATAGCCACCCCATGCGTTCCGCCGTCATCGTCTCCACCGCCCGCACCCCGATCGGCCGCGCCTATCGCGGCGCGTTCAACGCGCTTCCGGCCCAGACGCTCGCCGCCAAGTCGATCGAGGCCGCTGTCCAGCGCGCCGGGATCGAGGGTGGCGAAGTGCAGGACGTCGTCTTCGGCGCCGCGCTCCAGCAGGGGCATCAGGCCGGTAACATCGCGCGTCAGGCGCTGCTTCGCGCGGGCCTGCCGGTCAGCGTCGCGGGCATGTCGATCGACCGCCAGTGCGCCAGCGGCCTGATGGCGATCGCCACTGCCGCCAAGCAGATCATCGTCGACAATATGGACATCACGATCGGCGGCGGCGTCGAGAGCATCAGCCTCGTCCAGACCCCGCAGATGCGCATCGCTGCCGATCCCGAGCTGCTGGCGATGCACAACGACGTCTATATGCCGATGCTCCAGACCGCCGAGGTCGTTGCTGCACGCTACAACATCAGCCGCGACGTACAGGACGAATACGGCCTCCAGTCGCAGCAGCGCACCGCTGCCGCGCAGGCCGCGGGCAAGTTCGACGACGAGATCATCCCGGTCACCGCGACGATGAACGTCGTCAACAAGGAGACCAAGGAGGTCACGCAAAAGGAAGTGACCCTCACCAGGGATGAGGGCAACCGCGCCGACACCACGATCGAGGGCCTGCGCGCGCTCCAGCCGGTGGTGCCGAACGGCGTGATCACCGCGGGCAACGCGTCGCAGCTCTCCGACGGTTCCTCGTCGTCGGTATTGATGGAAGAGAAGGTCGCCGAGAAGCGCGGCCTCACCCCGCTCGGCCGCTATGTCGGCATGGCGGTCGCGGGCACCAAGCCCGACGAGATGGGCATCGGCCCGGTCTTCGCGATCCCGGCCTTGCTCGAGCGCTTCAACCTCAAGATGGACGATATCGGCCTGTGGGAGCTCAATGAAGCGTTCGCGGTGCAGGTCCTGTACTGCCGCGACAAGCTCGGCATCCCCAACGAGCTGCTCAACGTCAATGGCGGCTCGATCTCGATCGGGCACCCCTATGGCATGACCGGCGCGCGCTGCACCGGCCATGCGCTGATCGAGGGCAAGCGCCGCGGGGCGAAGTATGTCGTCGTGACGATGTGCATCGGCGGCGGCATGGGCGCGGCGGGGCTGTTCGAAGTCCTCTGAACCGGGGGCTCCAACCCCCGAATTCGTCATCCCCGCCTGCGCGGGGATGACGGTGCATCCTGAAAAGGGGCCGGCGGAGCGATCCGCCGGCTCTTTTCGTTACGGCAGATTGATACACGTTCGTTATAATGTATCATCGCCCAATGACCGCTCGGGGCATGATGATGAGACGTATCGTGCTGACGGCAGCCCTGGGAGCAGCAGCACTTGCCGCGCCGCCCTCATCGGCCTGCGAGCCTCCGATACGGCCGGAGCAGCTGCCGGGCGAGAGCACAAGAGCCTATGAAGCACGCCTGACCCAGCTTGATCGCGAGCAGGAGCAGACGCGACAGGCTGAGGCCTTCCGGCAGGCCGGGCTGATCCTCATCGCGCGCCACTCGCTATGGGCGGGACCCCATATGCCGGCGCCAGTGCATCGGCCTTCAAGTCGGCCCGTGTACCGGCCCAAGGGGCTGCCGATAGGGCGACCGCTGGCGTACACGATCCCGCCACCGCCACCGCCCAGGGGTGAGATCGGTGAGTCCGGCCCGATCTACTTCAAGCCTGTCGCCTGGTTTCGCGGGCAGCAAGCGCAGGCGCTGTTCCGGGTTGAACGCGGATGGACGATGTGCGGCCCCTCGGGGTTTGGCGATACGCCATATAGCCGGCCCGGCAACCTCTACGTCTTCTTCGCGCGCGCAGGGCCGCTTTCCGAAAACACGCTGATCGACGCCATCGCGCTCGACAAGGTCGACGACCCCGCACTCCTCACCTTCGTGGCGAAGTATCGGAGCAAGGCGCAAGCGCCCATCCGATAGCGAGCAGGTCGAGGGGAACCGGCATGGCCGTGGAGTGGGGATTTCCCACGCCCAAGCCGGTCGGATCGGGGCGGCACCCCCCTCCACCACCGAGTCGCGGTGGCCCCCTCTCTCCTCCGGGGAGGAACCTGAACAGCTAGGGCGCGCGTCCCTTCACCCCCGCTTCGTGCCGCGCGAGAAAATAGGCGCGACGCACCTGCGGTCGCATCTCGCCGACGATCCACGACCGCGCCATGTCCGGGCAGTAATAGGGGTCGGCACGCGACGCGTAGGGCGTCATCTCCGCGCCATAGAGCGCACAGTAACGCTGCGCCGCCTCGGTCACCCGCTGGCGCAGCACCGCCCGTCCCTCGCGGCTGTCGAGCTGCAAATCCCCGAACACCACCCGCGCCTGCATCGCGTCCGCCGCGGCCGCGAAGCTGACGCACACCAGCAGCAGCGCGGGCAACATGGTTGCGCGCATTCGATTTCTCCCCGTCGCCAGACACGCCGCTCCCGTGGCGCGAGACGCGCAGCTTCACGGCGATGTCGGCTGGTTGGCGGTTAGTTGACGCGCTTGAAATAGCCCGTCCGCAACACCGGCTTGCCTTCCTTAGTGAAGTAGGCCGTCGTCTCGGTCATCGTCGAGCCATCGGCCGATACGCTATAGACCCGTGTCGAAACCGGCTCCTTGCCCTTGGCGAGCTGAAGGACCATCACATTAGGCTCAGGCCGCTTCACTACCGCAATGTCGGCATAGATTTCACCCGTCACCGGGATCGGCGTGCCGTCAAAGATGTAGGTGCCGGTCGAGCTGCGCTTCGACCCGTCCGGCGCAAGGATCTCGACATGGGCATCCCATTTGCCGCCGCCCGCATCCTTGTAGGTGACCGTGACGCCCTTGGGCCTGTGATCAGCCGGTATTTCCAACCGTGTGACGTCGAGCGCCCAGTTGCCCAGCAGCGGCGACGGCGATGCGGTCTGCGCCGAAACCGGGGCCGCCGCCGCGGTAGCGGTGAGCAGCAGGGTTGCCACAAACGCGTTCATATGCTCTCTCCTTAGTGACTCGACTCGATGATACATTATATCATCACCTCAGTCAATGGATCGAATGTGGCTGTGTGCGATTCCCCGATCCACCCGAGTTCGAGCCTCCGGAAATCACTCGATCGGCAGCGTCAGCCCCACTTTGGTCCGCCCCATCACCACCGATGTACGAAAGCGCCGGACATTCTCGTCGCCAAAGAACAGCCGCCGCGTCAGTTCCTCGAATTCGGCCATGTCACGGGTCACGCATACCAGCACGAAATCGGCCTCCCCCGTCACATAATAGCATTGCTGGACATGCGGCTCGCGCGACACCTTACGGCGGAACGCGTCGAGCTGGTCGATCCGCTCGCGCTCGAGTTCGACCATGATGACGAAGCTCATGCCCATGCCGACCGCCACCGGATCGACCACCGCGATCTCGCGCGCGATCACCCCGTTCTCGCGCAGCCGCCGCAACCGCCGCTGCACCGAAGCCGGGGAAAGCCCCGCCTCATCCGCCAGCGCGTTGATCGCGATGCGGCCGTCCACCTGAAGCAGCGCCAGCAATTTGCGGTCGGCAGGGTCGAGATCAATGGCTATGATCGTTTCCAGTCAAGATACTCAGATTTCTGATCGATATCAGTCAAATTCGGCTTCAGAATGCCCATCCTACGCGGGCAGTGGCCATTATCTGCATGTCACCAAGCAAGGAGACAAGCATTGATCGACCATCTCGAGATCAAGACCCCCGACCTCCCCCGCACACTGCATTTCTACACAACGCTGCTTGCCCCGCTCGGCTATCAGCTCACGGTGGATGGCGCTGCCAAGGGATTCGGCGACGGCAAGTCACTCGACTTCTTTCTGATCGAGGGCGAGGCATCGGCGCAGGTCCATTACGCGTTCAACGCGCCCGACCGATCCGCGGTCGACGCGATCTACGCGATCGGACGCGACGCGGGATTCACGCTCGACCGCGAACCCGCACTCGCCCCGCATATTCATCCTGATTACTATGCCGGCTATCTGCGCGACCCCGACGACCGGCTGGTCGAATTCGTGTGCCACGCCCCGGCCTGACGGCAGGAGGCAACCCCGGTCGTCCGTGCCGACGCCGTGCTTGACCCGCGCGGCGCCGGGGGCGAAGCACGGGTCATGGGTCAGTCACTCGCGCATCGCATCCGCGTCGAATCGCACACCGTCTGGCTGGCTGCGCGCGATCCGCGCACGCCGCTCTTCGCCAAGCTGGTGGGGCTGGTCATCGCCGCCTATGCGCTCTCGCCGATCGACCTGATCCCCGACTTCATCCCAGTGCTCGGGTTGCTCGACGACGCGATCCTGATCCCGGCGGGGGTGTGGCTGTTCGCTCGCCTCGTCCCGCCCGCCTTGCTCGCCGAGCATCGCGCCACAGCAGAAGCCGCCGCCGCACGCCCGGTGAGCAAATGGGGCATCGCCATCGTTATCGCGATCTGGGCGCTGATCGCTCTGATCGCCTATGAATTCGTGATGCTCGGCTATGACTGAGCCCGCGGGCCAGCTAACGGCGACCTTGCACGGTTCGGAAACGCTCGGCGACCGGATCATGAAGGTGAATCATGCCGGCGAGCAGGGCGCTATCTCGGTCTATCTGACGCAGCGATGGATCGCGCGGTGGCGCGCGCCGGAAATGGTCGCAGAAATCAGTGAGTTTCTTGCCCATGAGCGAAGGCATCGCGCATTGTTCGCAGCTGAACTAAAGGCGCGCGGCCGTCCTCGGTGCCGCAGCTTCCATTTGTGTACCGCCAGCGGAGTCGTAGCTGGCTTGATTACAGGGCTGATCGGTCGCCGTGCCATCGCCGCAACCACGGTCGCGATCGAACGCGTCGTCCTCCATCACCTGACACTGCAGCTCGCGGCACTCGAAGGCACGGATGCCAGCGCCGCCGCTACCATTCGCGCGATCATCGACGACGAGCAGGAGCATCATGACCGATCCGCCTCCCGGCTCGGCGAGGCAACGGTACTGGAACGTCTGATCGACCGCTCGATCGCGTTCTCTACCAGCATGATCATTTGGCTCGGTATGCGGCTCTAGGGTTTGCTGCGCGGCCCCGACCATTCTGGGCGGGGGTCGGCACATTCGATGGTCATGCTCTCGCCTTCGGTCGCGCGGACCGGCAACCGTGACCGATCGAAACCGTCGAGGCAGAAGATATTGACCCCGAAATGGTCCGGCGCCGCGCGCTTGCGGTGGAAGACATAGATGCCGCAGCGCCCGCAGAAATAATGCTTCGCCCGGCGGGTATTCCACTCATACAGCGTCAGGTGCTCGGCGCCGGCGTCGATCCGCAGGTCGGCCTGCGGCACCTTGGTCATCACCGCGTTGCGCTTGATGCAGAGCGAGCAGTCGCAGGTCGTGAGTTCAACCGGATCGCTCAGCAGCGTGAAGCGGACCGCGCCGCAATGGCAGGATCCGGGATGCGCGGCCTCGCTCACCCCGCGTCCTTCAGACACTGTGCTTGGCGATCCACTCTTCCAGCACCGGCGCGATCTTGGTGCGCCACTTGCTGCCATTGAAGATGCCGTAATGGCCCACCGCAGGCGCCATATGATATTTCTTCATCCTGGCGGGCAGATTGGTCGCAATCGTCAGCGCGGCCTTGGTCTGACCCAGGCCCGAAATGTCGTCACGCTCGCCCTCGACGGCCAGCAATGCGGTGTCGGTGATCGCGGCGGGATCGACCCGGCGGCCGCGATGCATCATCTCGCCCTTGGGCAGCGAATGCGCCTGAAACACGACATCGATTGTCTGCAGGTAGAATTCGGCGGTCATGTCGCAGACCGAGCGATATTCCTCATAAAAGGCCATCGTCGAATCAGCGCTTTCACCATCGCCCTTCACCAGATGCTTGAACATCTCCCAGTGCGAATTCATGTGGCTGCCCAGATTCATCGTCATGAATCCGGCAAGCTGCAGGAAGCCGGGATAGACCCGCCGTCCGGCGCCCGGATAGGTTGCCGGCACCGTCGCGATGACGTTCTGCGCGAACCAGGCATGGGGGCGCTCGGTCGCCAGCGTGTTGACCGCGGTCGGCGCCTCGCGCGTGTCGATCGGCCCGCCCATCATCGTCAGCGTGCGCGGACGGTTGGGATGCTTGTCGGCGTTCATCAGCGCGGTCGCGGCATAGACCGGTACCGAGGGCTGGCACACCGCGAGAACATGCGCGCGCGCGTCCCCTTCCGCGCCGATCGTCTGCAGGAACTCGACCACATAGTCGACATAGTCGTCGAGATCGAAGCGCCCATCAGCCTGCGGCACCTGCCGCGCGTCGCGCCAATCGGTGATGTAGACGTCCGCGCTCGGAAGCATCCGCTCGACCGTGCCGCGCAGCAGCGTCGCGAAGTGGCCGCTCATCGGCGCGACGATCAGCAGCTTGGGGCCGCCCTCGACGCCTTCACGGACAAAGCGCTTGAGCTGGCCGAACGGCTTGCGCAGCACGATCTCTTCATTGACCGCGATTCGCTTGCCGTCGATCGTCGTGAAATCCAGTCCAAAATCGGGCTTGCCGCGCGGCGCGGCGGCGTGGGCGAACACCTCCAGCGCGGACGCCAGAATCGGCCCGCCGCCGAAATAAGCAAAGGGATTTGCAGGATTGTTCAGCAGCCCGGCGCTGAAATTGGCCAGCGCGCTCGCGCCCGCCAGCATCGAGCGCTGCATTTCATAAGCATCATACAACATCGGTCGTTACTGTCCCCGCCCGGTCCCTACCGTCTGACAACGGTGGCACGGGGTTATAGCGCCGGGTTGCTGCGGTGCAATGTGCATAACATACCGAACTTTCGATCACTCTATTCGGTTCCCATCGCCGCGGCTTGGCGCTAGTCGCCAGCCATGGCCGAGCCTGACCAGAAGCCCGCGAGTCCCCCGGCACCCCGCAAGCTGACCAGCCTGCGGATCGTCTGGCACTACGCGACCCGCTACCCGCTCCAGCTTGGCCTCGCGATCGTCGCGCTGGTCCTTGCGGCGGGCGCCACCTTGTGGATCCCGCGCACCTTCAAGGAAGTGGTCGACAAGGGCTTCGGCCCCGGCGCGGACCCCTCGCAGATCGGCGCCTATTTCCAGGGGCTGCTGCTGGTCGTCGTCGTGCTCGCCTTCGCGACGGCGATGCGCTTCTACTTCGTCTCTTGGCTGGGCGAGCGCACCGTTGCCGACATGCGCGCAGCGGTCCATCGCAACCTTCTGCGGCTTCCGCCAAAATGGTTCGAGGAGAACCGCCCGTCGGAGATTGCCAGCCGTCTCACCGCCGACACCGCGGTGGTCGAGCAGATCGTCGGTACCACGGTCTCGGTCGCGCTGCGCAACCTGCTCATCGCGATCGGCGGCACCGCCTATCTCTTCGTGCTGGCGCCCAAGATCGCCGCCTATCTGATCGTCGGCATCCCGGTGATCGTGCTGCCGATCATGTGGCTCGGCGGCAAGGTGCGCCGCTTCTCGCGCACCAGCCAGGACCGCGTCGCCGATATCGGCGCGATCGCCTCGGAAACGCTCGGCGCGATGCGCATCGTCCAGGCCTTCGGGCAGGAGCGCCGCGAGGGCGAGCGCTTCCAGGCCGCGGTCGATGCCGGCTTCGCCACAGCGCGCAAGCGCTTCGCCACCCGCGCCGTCATGACCGCGCTCGTCATCTTCGCGCTGTTCACCGCGATCACCCTGATCATGTGGGACGCGGTCTATGGCGTGGCCGAGGGACGGATCTCGGGCGGATCGATCACCGCCTTCGTCATCACCGCCGGCCTCGTCACCGGCGCGTTCGGCGCGCTGACCGAAGTCTATGGCGACCTGCTCCGCGCTTCGGGCGCCGCCAGCCGCCTTGCCGAGCTGCTCGCGCAGGAGCCGGACATCGCCGCGCCCGCCAACCCGGTCCCGCTGCCGGTCCCGCCGCTGGGTGCGATCGAGTTCGAGAACGTCACCTTCCGCTACCCCACCCGCCCCGAAGTCTCGGCGCTTCACCAGTTCACTTTGTCGGTGGCACCGGGCGAGACCGTCGCCGTGGTCGGCCCCTCGGGCGCCGGCAAGTCCACCCTCTTCCAGCTCGTCCAGCGCTTCTACGATCCCGAAGGCGGCGAAGTCCGCGTCGATGGCGTACCCGTGCGCTCCGCCGATCCGGGCGAGGTCCGGGCGCGCATGGCGATGGTCCCGCAGGAGACGGTGATCTTCGCTGCGTCCGCACGCGACAACCTCCGCTACGGCCGCTGGGATGCGACCGAGGAGCAGATCTGGCAGGCCGCCGAGGCCGCCAATGCCGCCGAGTTCCTGCGCGAGCTTCCCCAGGGCCTCGAAACCTTTCTCGGCGAGGATGGCGCGCGCCTGTCGGGCGGCCAGCGTCAGCGCCTCGCCATCGCCCGCGCACTGCTGCGCGACGCCCCGATCCTGCTGCTCGACGAAGCGACCAGCGCGCTCGACGCCGAAAGCGAGCGCCTCGTCCAGGACGCGCTTGAGCATCTCATGCAGGGGCGAACCACGCTGGTCATCGCCCACCGCCTCGCCACTGTCCGCGCGGCGAAGCGCATCATCGTGATGGACGAGGGCCGCATCGTCGAAACCGGCACGCATGCCGAACTGGTCGCGCAGGGTGGCCTCTACGCCAAGCTCGCCTCGCTCCAGTTCAACGACGCGCCGTAGCGTCCCACAACACTCCCCGCCGTCACCCCGGCCTTGTGCCGGGGTCCACCGGGAGGCAGGCATGGGCCCATAGGCTCAAGCGCTTCCGGCGCGGCACCGTGGACCCCGGCACAAGGCCGGGGTGACGGGCGAAGGCGATACACCCCCAACCCCAGGCTATACCGCCAAAACCGCTCGCGCGTTGCCGAGGGGCCTTCGCCACGCCTAGTCTCCACCAGGTCTTGCGAGGGGGATATCCATGAACCAGCATCTGTCGCGGCGGCAGCTCATCGGCGGCGCACTCGCGAGCGGCCTCACCTTTCGCACCGCGTCCGCCGCCAACGCCCCCGCGACATTGTTCCGCGAAGTCATGCTGGTCGACGGCACAGGCGCGCCGCCGCGGCTCGCCGATGTCCTCGTCACCGGCGACCGCATCGCCAGCATCGCCGCGCCATCCACGCGCAACCGTGTCACTGCCGCCCGCGTCGTGCCGGGTGAAGGCCGCGTCCTCGCCCCCGGCTTCATCGATACCCACACCCATGGCGACCCGCTGACCGATTCCTTCGACGGTTTCCTTGCCATGGGCGTCACCACGATCACACTCGGCGTCGACGGCGGCGGCCCGCGGATCAAGGGTGACCTCGACCTGCGCGGCTGGATGCGCGCCGCCGATCGCGCGCCGCTCGACCTCAACGTCGTCGCGCTCGCCAGCCATGGCACGCTGCGCCGCGCCGCGAAGGTCCCCGACTCCGTCCGCCGCCCGGATACCGCCGGCCTTGCCCGGCTCGAGGCCCAGCTCGACGCCGAGCTGCGCGCGGGCGCCTTCGGCCTGACCTACGGCCTCGAATATGTCCCCGGCATCTATTCCGAGACCCCTGAGCTGACCGCGCTCGGCCGCGTCGTCGCGCGCCATGACGGGGTCGTGATGAGCCATATGCGCTCGGAGAATGACGACGAGATCGAAAAGTCGATCGACGAACTCATCGCCTCGGCAGGTCCCGCCCGCCCGCACATCTCCCACCTGAAAGTCGTCTTCGGCAAAGGCGAGGCCCGGGCACGCCAGCTCCTCGACTTCCTCGCCGCCAAGCGCCGTGCGGGGATCGACCTCACCGCCGACGCCTATCCCTATAATGCCGGCTTCACCGGCATCGCGATCCTGTTCCCGCAATGGGCACTCCCGCCCACCGATTACGCCACTATCCTCGCCACCCGCCGCGCAGAGCTGCGCGACTATCTCGAGAAACGCATGATCCGCCGCGGCGGGCCGGAGATGCTGCTGCTCGGCACCGGTAAGCATGCCGGCAAGACCGTCGCTCAGGCCTCACAGGAAGCCGGTCTCGCCTTCCCCGATTTCCTCATCCAGCTCGGCCCCAATGGCGGTTCGGGCGCGCATTTCACGATGGATCAGGCGCTGCAGGACGTGCTGCTGCTCGATCCGATGGTGGCGATCTCGACCGATGGCGGCCCCGGCCTGCGCCATCCGCGCGCCACCGGCACCCATGCC
>CAZBYE010000069.1:0-12706 GCA_964496045.1 uncultured Stakelama sp.
TTGGCGGCGGGATTGCGTGCGGCGTGTTCCGCACCGCCAAGCGGATGGGGATCGCGACGGTCGCGGTCTACTCGGATGCCGATGCGCGCGCGCCGCATGTGCTGATGGCCGACGAGTCGGTGCGGCTCGGTCCGGCGCCAGCAGCGGAAAGCTATCTCAAGGCCGAACTGATCCTGGCCGCCGCCAAGGCTACGGGCGCGGATGCGATCCATCCGGGCTACGGCTTCCTGTCCGAGCGCGAGAGCTTCGCGAAGGCGTGTGCCGAGGCGGGCATCGCGTTCGTCGGGCCGCCGCCGGGCGCGATTGCGGCGATGGGCGACAAGATCGAGTCCAAGAAGCTGGCCAAGGCAGCGGGTGTCAACGTGGTGCCCGGCTTTGTCGGGGTGATCGACGATACCGAGCACGCGGTGAAGATCGCGGCGGAGATCGGCTATCCGGTGATGATGAAGGCATCGGCCGGCGGTGGCGGCAAGGGAATGCGGCTCGCCTATAGCGAGCAGGATGTCCGCGAAGGGTTTGAGGCGACCAAGCGCGAGGGGCTGGCGTCGTTCGGCGATGATCGCGTGTTCATCGAGAAGTTCATCGAAAGCCCGCGGCATATCGAGATTCAGGTGCTGGGCGACCAGCACGGCAACATCGTCTATCTGGGCGAGCGCGAATGCTCGATCCAGCGACGTCACCAGAAGGTGGTCGAGGAAGCTCCGTCGCCGTTCGTTTCTCCTGAGATGCGCCGGAAAATGGGCGAGCAGGCGGTCGCGCTGTCACGCGCGGTGGACTATTATAGCGCGGGCACGGTTGAGCTGATCGTCAGCGGCGCCGACACGACCGGCGAAGGCTTCTACTTCCTCGAGATGAACACCCGGCTTCAGGTCGAGCATCCGGTGACCGAGGCGGTGACCGGGCTCGATCTGGTCGAACAGATGATCCGCGTCGCGGCGGGCGAGAAGCTCGCTTTCGGCCAGGATGATGTGAAGCTGACAGGCTGGGCGATCGAGAACCGCATCTATGCCGAGGATCCGTATCGCAGCTTCCTGCCCTCGACCGGGCGGCTGGTGCGCTATCGCCCGCCCGCGGCGCAGGGCACGCCATATGGTGAAGTGGGTGGGGACGGCTATGTCCGTGTCGACGATGGCGTGACCGAGGGCGGTGAGGTCAGCATGTTCTATGACCCGATGATCGCCAAGCTGATCACCTGGGGCGAGACGCGCGACGTGGCGGCAGATCTGCAGGTCGCTGCACTCGACCGGTTCGAGCTGGCGGGACTGGGTAACAATGTCGATTTCCTCTCCGCGCTGATGCAGCACCCGCGCTTCCGTTCGGGCGCGCTGACGACCGGCTTCATCGCTGAGGAGTATCCCGAGGGATTCGTTGGTGCACCCGCGGACGCCCTGCTGACGCGCCGCCTCGCAGCAATCGCCGCGGTGCTGACCTGGCGGCAGGCGGAGCGCGCATCGCTGGTCTCGGGCCAGCTCGGCGCGATGCCGCCTGCTCGGGACGATTGGGTCGTGCACCTGGGTGCGATCGCGCACGAAGTCACGCTGGGCGATGGCGCGATCGTCGATGGCGAACTGATCGAAGGCACAGTCGAATGGAATCCGGGCAACCGGATCGCGGTGGCACATGGGGACGGTGGCGAGCTGGCTGTGAAGGTCGCTAAAACGCGGACCGGCTGGGTGCTGACGACGCGCGGCGCCGCGCATCGCGTGGAGGTCTATCGCCCGCGCGTTGCCGAGCTGGCCAAGCATATGATCGAGAAGATTCCACCGGATATGAGCCGCTTCCTGCTCGCGCCGATGCCGGGGCTGCTGACCCGCGTCGAGGTGGCGGTGGGCGACAAGGTCGAGGCCGGGCAGCCGCTCGCTGTGGTCGAAGCCATGAAGATGGAGAACATCCTGCGCGCCGAGAAGACCGGTGTGGTGAAGGCGGTGAACTTCGGTGCGGGCGAGAGCCTGGCCGTCGACGCCGCGATCCTGGAGTTCGAATAGCTCAGTCGAGGCCGGCGTCGAGCGAGTCGAGAATTCGCGCGCCGGCCATGAATACCGCGATCGGGCAGGCGGCGAAGAGCATCCAGCCGCCCATGCCGGGATATTGTTCCAGATAGTGCAGGCCACGATCGACCGCGCCGACCCCGAGCGCGTAGATCACCATGAAGGCTTCGAAGCGGGTCTTGATCGTGAACAGCCGTTTGACGCGTGCGAACATGCGCGCATCAACGCAAGAACCGGACCAGTGGCGGGAATCCGCGATTCCGCGTCAACGGATATGGTTAGCTGTCAATTAACTCGACAGTGCCGAGCAGGTTGAGCAGCGCGGTTCGGGCGGCTTCGATGCGCGCGATCAGGGCGGTACTGCCGATCTCGTCCTGTGCGATCGTCTCGGGCCAATGCGCCTCGATCAGCGCGGCGATCCGGTCGAGCTTGGCCTCGTCAACCAGGAAGCGCGGATCGATTGTAGCCGGATCGGCGACGACCCGCAGGCGGAGGCAGGCGGGGCCGCCGCCATTCGCCATCGACTGGCGGACATCGACCACTTCGAGATGCCGGATCGGGCCATTGCCCGCGACATGCGCCTGCAACCAGGTCCACACGCTTGGTGTGTCGCGCGCCTCGGTCGGCAGGACCAGCGCGGTTTCGCCCGAGGGCAGGGTCACGAGCTGGGCGTTGAACAGGTAAGAAGAGATCGCGTCGGCGAGACTGACGGCGGAGGCCGGAACCTCGACGATCTCGACTTCGGGCATCAGGCGCCGGAGATCGGCGTAGAAGCCCTGCTTGTCCGCGAACGCCTGTTCATGGGCGAAGAGCACGCGGCCATTGGCGACTGCGACGACATCGTTGTGGAAGGCGCCGGCGGCGATCGCCTCTTCCGACTGCTGGACGAACAATGTGCGGTCGGGGTCGAGGCCATGGCGGCGGGCGACGGTCTCGCTGGCCTCACGATGCTGGCGGGCGGGGAAGGGGCCGCCGGAGACGCCATAGACGAACACTTCGACGCCGGGCGCGTCATGCTCCGGGCAAAGGCGCATATGGTTGGCCGCGCCTTCGTCGCCGAAAGGGGCGGGGACGGGGCCGTGGACGCGGAAGGCGTCGTTGGCGAAGGCGAGGCGAAGCTGAGCCAGCGTGCCGGGCCATTCGTGGCTGCGGTGGGGCATCGTCACAAGGTTCGCGGCGGTCAGGTGGCACCGTCCGTCCGCGGTGTCGGGTGCCGGAGAGACGGTCGCGGCATTGGCGGCCCACATCGACGAGGCCGACAGCGCTTGTGCCTGAAGATGCGGCGCGGCGTCGGCATAGCGGGTTGCGAGCGAGTCCAGCCAGTGATGGTCGGGCCGGGCGTGGGGCAACAGGATGCCCTGGGTCAGCCCCAGTGCCAGATTGGCGCGCATCTTGGCGATGCCCTGAAGCGCGGCGGCACGGGGCTGCGAGACCGCTCCGCTGTTGCGGGTCGCGGCGAGGTTGCCGGGGCTGAGGCCCGCATAATTGTGGCTGGGACCAATCAGACCGTCGAAGTTGATCTCAACGCGGGGCATGGCGAACCTCTTGCCCGGCTTCCACGCCCAGGATTGCCGCTGAGGTGGCGTCCACCGTGACGCCGCCATCGCTGAGGCCGACGCGGCCGTGGCAGGCGCGGAAGTCGCCGAGCGTGCCGCGAGCGATGATGCTGGCGCTGCCGCCATCGGCGACTTCGGCGACCTTGTCGGTGCGGGAATCCCGGACGGTCATCACCTGATCGGTGCGGGCTGTCATGGTCGGGCCGCCGTCGAAGATGTCGATGTAATTCTCGAACGCGAACCCTTCCTGCTCGAGCATCCGCATCGCGGCGCGGCCGGAGGGGTGGGGCAGGCCGATCACGCTGCGCGCGCCTTCGGTCAGCATCGCGGTGTAGATCGGGTGCTTGGGCATCAGATCGGCGATGAACTGGTTGCCGTGGATGGCGTTGAATTCGTCGGCCTGCTGGAAGTTCATACCGAAGAAGCGTCCGGCGACGCCATCCCAGAAGGGCGACCCGCCGGCTTCGTCGATCACGCCGCGCAGTTCGGCGAGGACACGGTCGCCGAAACGGGCGCGGTGCATCGCGATGAACAGATAGCGGCTGCGGGCGAGCAGCATGCCGAGACCGCCGGCACGCTCGCCGGGGTGGAGGAACAGGCCGCCGACTTCGCTGCAGCCTTCCAGATCGTTGGTGAGGCTGAGGATCTCGGCCCGGAAGGTGCGGGCGAGCGCTTCGCTATGCTTGGTCTCGATGCCGAGGCGGTAGCTGTAGAAGGGCCAGCGCTGGCCGACCTGGGTGAAAATCTGGCAAGTGCCGCGCACTTCGCGGGTCTCGGTGTTTTCCAGCACCAGCACGAACAGTTCGTCCCTGAGCGCATCGTCAGTGCGGGAGAAGGCCAATGCGCTGCGTTCGAGCTTGGTGCGCAGAGCCGGTTTCTCCGGCGGCAAATTGGTGAAGCCGCCGCCGGTAAGCTTCGCCATCTCGTACAGCGCCTGAAGGTCGTCCTCGCGAGCCGGGCGGATCAGGAAGGTCATACGCTGCCCTTCTCGATGATACGCAGGATGGTGAGGGTGGAGAGCGCGGCGCGCTCGGGCAGGCTTTCAGGGATGAGAAATTCCTCTGCACTATGGATCGCGCCACCGCGAGCGCCCATGGTGTCGACCACGGGCACGCCGCAGGCGGCGATATTGTTGCCGTCGCACACCCCGCCCGTGGCTTTCCACGCGATGGGGATATCGAGATCCGCGCCGGCCTGTTTGACCAGCCCGAACAGCCGCTCGGCGCCGGGATCGAGGGGCTTGGGAGGGCGGTTGAAGCCGCCGTGAACATGAACATGGACGTCGTGCGCGGCGGCCACCTCGGCGGTCGCAGTCTCGATCAGCGCGGCGGCGCGGGCGATCGCCTCATGCGATGCCGGGCGGAAGTTGACCCGCAGGATGGCGAGATCGGGTACGACATTATTGGGTCCGCCGCCCTCGATCCGCGCCGGGTTGACCGCGAGACCGTCCCCCTTCGCCGCGGCGAGGCGCAGCGCGAGGTCGGCGGCGGCGACGATCGCGTTGCGGCCTTCCTCGGGATTGCGGCCGGCATGCGCGCTGCGGCCGTGGACGACGATCGAGAAATTGCCGGTGCCGCCGCGTGCCCCGGCCAGCGTGCCGTCGGGCAAGGCCGGTTCGTAGGTGAGCGCGGCGACCTTGCCCTTTGCCGCCTGCGCGATCAGCGCGGCGGAAGCGAAGGAGCCGGTTTCTTCATCGGAGTTGATGACGACCTCGTAGCCGAAGCGTTCGGCGGCAGGGGTTTCCTCGACCGCCCGGAGCGCAGCAAGCATCACGGCAATGCCGCCCTTCATGTCCGCGGCGCCCGGGGCGTTGAGGCGGCCATCGGGCAGCCAGGTGGCGGACTGGAAGGGGTGATCGTCGGGGAAGACCGTGTCCATATGGCCGGTGAACAGCATCTGGACCGGGGCCTCGGGCCGGACGCGAAGATGGAGATGGCGGCCATGGGCGAGCGGAAGGAGGTCGCCTTTGGTGTCGACCGTCTCGACCGCCACGGGATCGACCAGCGTCAGCTCACCCGGAAGCGCGGCAAAGGCGCTGGCGAGCATTTCCGCCATCGTCGCGAGGCCGGGCAGGTTACGCGTGCCGCTATTGACCGCGACCCAGCGTTCGACCTGAGCGAGCATTGGTGCCGCGCGGGCATGCTCGATCGCGGCGGTTTCGATTGCGGAAAGACCCATTCGCGATTGTGTATCGGGTGATACGCGGCGGGTGAACCCCCGGCGAAGGAAAGTTTCCAGCGATACGGGTTTGGGTGCGGAGCGGGCTGGAAAGTCCCAAAAGTCACACTCCCACGCGCGCGCGAATTGCCTTCCTTCGGGCGAGCCGTGCATATTGGGCAAGACTATCGACGGATTCAAAGAGCGGCCGGGCCTGCCCGGCGAAGCGAGTGGAGCAGGCGAAATCCTACATTGCAAGGGAACGGGGTGGCTGCGAACGCACAGAGCGTCGCTTCAATCTGTCGTCCCAGAACCGATTGCCCATCTCGTGGTGGACGGGTTCCAAAGAGATTCACGAAACGGTTCAGCATTCCATCCCCCGCAGAGTAACTGACCATTGGTGGCAACCTAAACTGTCACGCCGGCCTTATGCCGGGGGCCACTCTGCCGCGCGCGATGCGGTTCAGCTTCTTGGTCATCGTTTGCGGTGCGATGGATCCCGGCACAAGGCCGGGATGACAGAGAAGGGTTCGGATGGGCGTGAAGTTCGCGGCGAATTGCCGTTCTCCACCTCCGTCGCCTTCGGCGCCGCCTCCCCCTAGCGGGGGAGGACAAGCTGCCTCTAGAAATCGACCAGCAGCGACGCCCGGCTGGTGGTGTCCATCGTCTTGCGCCCGGCCGGCGGCGTGCTTTCATAGTTCACGGCGTAGGACATCTGGGCCGAGAAGGGCCCGAACAGTTTTGCGCGCAGGGCGGTCTTGGTGGTGATGGTGCTGTTCGCCTGCTGGAAATAGGCCGACGCATCCTGGCTAAAGGTGATGGCCGGCGACAGCTTCCAGTCGAGGTCGAGCTTGCCGCGTGCGGCGATCTGGCTTTCGATCGTGTTGTCGGTGAAGGCGGTGTGGCGATAGGCCGGGCCAAGCTCGACATCGATGCGCAGCTTGCCGTCGTTGACTGCGGTGTAGCCGGCGCCGGCCGAGATCGAATAGCGCTCAGTGAAGCCAAGGAAGCGGTCGCTTTCGAACAGCGCCGCCCCATAGGCATAGAAACGGTCGTTGACCTTGTAGTTCGGTTCGTAGCTGGCGAGGTAGCGTTCGCGCACCACGACGTTGAGGCTTTCCTGATAATCGGCCTGCGCGCGCCATTTGTGCCGCCATTGCAGCCCTTCACGCTTGACGTCGACCACGCCGGTCAGGCCCACCGTCTCCGAATTGCCGGTGGTGACATAGCCGCCCAGCTCGGCGCGGCCCTTGATCAGATCGAGGAAGCGCGCCTCGCGGACGCGGCGCTCGGCGGCCTCGCGGCGCTCGCGCTTCCAGCTGCCGGCGGCCTTCTCGGCCACCTCGACGCTCGCCTTGTCGGCGGCCTTGGCATATTTGACGATCGCATTGACCGCAGCTTCGTCGCCCGCCTTCATCGCGGCGTCGAGCATTGCCTTGACCGTGTCGGGCATCTCGGGCGGGGCTTCGTCCGCCTGCGCATTTGCGAGCAGCAGCGGGGCGAGGATCAGGGGGATCGTCCGGCGCATGGGCGTCCTGTTAATACTGCAATGCGGCAAAATCGAGATCAGGCAGGCAGATCAAGCGGATCGGCGAAGATTTCGAGCAGCCTGGCATAGAGTTCGCGCTTGAACGGCACGATCACCCGCGGAAGCTCGGCCGGGTCGATCCAGCGCCATGCACGGAATTCGGGGTGGGCGGTTTCGATGTCGATCGCTTCATCCCCCGCGGTGAGGCGGAACAGGAACCAGCGCTGGCGCTGGCCGCGCCACTTGCCCTTCCACACCTTGCCGATCAGGTCGTCGGGCAGGTCGTAATAGAGTTCCTCCGGGGCCTCGGTGACGAATTCGACCGCGTCCCGGACGACGCCGGTTTCCTCCCAAAGCTCGCGATAGGCGGCTTCGAGCGCGTCTTCGCCGGGATCGATCCCGCCCTGAGGCATCTGCCAGGCTTCAAGCGTCGAATCGAGGCGCTGGCCGACGAACACCTGCCCGTCGCGGCTGAGCAGCATCACCCCGGCGCAGGGGCGGTAGGGAAGCGCGTCGCGATCGATCATGCCGCGGCCTGCACCATCACGCGGTTGGCTTCGGCTTCGACCAGCACGTCCTTGAACGCGGCGAGCATCCCCGCGACGTCGCCCTGCGAAGACGGGATCGCGCGGCGCAGCGTGATGAAGCCGTGGATGTTGCCCGCGGCTTCGCGGAATACCACCGGCACGCCCGCGCCGATCAGCGCCGCGGCATAGGCGCGGCCCTGATCGCGGATCGGATCGAGGCTGGCGGTGACGATCACGGCAGGCGGCAGCCCGGCAAGCGATTCATTGGCCATGGGCGAGGCGCGCGGATGCGCGACATCCGCCGCATAGCATTCGGAGAACCAGTCCAGACTGCGTTTGGTGAGCAAATACCCCTCGGCAAAGCTGTCGAGCGAGGGATAGTCGGTGCGCAGATCGGCGGCGGGGTAGATCAGCAGCTGCGCGATCACCGGCACCGCAGCGGGCCGGTCGCGCAGCTCGATGGCAGCGACCGCCGACATCTGTCCGCCCGCGCTGTCACCGCCGAGCGCGATCGACGTGACCGCGCGGCCAAGCTCGGCCGGGCTCGATGCGACCCAGCGTGCCGCAGCCTCGGCATCGTCCGACGCAGCGGGCCAGACATGCTCGGGCGCAAGGCGATAGCCGACCGAGACGATGGGCAGGTCGAGCGTGCGCGCCATTTCCGCGACGACCGAGGCATGGGTGTCGATGTCGCCGATGACGAAGCCGCCGCCGTGGAAGAAGACCAGCACCGGGCCGGGCTCGCGACGTTCACGCGCGTCGAACAGGCGGGCGGGAATCGTGCCGGCCGGGCCGGGGATGGCGAGATCGCGGATCAGCGCGAGTTCACCCGCCGGGATGTCCACCAGATCCTTCATCCCCGCATATTGCGCGCGATAGACGGCGGGCTGGGGCGGCCATTCCTGTTGGGGCATCGCGGCGAGCATATCGAGCAGCACGCGGACGTCGGGACGCACGAAAGGTTCGGCCAAGGCATCGTCTCCCAGGGTTCGATCTGAAGCCCGGTCTTAGGCGACGCAGCCCGGTTTCGTCCACCGCGTGGCGCGCATGCAACGTCATCGATGCGTCATCCAACGGACGCCGTAGCGTCACGGACACTTCATGCTGCAGTCGCGAGGGAAGCCTAGCCGCGCCCCGACCGAAGGGGATATGATATGAAGAAACTGCTGCTCGCCACCGCCGCCTTGCCGGTGTTCGTCCTGACCGCGCATGCACAGGAAGCAGAGGGCGAAGAGGTCGTCGTGACCGGGCAGCGCGCGCAGCAGGAACGCGCGATCGAGATCAAACGCAACGCGATCGGGATCATGGATGTCGCGGCGGCGGACGAGATCGGGCGGTTGCCCGACCGCAACGTCGCCGAGGTGGTCGAGCGGCTGCCGGGGCTTGGCGTCACCTATGATCAGGGCGAGGGGCGCTATGTCGCGATCCGCGGCATCCCGTCGGACCTCAACAACTACACGTTCAGCGGGGTCGAGATCGGCAACCCGGACGGGCAAAACCGTTCGCTCCCGCTCGATATCGTTTCTGGGCAGCTGCTCAACCGGGTCGAGGTGACCAAGGCCAAGACCGCGGATCAGGACGGGCAGGGGATCGGCGGATCGATCAACCTGGTGCCGCAGACCGCGTTCGACTTTCGCGAACGCTTCGTGGTGCAGGCCAATGTTCAGGCGGGCTATCAGGAGCTGAACGACAAGGTGCCGGTGCGCGGCGATGTCAGTGTCGGCGGACGCTTTGGCGCGAACGAGGAGTTCGGCATCCTGCTCGGCGGAAGCTATTCGGAGCGGACCTTCACCAGCTATGGCGTCTATCCCGATGACTGGCGCCCGGTGACGGGTGCGGCGCGCGGCGGGATGCCGACCAACATCAAGCACACCGACTATAGCCTGAAGCGCGAACGGATCGGCGCGGCGGGATCGCTCGACTGGCGGCCGAACGACGACCACGAACTCTATCTGCGCGGCATCTACTCAAAGTTCAGCGAGGACGAATATCGCCAGCGCTACCGCCTCGACTTTGCGAGTGACGCGCTGCTGCCGACGCTGACCTTCAATGCGGGCGGGACGAGCGGCACGCAGACGGGGAATACCGAGCGGCGGCAGGACCTGCGCCTTGAATATAAGGAGAAGTCGATCCTCGCTGCGATGCTCGGCGGATCGAGCCGGTTCGGCGACCTCAAGCTCGATTATGTCGTTGCGCGCGTGCACAATGAGGTGCGCGAGCCGAACCAGCTTTGGCAGTTCCGCTGCAACCCCGGCATTGTCGATTTCAACTTCGGCGAGAAGATCTTCACCGCGACGCCGCGCACCGAATGCACCGCGAACCAGATGGGCTTCCGTCAGTATACCGAGCAGATGGAGACCGGCGACGAGGATATCTGGCAGGGCAAGCTCGACCTGACCTGGAACATCGCGGCGCTGGATGAGGGCAGCAACGTCAAGCTGGGCGGCAAATATCGCACCACCGACAAGAGCTTCGATTCGCGCAACGAAACCTGGGCGCGCGGCGGCAACGCGGCGACGCGGTTCACGCTGGGTCAGTTCAACCTGCAGGGCGAGGCGGTGCGGACCTATCCCGACGGCGACGACCGCCCCTATCTGAACGGCCCGACGATCGGCGCCAATGCGATCCGCGACTGGACCAGGGGCAACCTCACCAGCGCCTATTTCGTACGCGACGCCGCCGCGAGCCTCGCCAATGCAACGCTCAACGACATCTTCATTCAGGAAGATGTGTGGGCGGCCTATGCGCAGGCGACGATCAGGTCCGGCTATGCCACGATCACGCCGGGCCTGCGCTATGAGCGGACCACCAGCAAGGTCACCGGATCGCGGCTGCAGAACGGCACGACCGTGGTGCCGGTGAATGCCGAGAACAATTATTCGGACTGGCTGCCGAGCCTGATCATCCGCATCGACGCGGGCGAGAAATACAGCTTCCGCATCGCCTATACCCGCAACCTTGGCCGGCCCAATTACGGCCAGCTCTCGCCGGGCGGATCGCTGTCCTACGAGGATGGCAACGGCAACGGGACGTATGAGGGGAGCTTCTCGACCGGGAATCCCAACCTCAAGCCCTATCGCGCCGACAGCATCGACATCTCCGCCGAATATTATTTCGCAAAGGGCGGGCTGTTGTCGGTGGGCGCCTTCGCCAAGTTCATCGACAATCCGATCTTCACGCAGAGCAATCTGCTGACCAACACGAGCTTTGCCGGGCTGAACTTCGAGCGGCTCAGCACATCGCAGCCGATGAACGCGGACAGCGCCAAGCTGATCGGCGCCGAGGCGGCGTTCCAGATGCAGTTCACCTTCCTCCCGGGCTTCCTTTCGGGCTTCGGGATCGAGATGAACGGGACGCTGGTGAGTTCGACCCTGACCCTGCCCAATGGCCGCGTTTCGACCTTCCCGAGCCAGTCGGAGTTCCTGTACGGCGCGCAGCTCTTTTATCAGGCGGGGCCGGTCGAGGCGTCGATCGCCTGGCATAATACCGGCGCGTCGCTGATCGCGGTGGGCGGGCTGCCGTTCCAGGACCAGTATAATGACGATCTGCGCCGGCTCGACGCCAAGATCCGGTTTCAGGTCACCGACAATATCTCCGTCTTCGCCGAGGCGCAGAACCTGACCGACGAGCCGACGCGCCAGTATCAGGGCGACCGCACCGACTGGTTCGTCCAGCAGGAGCGCTATGGCCGCACCTTCTGGGGCGGCGTGTCGGCGAAGTTCTGATGGGCCTGATCCTCGCCCTTGCGCTGCAGGCGTCGCTGACTGCGACCGAAGTCGCACGCGTACCCGCGCCCGACGCCGATCAGGGCGTCGCAGCGGGTCCGCGTGACCTCTATGCGATCGACAATAATGTGATCGCGCGGATCGACCGGCGGACGGGCCGGACCGTGGCGCGGTTCGAGGGCGAGAAGGCGCGCTACCCGCACATCAACAGCTGCATCCTGAAGGGGCGGCAGCTGGTGTGTGCGGCGTCCAACTATCCCGCGGTGCCGCAGGCGAGTTCGATCGAGAGCTTCGATGCGAAGACGCTGAAGCCCGTGGCGAGCCGCAGTCTGGGGCCGGGCAGGGGATCGCTGACCTGGCTCGACTGGCATGACGGGAGCTGGTGGGCGTGCTTCGCGCATTACGGCAAGAAGGGCGGCGAGCCGGGCAAGGATCACCGCTGGACGACGCTGGTGCGCTACGACGCGAACTTCGCCGAGCAGGCGGCGTGGCTGTTCCCCGAGACCGTGCTGGCGCGGATGGCGCCATACAGCTCATCGGGTGGGCGGTGGAATCGCGACGGCTATCTCTATGTGACGGGGCACGACCTGCCCGAGCTGTATGTCCTCAGGCTGCCGCAGGCGGGGACGGTGCTCGACCATGTCGCGACAGTCGCGGTGCCCACGGGCGGACAGGCGATCGACTGGGACCCCGTCGAGCCGCGGCTGCTGTGGTCGATCGAGCGCAAGCAGGGTGAACTGGTGTCGAGCCGGGTGCCACCGGTGGAATGAACCCGCGCTTCACCGCAACGAAAGAAGAAATTCGCTACCCCCCGCGCAATTTGCCTGCTAGGGGCGCGCTCATGTTTCGAAAACGGCCCATTATGACCACCCGGAACACGACCCGCTGAACCAGCCGGTCGTGGCGTTCGGGTTATGCCGCGAAACATCTTCAACCGGCGGGCAGCAGGCCCGCTGACTTCCTACCGAAAAATGACTATGTCGCTGCCCGAACTCCGGGCGGCTCGACCGCATGAAAGGGTCTCACATGGGTTATCGTGTCGTTGTCGCAGGCGCTACCGGCAATGTCGGTCGTGAAATGCTCAACATTCTGGCCGAGCGGGAATTCCCGATCGACGAGCTGGCGGTGGTCGCCTCCTCGCGCTCGACCGGTGACATGGTCGATTTCGGCGAGACCGGGAAACAGTATAAGATCCAGAATATCGAGCATTTCGATCCGACCGGCT
>CAZBYE010000070.1:0-1843 GCA_964496045.1 uncultured Stakelama sp.
AGCCGATGCGATAGAGCTGTGCCTTGGACACCGGCCCCGTCACCAGCGCGCCCGCGGCGCCCGATCGTGTCAGGCCGGTGGCCAGCTCAAGGCTGTCGAGCGCGCAGCGGGCGCCGGCATCGTCGGGCTGGCCGGGAATGATCTCCCCGGAACCGGCGACGGCGAGCACGGGCAGCGCTTCACCGAATACGGCGCGGGCCTCGTCCGGATTTGCGATTGTCGCAACGGGCCCGTCCCATACCGCCGCGATCGAACGCGGGTCACCGACGGCGAAGAAGACCGGCAGTGCCTGAAGCTCGCGATCCCGCCACGCCTTGGCAACGATCTCCGGTCCGATCCCGGCAGGATCGCCCAAGGCGACCGCAAGGGGGCGGACCGGGATGCTCATGGCTCAGCGATAGTCGATGATGGCGTCGCGGCGCAGATCGCGAAGGTAACGCTGCGCGCGCAGGTTCGTGCGCGTTTCCTCGATCCCGTTGCGAATCTCTTCCGCGCTGGGCAGCGATGCGGTCTTGGGGTCATCGCGGCCGCACAGCACCAGGGCGCGCACGCCCTCTTCGGGCGAACCAAAGGGCGGGGTCGCCTCGCCCACCTGGAGCTTGAGAACAATGTCCTGCAGCTGCGGCGGCAGATCGCGCGCGCGCACTGCTTCATTGTCCACGACCTCCGCGCCCAGCGTCTCGGCGGCCTTGCCCACTGCGCCGCAGCCGGCGGTCGAACGCAGCACCGTAGCGAACTCCGACGCCTTGGCCTGAGCCTGCGCCTGGCTGGTTCCAGCCGGGAATTTGACGGTGAGCTGGCGCAGACTGAGCTTGGCGTCGCGCGGGTCGGCCATCAGCACCTGGCGCTTGTCGACGAGATAGAGGACCGAAAAGCCGCCCGGCACTTCGATCGGACCGGCAACCTGACCCACCTGCATCTGCTGTGCGGCCTGCGATAGCTGTGCAGGAAGCATACCGGCACGCACCCATCCCAGATCGCCGCCCTGCGCCGCCGTCGTCGCTTCCGAGAAGCGCGCGAAATATTCGAAGGGACGACCCTGCTGCATCTGCTGAATCATCTGCTGCATCGACTGGAATACCTCGCCCTGTCGCTCGGGCGTGGCGGAGATATAGATCTCGCGCAGATGGAACTCGTCGGTTCCCTTGGCCTCCTCAAGCCGGTCGATGATCGACTTCACCTCTTCGTCGCCGACGTTGATGAAGGCGCCGACCTTGCGCTGGATGACGCGTTGCCAGGCAATTTCACCTTCGATCTGGCGTTTGAAAGACCGCTCCGACGCGCCGACCTCACGCAGCCATGCGCGCATCTGGTCAGGGGTGCGCTGATAACGGCTGGCGATCGAGGCAAAACTGCGGTCGATCTGATCGGCGCCGATCGTGATGTCGTTCGACTTGGCTTCCTGGATCTGGATCGTTTCGTCGGTCAGCAGACGAAGCACCTGGAGACGCAACCGATCCTGCTCCTCAGCGGTCAGCTTGAGCTGGTTGAGCGCGACGAACAGCGCAAACCGCTGATCGACGTCGGTGCGGGTGATCACATACCCGTTCACAAGCGCAGTCGGCTTGCGGACGTTGGGATCGGGTTTACCCAGAAGCTGGATTTCCTTGGGCAGATCGAGGTTGGCGGCGCTGGACGGCGGCGGCGTTTCGGCCGCCTGCTGCGCAGCGATTGCGGCGCTTCCCGCGATGCCAAGGATCAGAGCTGCCGAACGGCAGAAATATACGACCTTCGAAGTCATCTTCACCTGTACCTGAAACCTGTTCCCGTTGGGGAATGCGGCGTTTAATCGCCAATTGTGCCTGAACTGGGGCTTACGCGCCCGCGACACCCCCTAACGCCC
>CAZBYE010000070.1:1853-12559 GCA_964496045.1 uncultured Stakelama sp.
ACCAGCCCGCTCCCGCTCTCTGTGGGTCGGACCGATGTCGAGATTTACCTAACGTCCCAAATTCTTGAGCGCCAGCGTCAAGAGGTAGCTGTTGCCGCGCCGGGCGTCACCGCTCGTCTGGTAGTCACGCTTCCAGGTGACGCCAAGGCGCAGACAGTCGTCTTCATATTCGACGCCCAGACGGTGGCGGATCGGTTCGAATCCGTTGCCGAGCGAGGCAGAATCTTCCTCAGCGTTGGTGAGGTCGATGACCGCCGAGCCGAACACCGACCAGAAGCGCGTGACCTTCACGCGCGCGCCGACCCGCGCTTCCTCGCGGTCCTGCAGATCCTCAAGTGCGAAATCCACGTTCCGGTTGAGCCGGAGATAGCCGATCGTCGCAAAGGTGTCGCGCGAACCGACCGTCGCGTCGATCTCGTTGCGGCGGATCGCGAGATTGTCCTTGTCGAGCCGGTAGCGGTGCGTGAAGGACAGGAAGTCCTTGTAGCGCACCACCGTTCGTCCGACGATGTCGGAGAGGCGGTCGGTCAGCCCGGTGCCGTCGGGCAGGATGGTCGGGCGCGAATCGAGGCGGTAGCTCTGGCCGATATTCGCTTCGACTGACAGGCCTGGCAGGTAGAGCGCGTAATCCAGCCCGAAGGTGAAGCGCGTCGAATCCTCGAACCGGTCGTAGCCGGGGAAGCGGTTAAGCGCGAACAGGTTCGAATCTTCGAGGTCGACCGAACGCGCGTCCTCATTCGGGATGTCGAAATTCTCGAGTTTGGGCGCCGCAACGATCTGGAAGCGCGGGGTGATCCGCTGGATGCCGCCGAATGCCTCGCCGATCAGCGGCCATTTCATATCGAGCGCAAGCGCGCCAATCGCACGGCCGCGGAATCCCTCGAGTCCGCGATAGGTGATCTGGCTGGTCGCCGTGACGTCGTCGGTATTGTAGAGGTCTCCGCGGCCATACGCGGTCAGCGTAATTTCCTGACCCCAGGCGGTGAGCTTGCGCAGGTCGTACCGCAGCGAAGCGAAGGCGCGCTGTGTGTCCTGCCCGCTCGACCGGCCGATCGCGAGGCTGTTGAGCTGAAGCTCGAATCGTCCACCCTCAAGCAGCGACTGACCGAAGCGCAGGCGATAGTCGATCTCGGGCAGCGCGACCGGCTGAAGGCCTTGGCTCTCGCCAAGACGCAGCGTCTGCACTGCCCACCCGTTGATGCTGAACAGCGAATTGCGGTCGATTCGTTCGATTCGGATATTGCTGCGCAGCCGGTCGTCGCTGGAGATATCGTAGCGGCGCAGGAAGGTACGGTCGCTCGCGACGCGCAGCGATCCGCTCACGCTCCAATTGGGGTCGAGCTGGAAGCGTCCCGCCGCGTCGAGATAGCCGCGGAACGCATATTTGTTCGGCACGGAGAGCGTCGGCGAGACGAAGTCGTCGCTGCGGCGGCTATAGGTGCCGTAACCCGAGACACGAAACGCCCCGTTGCCGGTCAGCTGGCGGTACTCCGCCTGGACCATCGGCAGCGTTCTGGTGAAGATATGCGGCGTGACAGTGACGTCACGATTGGGCCCCAGGGTGAAATAATAGGGCAGGGCGACCTCGAACCCGTTCACCGCATCGAGACGGATGGAGGGGGCAAGCAGGCCGCTGGCGTTACCGGCGCCGACCGAATGCGAGAAGGCCGGCAGCGGCAGCGTCGCAAATCCGAACAGCGAGACGCGCGCGCCCTGATAGCGCATCCGTTTCTTGGCCGGGTCATAGACCACCCGCACCGCGGTGATCTTCCACGACGGCTCCTTGGGGCAGTTGCTGGCATCGACCACCGCGCAAGGGGTGTATGCCGCACGCTCGACATTGATGACGCCATTGGCGTCGCGCGTGCCGCGTTCGGCGGCGAGACGCCCGCCCTGCTCAAGCACGACGAGCATATTGTCGATCGCACCGTCCTTGAGCGAATCGGTCAGCTCGATCTTGTCGCCATAGGCGGTGTCACCCTCGGGATTGGTCACGGCGATGTTGCCGGTCGCGACGACCTGTCCGGTCTTGCGATTCCATATCACCTTGTCGCCGCGCAGCCGGTTGCCGTCGCGGAACAACCGCACGTCGCCGCTCACCGTTACGACATCGCCTTCTGAGTCATACTCGGCGAGGTCGGCGGAGAACTGAATCTGGTCGGGATCGCCCGGCAGCGGTGTTTCCGACGGCGGTGGCGGATCGACCGGCCGATCCTGCAGGTCCTGCGTCGCGGCGGCGGGTGCGACGCACAGCGCGAGCGGCAGAATCCCGGCGAGTAGCAGAGCCTTGCGCGTCACGTCCGAACCAAACCCCTTTACACCGACCCGGCACCCGCGCCCGTTGCGCGCTTACCCGCCAACCCTATTGCATCCAGCGCCCGGCTTCGCAATCGCCAGGGGAAGCTGGCCTTTGCCGTTCGCCGCGCACTGGCCTAGAGAGACCGCAAAACGACAACGATCCACAGGAACAGGAAGCTTCATGCGCGTAACATTTTCCGCCGCCCGTCCCGTTGATGCGGGCGTGATCGCTCTGCCGGTCGAGAAAGACGGCCTCGATCGCGTGCCCGCCGGGGTGCTGGACGACGCGACACTGGCGCTCGCGCGCGGCGCGGCGAAGTCGGGCCGGTTCGAGGGTGAGGCGGGTTCGATCGTCGAGATTTTCTTGCCGGGAACCGAAGGCGCGAACCGCATCCTGCTGCTCGGCGTCGGCGCGGGGAGCGAGGCAGATTACGAGCGCGCGGGCGGCGCATTGACCGCGCGCTTCCTGACCTCTGGCGTTACGACGATTGTAGTCGATTTCGCCAGCCTCGGCGGCGCGCCTTCGGCCCGTGCGACGGCGCGTCTGGCTTCGGCCGCGGTACAGCGCGGCTGGCGCCACGACGTCTATCGTACCCGCCTGACTGACAAGCAGAAGCCGACGCTCGACGCCATCGTCGTGGTTGGCGCGCCAGATGGCAGCGAGGATGCATGGAAGGATCAGGCGGCGATCATTGACGGGCTGGATCTGACCCGCGGTCTCGTCTCCGATCCACCCAACATCGTCTATCCCGAGAGCTTTGTCGAACGCTGCCGTCACCTTGCTGATCTGGGAATCGAGATCGAGGTGCTCGACACCGCGGCGATGGCGAAGCTCGGCATGGGCGCGCTGCTGGGTGTCGCGCAGGGGTCGGTCCGTGAAGGCCGGCTGCTCGCCATGCGCTGGAATGGCAAGGGTGAAGGCGACATCGACGTTGGGCTGGTCGGCAAGGGGGTGACCTTCGACACCGGGGGCATCTCGATCAAGCCTGCCGCCGGCATGGAGGACATGAAGTGGGACATGGGCGGCGCCGGCGCCGTCGTGGGCGCGATGAAGGCGCTCGCCACCCGTAAGGCGAAGGCGAACGTCATCGGCGTGTGTGCGCTCGCAGAGAACATGCCCGACGGTAACGCCCAACGCCCGGGCGATGTCGTCACATCGATGTCGGGCCAGACGATCGAGGTCATCAATACCGACGCCGAAGGGCGGCTGGTGCTGTGCGATGCGATCACTTGGGTCCAGCAGGTCCACAAGCCCAAGACCATCGTCGATCTCGCGACGCTGACCGGTGCGATGATCATCAGCCTGGGCAGCGAGCATGGCGGGCTGTTCGCCAATGACGACGGGCTTGCCGACGAACTGCTCGCTGCGGGCCGCGCAACCGGCGACCTGCTGTGGCGCTTCCCGCTCGGCGACGCCTATAATAAGCTGATCGACAGCCCGATCGCGGACATGAAGAATGTCGGACCGCGCGGCGCCGGATCGATCACCGCGGCGCAGTTCCTCCAGCGCTTCGTCGACGAGGGTGTGCGCTGGGCTCATCTCGACATCGCGGGCATGGTCTGGGCCGACAAGCCGGGCAGCACCTATGACAAGGGCGCGACCGGTTACGGCGTCAAGCTGCTCGATCGTTTCGTCCGCGACAATTTCGAGCGCTGAGAAGGCTTCTGGCGCGCCGTTCCATGATCGCATGGGGCGGCGTGCCGGACGTTGACGGACGCGAGCGCGTCGATAGTCTCCGGGCGCCGACATCCGTCGGCATTCGCCAGAGGGGAAGTCAGATGACGGTTTTGCAAATCAGTGCCGCCGCGTTGTTGATTGCGCTTACGCCCGTGGCCATGCCCGCGCCGCCAGCCTCGGCGGACCAGAGCCTGTGTCAGACCAACTGCGCGGGAAATCGTCTTTGCGAGTTCTGGCAGGACATTCTTTGCGCCTGATGCGCGACGCCTGAAGGCGCTGGAGGACTTGTGCAGGTCGATTTCTACCATCTCACCGTGACGCCGCTGGAGCGTGCGCTCCCTGGCATCGCTGTGAAGGTGGTGGAGAGCGGCCAGCGGTTGCTGATCGTCTCCACCGACGAACACCAGCGCCAGCGGATCGACGGGTCGCTCTGGACCTGGCAGATCGAAAGCTTCCAGCCGCATGCACAGGCAGGGGCAGGGAATGACAGCATCCAGCCGGTGCTGATCGCGAGCGAGGTCGCCCCTGCCAATGGTGCGCGCTTCGTCGCGCTGATCGACGGCGAATGGCGCGATGCGGCGCTCGAGTTCGACCGCGCATTCCATTTCTTCGACGGGGACAAGATCGCTGAGGCGCGCGCGGCGTGGAAGGGGCTGGCAGGCCGCGAGGGCATCGAACGCCGCTACTGGAAGCAGGACGAGAACGGGCGCTGGGGGCAGGCGGCATGAGGCATTCGCTTTGGCCCCTCGCGCTGGCCGCCATGATGATTACCGCGGTCGCCGATGCACGTGAGGCGAACGCGCAGGAAACCGGCGATTTGCTTGTTGCCCGTGTCGGGGAGGCACTGATACCCCCACGTGAGTATGGCCATAGCGACGGACCTGTTGATCCGGCGCGCCACGACCCGATCGAGTCCGGGAAAATCTACGACATCGCCTATGCCGGAATCGTCAAGGGCAGGATGCGGTTTGAACGGCGGGGCTATTCGATTGCCGATCTGGTCAATCCTGCCTTCAGCCAGTTCGAGGATGCGCCGCGTGCGGCGCGGCGCGTTGTGATCTCCGACATCGTGCTGACCATTGTCGATGCCGGGCCGGATCGGCTGCGCTACCGCTGGGCCTACCTGAAAGGCGGGGGCGATCCGGTGTTCGATCCTTCGGTGACCGACGAGAATCCCGGGATCGCGGTATCGGTCAAGGAGCGCTGAGGTGCGGCGCTTCGCGGCTCTCGCGATGTCGCTCATCCTGTCCGGCTGCTGGTCGGGTCCGCCGTTGTTCGATGCGCGCGATGCCGTGCCCGTCATCGCCGACGGCACCTATTATGCGCGGGAGCCGATCGCGCCGGGCGGCCCCTATCCGGTGGAGAAGCCGGGCGACGAGGTAATGACGGTGCGCCGTCAGGTGGATAATTCACTGCTGGTTACCAGCGGCGGCTCTGACGATGCCGAGCGCGTTGACTTGCGCGTCCTCGCAGTGCCGCTCGACCCGGCCCATGCCGACCGGTTCGTGCTGCAGATCGAACGCCGCTACCGCGGCGAGCCGCGCCATGATGTAAGTTACATCCTGCTGGACACGCGACCTTCGCCCGCGAGGCTGGTCATCCTGCCCTGTTCGTCTGCGGTGCGGAGCGCGGTTGAGGCGGGCGGCGGCTATGTTTCGCGCGACCCTAATTCGGGCGCACAATGCATTTTTCGAGACCGAACGGCGCTATTGGGGCAGTTGCGCGCGTCCCTTGTCGCAGAGACGGCGCCCGGCAACGTGCTCGAGCTGATCAGGGTTTCGAACGAACGCTGAGCACAGCAACTTGCGGCGCGGCGCAAGCCCGGCTAGAGGCGCGCGCAATCCCCACCCCTAATGACAGGAGCCGCACGGCCATGGCCGCGAACCGGACCTTTTCGATCATCAAGCCCGATGCCACCCGCCGCAACCTGACCGGCGCGGTCACCAAGATGCTGGAGGAAGCGGGCCTGCGCGTCGTCGCCTCCAAGCGCATCCAGATGACCCGCGAGCAAGCCGAGGGCTTCTACGGCGTTCACCGCGAGCGTCCCTTCTTCAAGGATCTGGTCGAGTTCATGATCTCGGGTCCGGTGGTCGTGCAGGTGCTGGAAGGCGAGAACGCCGTGCAGCGCAACCGCGACATCATGGGCGCAACGAACCCTGAGAACGCCGACGCCGGCACGATCCGCAAGGAACTGGCCGAATCGATCGAGGCGAACTCGGTTCATGGTTCGGACTCGGACGAGAATGCAGCGATCGAGATCGCCTATTTCTTCAAGCCGGAAGAACTGGTCGGCTGATTTTGGGGCGCAAGCCTGAAAAATAAGGAAAGGCCTCTCCCCGCTGTGGGGAGGGGCCTTTCTTTTTGGTCGGCTACTTCGTCCCCAGCCGCGCGGCTTCCTGAGCCCATAACGCGTCGATCCGTGCCTGATCGCCCCCGCGCTCACGGATCCGCGCCGCCTCGATCCGCAACTCGCGGCCCGCGAGCATCCGGCCATTGGTCCGCCATACCAGTTCGACGATCGCGCGGTCCTGCTTCGTTGCATCACCCGCACGATAGCTCACCGTCACCAGTACCGGCAGTCGCCCCTCGCGCTCGTCGGCGCCCTTGTCGGTGGCCGCGAGCACCGCGCCGCTGAACCAGCTCGATTCGATTCGCGGCAGCACCGGCGCCTGCTCCCCAACGCCAAGCGCCTTGGGAAATACGACTACAGTGTCGAGAATTTCGTGCGCCGGGTCGCTCAGCACGACCTGACGTCCGCCTTCCGCGCTCACACGCAGGTCGAGTCGGGTTTCGGCGGCCTTCGCCTTGCTGGCCTCGACGGCCTTCTGGCTCGCCTCATCACGCTTGTCCGCCCAGCTTACCCAGAGCGACACCCCGGCGATGATCACGCCCGCCACCGCCACGATCTCACCGATTGTCAGCCAGCGTCGGCGGATCGCGCGGGCTTCGGCCTTTTCCGCAGGAGTTTCGTTCATGCGTTGCTGCATATCGTCCGGCGCGGACTGAGTCACCGTCGGGGCAGCGCGATCGTCGCGGAAAGTCCGCCGCCCTCGCGATTGGCCAGCGCGATGTCGCCGCCTGCCTCACGCACGATCGCGCGAGCGAGCGTCAGCCCCAGACCGACCCCGCCGGTGGTGCGGTTGCGCGAGGGGTCGAGCCGGGTGAAGGGGTCGAATACCGCAGCGACCTGCTCTGCGGGGATGCCGGGACCGCGATCGGCAACCTCGATTCGCACGGTTGCCGCATCGGATGACAGCGTCACTTCACCGCCGCCGCCATATTTGACGGCATTCTCAATCAAATTGCGCACCGCGCGGCGCATCAACGCGGGCCGCAGGCGGACGATCAGTCGCTGGCCGTCCTCATAACCGACGGCATGGCCGAGCTCGCGGAAATCGTCGACCACCGCGTCGATCAGCGCGGACAGGTCGGTCTCGGTCGGTGGTTCGCTCGGGCGGCCAAGGCGCGCCAGCGACAGGATATCGTCGAGCGTGCGGTTCATCTCATCGATCGTGTCGGCCATCCGCGCGCGATCTTCGTCGTCATCGACCGATTCGATCCGCACGCGCAGCGCGGCGAGGGGGGTGCGCAGGTCGTGCCCGATCGCGCCGAGCATCTGGTCCTTCTCGTCCAGCATTGCCGTCACGCGCTGGCCGAGTGCGTTATAGGCGCCGATCACCGCGCGTACGTCACTGGGGCCGGTCTCTTCGACCGGTTCGGCTTCCACCCCGGGCCGGAACCGGCGCGCGGAGGCCGCCAGGACATGCAGGGGGCGCGAGATCCGCCGGGTCGCCCACAACACCGGCAGCAGCATGATGACGTAGAGGATGAGCGTTTGGCCCGCGAGCAGCCAGAACAGCCGGCGCGGATTGCCCGGCCAGGGGGCGATGGTCGTCACCCAGCCCTTGCCCGGCAGCTCGATCGCGATCAGCAGCGTCGGTCCGGGTTGTCTGTCGCGCACGCGGCGACGCTCCGCGAACGGCAGGGGCTCGTCGGACTCCGGGCGCAGGCCAGTGTCGATGCGACCCGCCGTCACTCCCTGTTCCGACAGCTGGCGGCGCAGTTCCTCCTGCACCTCGGGCCGGCGGAACAGGTAGGGTGGGATGGGGTTGCTGGCGGCCCGGCGAACCCGCCCGCGATCCTGCGGGATCGGGCGGCCGGTCTGCACCTCGCGTTCGAGCGCATCAGCGACGCGGGTCGCGACGGGGCGGGTCGCCTGCGCGAGGCGGAAGCTGGAGCGGTCCCGTAGCGCCAGGCCGAAATTGATCGCCTGCGCCAGGAACAGTGCAATGGCGACCACCAGCGCCATCTGGCCCATCATGCTGCGGGGCCAAAGGGGGATGCGCCTCATAGCCGGGTGACGTCGCTCGCCAGCGTGTAACCGCCGCCCCATACGGTCTTGATGAGCGTGGGGTTCTTCGCGTCCGGCTCGATCTTCTTGCGCAGCCGGCTGACCTGATTGTCGATCGCGCGGTCGAACGCCGCCGCCTCACGCCCCTGGGTCAGGTCGAGGAGCTGGTCGCGCGTCAGCACCGCGCGCGGGCGCATCACCAGCGCGAGCAGCAGGTTGTACTCGCCCGTCGACAGTGGCACCGACACGCCCTGACGGTCGACCAGCGCGCGTTCGCCGGTCTTGAGCACCCAGCCGGAAAAGGCGAAGCTGCCGCTTTCGGGCGCGTGCTGGCGGGTGCCGCCTGCCTGCATCCGGCGCAGCACCACCTTGATCCGCGCCGCCAGCTCGCGCGGGCTGAAGGGCTTCACGACATAGTCGTCGGCGCCCATTTCCAGCCCGACGATCCGGTCTGTCTCCTCGCTCTTCGCGGTCAGCAGGATCACCGGCGTCTCGCTGGTCGCGCGGATATGGCGACAAAGACTGAGACCATCTTCGCCCGGCATCATGATGTCGAGCACGACCAGATCGATCGAATAGGCCGACAGGCGCGCCCGAGCCGCCTCGGCATCGGCGACCTGGGTCACGCGGAAATTCTGCTTCGTCAGATACTGGGCCAGCGGTTCGCGGATCGATCGCTCGTCGTCGACGAGTAGCAAATGCGGAGTTTCTGCGGTCATCTCTGCCGGGGTAGCAGATTCGTCGGGTTCGGAAAGTGCCGGGCGGGCGGCACGGAGGAGGTCGTAAAGCCCGCCCGACACCGACGTCACTCGCCCTGGGGGGCAGGGGGCGGCGTCATTCCGCGGCGACCGCGCTGCGGCAGCTCGGACGCGTCGATCTTGCCGTCCTTGTTGGTGTCCATCGCGGCGAAGCGCTCGGCGTTGCTCGCGTCGAACTCGGCGCGGGTGATGACGCCGTCGCCATTGGCATCGGCCTTCATGCCGTGGCGCTTGCCGCCATGCATCGGGCCGGGGGCGCCTTCGGTGGCATCGCCGCCACGGCGTCCGCCGCCGCGCTTCCACCGTCCCTTGCCGCGCTCGTCGGCGCCGATCGTGCCATCGCCATTCGCGTCCATCCGGGCAAAGCGAGCTTCGGCGGCGGCGCGGTTCTCAGCCTTGCTGATCAGACCATCGCCATTGGTGTCGACGCGCTGGAGCATGCCTTCGCCGACCATGCCGCCGCGACGCCCGGCGCCGGGCATGAAATCAGCCATCTCTCCGCCCTTGCGCTCGGCCATCGCAGCGCGCGCGGCGTCGGCACCGGCCTTGCGCTCATTGGCATCGAGCTGGCCGTCCTTGTTGGCATCCATCCGGTCGAAGCGCGCATCGGCGCGGGCCAGCATCTCGGCCTTGGTAACCGGCTTTTTGGGCGTGGCAGCGGGGCCTTCGCTCTGCATCGCGATCGCGACGCCGGCGACCAGCATCGCGCCGAGCGCGCTGGCGGTCAGAAAAGTCTTCATCACAGGGCTCCTGTCGGGGGCGGCAGGGGGCGCCGCTGTGATGCCTTTCTGAACCCCCGCTGTCGCAACCCTGTGTCAGCGGGAGGGGAAAGTGTCGCAATTTGTATCGAGGAGGGAGCTCAATCCGTGCAGCCCTGGAGCTTGCTGGATCGGGTGGACTCCGGAGATCGTCAGCCGGCGGAAAACCGCCGGGAAGTTGACGAAGTTACGCGGAACGCGGTTCATTCTGTCAATTTCGTCGCACTTGTCGGCGGAGGTTCGGCTGGGCGGTTTTGCCGCGGATCGACGAAATCAAAGAGCGGTGCTGAGCGCCAAAGGACGCAAGCAAATCAATTCCAACATTGCAAGCGGGGAGGTTGTTGGGTGGTTAGCTGCCCATACTACGGCGACGTTTGGCCTGCGTTGCGCTCTCCGTTTCTTTATATTCCGAAGCTAGCTCAAACTTGCCAACTCGGTCATATGCTCTGTCGCCGCGCAGGGCTGTGCTGCGGATCAGCCGCCAACCTCTCCAAGCAACAAACCCAAGCCAAATCGTTGTTAAAATGGCTATAATCGAGAGCAGGACAACCCAAGCTGAACCGGCCAGCATGCTGCGAAGTGGTAACACTGCAAGCCATGGCACGATAATGACCAGCAACGTCAAATTACCGATGCCCACGCTAGGTCCGCGACTTAGGTCCCAATCAACAAAGCGGCGTATGAGAGAGAATGCTTTCATCACTGCAAATATCGGCCATTTGCCAACGTCCGCAATGGGGTCGTAAGCGACCGTTCCCGCTCCCCATCATCCCGGCCCTGTCGGGATCCTTAGCATCACGGAAGATGCGACAAGTTTCTTGCTTCAAGCACGCCTTTCCGTCGATCCCGGCACACGCCCGGGC
>CAZBYE010000071.1:0-12558 GCA_964496045.1 uncultured Stakelama sp.
CCGCGCCGCGCAGCATCAGCGCGGCGGTGAGGTCCGCGCGGCCGGCATGGCCGGCAGGGTCGCTCGCATCCCCGCCGGGCATTACCAGCTCGAGCGTGACCAGCGGCAGATCGGTCGATTGCGCGCTGACGAGGGTCAGGCCGTTGGTGAGCTTGCCCTCAACAATGGCGGGCGGCTGGCGGCGTTGCGGGCCGGGGCCGGGTGGCTGTTCGCGCTCGGTGGCGCTGGCGAAGCTGACCGGCGGGCGTGGCTTGGTCGGCACGTCGACGCCCATCGTCTCGACCGCATTTGGCGAGGTGTCACCGGTATAGCCGGCGGGGCGCAGGCTTTCGTCCTGATAGCGGATCGTGACGCGGCGGCGATCGGCGAGCCAGCGGGCGGCGATGCGCTGGACGTCGGCCGGGGTGATCGCGCGGATCGCGGCCAGCCTTTTGTCGGCCATGCCGGGGTCATCGGCCAGGGTCACACCATCGCCGATCAGCAGCGCGCGGCCCTGTGTCGTCTCGCGCGCGGTAAGCGCGTCGCCGAGCAGCGCGTTCTTGACCGCATCGAGTTCGGCCGTGCTCACCGGGCGGTCACGCAGCGCGGCAAACTCGATCGCCAGCGCGGCCTCAGCATCGGCGACTTTCGCCCCCTTCGCCAGCGTCGTGGTGATGGCATAGGCATGGCCGTCGCGGGTGAGGAAGTTGAACGCGCTGTTGCTGGCTGCCAGCCCCTTTTCGCTCACCAGTGCGCGGTTGAGCCGGCCGGTGGCACCGCGCGTCAGCAGCGCGTCGACGACGTCGATTCCCGCCGAATCCGGATCAGCGGCGGGCGGCGCGACCCAGGCTGTGACGATCGCGGGCAGCGGGACGTTGGGGGCATAGGCGTCGACGACGCGTGGCGCACTGCGTTCCGGCTCGCGCACCGACGGAGCGATGATCAGCGGCGTCGATGGCTTGGGCACCGCGCTGAGATAGCGGTCGGTCCATGTCGCCAGCTGCTTCGGGTCGAAATTGCCTGCGACGACCACGACCATGTTGTCGGGGCGGTAGAAGGCTTCATGGAAGGCACTGACCTCGGAAAAAGTCGCACGGTCGAGTTCCGCCGCGGTACCGCCGATCGGCCGCGCATAGGGATGGGTGGTGAAGACGAAGCCCGGGATCAGGTGGTGCAGGATGCGCCCATAGGGCTGGGCGAAGATGCGCTGGCGCAGTTCCTCCTTCACCACCTCGCGCTCGGAGGCGTATTGCTTCTCGTCGACGATCAAGTTTTTCAGCCGCTCGCCCTCCATCCACAACAGGCTTTCGAGCCGGTTGGCTGACGCCGTGGTGGTGTAGAGGGTGGTGTCGAACAGGGTGGTGGCGTTGGCGCCTTCGACGAAGCTCGACTGGAACGCGCTCACCCCCTGGGGCAGGTTGCGCGTGGGCTTGAACATCAGATGCTCGAACAAATGCGCGAAGCCGCCCCGCCCCTTGGGATCGTCGCGCTGACCGGTCTTGTACCAGACATAGACGCTGACCGACGCCGCCTTGGGATCGCGATGCGCATAGACGGTCATGCCGTTGACGAGCGTGCGTTTGGTGTAGGCGAGCGGCGGTACCGTGATCGGCCGGGCGGCGACGGGGGCGGGCGCCTGCTGCGCGATTGCCGCAGGCGGCACGAAGGCGGCCGTGGCGAGAAGTGCGGCCAGCATGATCTTCATGGTTTCCCCCTCAATTGTCGGGCCAGAGTGTCCCGAACAGGCGTGCGAAATTGCCGCCGAGAATCTTGTCGATGCGCCGCGCCGGATGGCCGCGTGCCGCGAGGTCCCGGCCGATGTCGAAGAACCGGCGCGGGCTGGTGTAGTCGGGGATCAGGTTGAGCACGTCGGGTGCCTCTCCCGGTGCCGCGATCCCGCGCCTGGCACGGCTCTCGTAGAATTCGCGCTGGGCGGCATAGGCCGCGGCGTCGGTGCGCTGCGCGGTGAGCGAACCGTCGGTGCCGATGCCGACATGATCCTCGCCACAGATGTTCACGGCATGCTCGATATGGCGGATCAGGTCATCCGCACGCGGCTGCCCCGAGGTGCGCAGGAACGGCATCAGATAGATGCCGGCGACGCCGCCCTTATCGGCCATCGCGCGCAGCGTGGCGTCGCTCACATTGCGCGGCACATCGTTGAGCGCACGGCAGCCGGTGTGGCTGATCGCCACCGGCCGGGTCGCCGCGACGATCCCCTCGGCGATGGTGCGCGCGCCGCCATGGCTCAGGTCGAGCGCGATCTTGTGCGCCTCGATCTCCGCGATCACGCGGCGGCCATAGTCGGACAGGCCCGCATCGGCGCGCTCGATCGCACCGTCGCCGGCGAGGTTGCGGGTGTTGTAGGTGAGCTGGACCACCCGCACGCCCATCGCGCGGAACAGCGCGACATGGGCGAGGTCGCCTTCGAGCGGGCTGGTGTCCTGGAAGTTGCAGATGATCCCGAGCCGACCGCTGCGCTTCGCCTCGGCGAGGTCGGCGGCGGTGCGGACGAGCAGCAGCAGCTTGGGGTGGTCGAGGCACATCTGCGCAACGCGCGCGACCTCGGCGACCGTATCGTGGAACTGGCCGGCGCCGCTGCCGACGCGGCCGACGGTCATGCTGATCGCGGTCATCCCCGCGGCGCGGATCGCGGCGATGACTTCCGGCGTCATGCGCTGCCCACCGCCGGTCGAACCCTGCGCGTCGATCACCGTCGCGCGGGCATAGTCGCGTTCGCCCCAAGGCGGCGGTGCGGCGCCGACAAGCGCGCTCGCGGCGAACGCAGCACCGCCACCGAGGAACGTCCGCCGCGTCGTCACTCGCAGCGTCCGCGGCGCGGGGCGAGACCGGCGGCGACTGCCAGCGCATCGCCGTCGAAGAGCGTGCCCTGCTTGATCACCAGCGCCGCGCAGCGCACCGCGCCGATGCGGACGAGCGGGTCGCCGTCGAGCAGGACGAGGTCGGCGCGCTTGCCCTTGGCGATCGATCCGGTGGTGCCGTCGAGCTTCATCACCCGCGCCGCGCCGAGCGTCGCATTGTAGAGAACATCGGCGGGCGAGAGACCCGCGGCGACGTGCAGCTCGAGCTCGCGCGAATAGAGTGTCGCACCGCCATCGGTGCCGTTGACCACCGGGACGCCGGCATCGTGGAAGCGCTTGAGCAGCTGCTGCATCCGGGTGAACGAGGCGCGGTATTGGGTGCGCTCCTCGATCGTCTTGGCGCGACCGCCGGCGCGGCTGCCACGCAGCGACGTGGCGGGCATGCGCGAGGCCCAGGGCGATGTGGCGGCGGCCATTTCGCCCTTCCAGCCGGTGAACATATTCTCGAAGGTGACGAGCGTGGGGTCGACCACGGTGCCGGCGGCCTTGAGCCGCGCGACGAATTCGCGGGCGGCGGGGCCGTCGGGATCGATCTCGTGCCCGCGGGTATAGGCATCGATGAACCGCGACGGGGTCTGGCTGCGCGCCAGCACCTCGGGGCCGAGGAAGCTCAACAGCCACATATTGCCGTGCTGGATCTCGTCATAGCCCAGCGCGACGGCGTCGGCGGCGGTGAGGCCGGAGGGCAAATGCCCGCCGACGCGCATCCCCTTGGCATGCGCGCGGGCAATCGCGGCACGCGCCGCGTCGATGGGGATCGAGCTGTAGAGCTTGACCATCGGATAGCCGAGCGCTGCGAAATGGTCGACCTCGGCTTCGGCTTCGGCGGGCGTGGTCACCAGCGACTTGGTGGGTCCGGCAAAGGGGCCGCGCCCGTCGATCAGCCCGGCCTTGAGCACCCGCGGGCCGAGCAGCACGCCGCTGTCGAACTGATCGGTGATGCGCTTGAGGGGCACCGGATCATTGCCGAGATCGCGTGCCGTGGTGACCCCGGCGGCGAGCGCCATCACCCCCTCCTCGGACCCGAGCACATGGACGTGCATGTCCCACATCCCCGGGATCAGCACGCGCCCGCGCGCGTCGATCACTTTCGCGCCAGCAGGTGCGGCGATGCTGCCGTCCGCGCCGACCGCCGCGATCGTGTCACCACGGACGAGCACGCTGATGCTGGGACGCAGCGTCCGCGTCTCGGCATCGAACAGCCGCGCGCCGCGGATCAGCACCCCGGCCGCGTTGCGCTGGGTCAGGCGCTTGGCCGTGGCGCGTGCAGCCTGCTGGAACGCATCGGCTTCGGCGGCGAGCAATGCCGCCTGCTCGGCTTCATGGCCTTCACGGATCACGCCGATCCAGTTGCTGCCGCTGGCGAAGAGCTGGCGATTGCCGTCGAGCCAGATGCCCGAGGGCGACATGCCGAGACCGTCGATCGCGTAGAGCGTCGCAGTCCCGCCGCCGGTAATCGGTCGCGTGGCGAGGCTGCGGATCGACGCTTCGCCGGATGGAAGCAGCTTGAGCTTGCGTCCGGGCGCGGCAAGCAGGGCGCGGGCGAGCATCGCGGTCGCTTCGGCATCGCCCTCATTGGCAAGATAATAGCCGCCAACCGGGGCGCTGCCTTCATCGACCGCGCTGGTCCACGCCGCGCGGCCACCGTTGACAGCGAAACGCTCTGCGGTCGCGATGCGGCGATAATCGGTACCGGAGATCGCAATATAGACGGGAGCACCGCGTGCGTCGACGCGCACGACCGTCTCAAGATCGGGTCCGCGTCCGCGGTCGCGAAAGGAATAGATCGAGCGCCGCTCTCCCGCCGCGGTTTCGTTCACCCGCAAGCTTCCCTTGGCAGCGCCCGACATGAGCACGGTGTAGCGCTGCTCGGCGGGCGGCGCCGCGCCTCCAAGGCAGAGGGCTGCTGCGGCTAGAAGCAGCATTCGTGGCGGAAGAATATGTCCTGGCATCTCTATCACGATGGATGAGGTCCATGCTTCCGCCATCTGGCGGACCGGTGCCGGGAGTGGGAGCCTCGACCGCCGGGGCGGTTCTACTCTGGGGTAGCTTCGTCACTGTACAGGTTGATCAGCGAATCCATCAGGCCATCGTCGGCGCTGGAACAGACGCCGAGCACCACTGCCTCGTCGCAATTCTCGCCGGTGAGGTAGGCGTGGCCCATGTTCGAATCGATATAGATCGATTCATTTTCCTCCAGCGTGACCGGATCGTAGAATTCGGTGTGGACGACGACCCGACCGCTGACCACGAAGATGAATTCCTCGCCCGAATGGCGAACGAGCTCGCCGAACTCTGCGACCGATTTGGCGCGGATCCGGGTAAGGACCGGGATCATCCGCTTCCGGCGCAGTTCGGTGCACAGATAATAATAATCGTAGTTGCTGGTATTGACCCGGATCGCGCGCTCGAGCCGGCCGAGGCTGCGGCGTGCGGTCACCTGGGGGTCGGGCGCTTCGACATTCTCCGCGAACAACTCGGACATGCGGAGGTTGAGGCGCTGGCTGAGCTGGAGCAGCTTGTCATAAGTGAGGGTGAGCCGGTCGTGCTCGACCTTGGACAAGGTCGAAACGGGGATGCCGCTGTGTTCGCTCATTTGCTTGAGCGTCCAGCCGTTGCTCGCGCGCAGGTTCTTGAGCAGCGTGCCGAGTGTTGGCTGCACTGGCTTCATGCGATGCTGCTCTGCTGTTCGCACCGAATTGGCAGCTCCGTAGACAAGATCATTGTATCTTGGTCAGGATGACATCCTGATTGTATCGAATGGCAGGTTAGCCACTACCGACTGGCGATGCAATTGAGCGGCCGGACAGGCGTGACGGGGACAGCCTGCCATCGCGCTGCCGTTCCCGCTCGGTCAGCGCTGCAATATTCCAATCTGGACGCTCAGGCCTTCGTCGTGCGTGATTCGCAGTTCCTGATCGCCAGTTCGACGCACTCCGGGGTTGTGAAGAACAGCGTTTCGCTGGAATCGACGGTTCCGGCGCATCGTTCTGCACCGGGCCGGTACAGGCGGCAAATTACGGACATTGTTCGTTGCGATCCCGGCTATCCTCACGGAAGCGAGGGGAGGCTGATATGGCCACAACTCATGTCTTCGGCGCGACGTGCGAGGGTTCGGGCGGGCAATGCCGCAGAACAGCAGCGCGGTCCCTTCAACGCGCCATGCGATCTTGCGCGCTGTTCGACCAGTAAACGCGCGCCGTTGGACCAGTAAACGGTCGCGCGCGGACGCGGTACGCCGTGGTTATTTTCGGCCTTTTTCGATCGTTGTCGCAGTCATGGGCGCAGCGGATCGGGATGTAATCGCCTCGCTATTTGTATGACTGTTCGCATCGCCAACGGTCCATTTTGAACGCTGCTTGACAATTATCCAATCGGGACCATGATGTCCTAATTAGGATTGGATTCTCTGCTATCAGACTGCCACATCGCTCGCCTTCAAAGGGCGGGGCGTGGAGGGCGGCGCAAGGGGAGGCATAAATGCGTTCAAAGACAATAGTTGCAGGCGTCGCGGCATTCCTGGGGGCGTTCATCGCAGTGCCCGCACTGACCCAGCAGGGGCCTGTGCCGGGGCCTGCCGCGAAGGTTGCCACCGTGCCGGCGGGAGCGGCTCCTGCGGCCCCCGTGACTTCCACGGGCGTTCCGCAACTCACGCGTTCCGATGTCGATGCCTGGCTTGACGGGTTCATGCCCTACGCTTTGCGGCGCGGCGACGTGGCCGGCGCCGTCGTCGTCGTGGTCAAGGACGGGCAGGTGCTCACGCAGCGCGGTTTCGGCTATTCGGATGTGGCAAAGCGCACGCCCGTCGATCCTGAGACTACGCTGTTCCGCCCCGGCTCGGTCTCCAAGCTCTTCACCTGGACCGCGGTCATGCAGCTGGTCGAGCAGGGGAAGCTCAACCTCGACGCTGATGTGAACCAGTATCTCGACTTCAAGATCCCCCCGCGTGACGGCAAGCCGATCACGCTGCGCAATATCATGACGCACACGCCGGGGTTCGAGGAAGCGATCGAAGGGCTGATCTTCTCCAATCCCCAGGCGATCAAGCCGTTGGGCGAGGTGCTCAAGCGCTGGACACCCGCACGGATCTTTGCGCCGGGCGTGACGCCTGCCTATTCCAACTACGCGACCGCGCTGGCGGGCTATATCGTCGAACGGACGTCGGGCATGCCGTTCGACGACTATATCGACCGCAACGTCCTTGGCCGTATCGGCATGACGAAGTCGAGTTTCCGTCAGCCGCTGCCCGCCAATCTGCAGTCGCTGATGTCCAAGGGCTATGCACTCGGTTCGGGCAAACCCGAACCGTATGAGCTGATCAGCCACGCGCCCGCGGGCAGTCTTGCTTCTCCCGGCGCAGACATGGCGAAGTTCATGATCGCGCACCTGAACGCCGGCGGGGCATTGCTGAAGCCCGAAACTGCAAAGCTCATGCACGAAACCAAGCTTGATATCCTGCCGCCGCTCAACCGGATGGCGTTGGGTTTTTACGAGCAGAACATCAACGGGCTGCCCGTCGTTGCGCATGGCGGCGATACGCAATGGTTCCACAGCGATCTGTTGCTGTTCACCAGCAAGAATGTCGGCATCTATGTCTCGATGAACAGCGCGGGCAAGGACGGCGTCAGCGGTCCGCTGCGCGCGGCAGTGTTCGAGCAGTTCGCCGACCGCTATTTCCCTGCGGCGAACACCGACGGGCGGATTGATGCGAAGACCGCGGCCGAGCATGCGCGGATGATGGTCGGGACCTATATCTCAAGCCGGCGCGCGGACACGAGCTTCATGCGCGGACTCGAACTTGCGGGCCAGTTCAAGATCGGGCTCGACGCACAGGGCGGGTTGCTGATCGACGCTGTGCCGGCACTGGGCGGGGCGCCGCGCAAATGGGTGGAGATCGCCCCCTTTGTCTGGCGCGCCTCCGATGGCCATGAACGCTTCGCGGCCAAGGTGGAGAACGGCAAGGTTGTCCGCGTGAGCTTCGATGCGGTGTCGGCGATCATGGTCTGGGACCGAGCGCCCTGGTATCGCTCGACCGCGTGGATCACGCCCGCGCTGCTCCTCAGCCTCGCCGCACTCGCCGTGACGGCACTCGCCTGGCCGATCGCCGCGATCGTCCGCCGCCGCTATGGTGCGAAGCTCGCGCTGGTCGGGCATGACCGAATGGCGTACCGCCTGGTCCGCGGCCTTTCTGCCGCTGCGGTGCTGACCCTGATCGGCTGGGTCTTCGCGCTCATCACGATGATGTCGAACCTCGAGAATCTGGATGGCAGTTTCGATCCGGTGATCTGGCTCCTTCAGATCGCGAGCGTCGTGGTGTTCTTCGGGCTGCTCGCCGCCGCAGGCTGGAATGCCTGGCTGACCTGGAAGGGGAAGCGCGGCTGGGGTTCGCGGGTCTGGAGCGTCGTGCTGGTACTCGCAGCCTTCGTCACGCTGTGGACGGCATTGGTGTTCAAGCTGATCAGCTTCGGAACATCCTACTGACCTGAAACTGGGCCGCGCTTCCGGCGAAGCGCGGCCATTTCATTCGACATTGCCCGATCGGGCACCGTGTCAACCGGGGCTGCTGTCGGCAGCGGGTACGGCGTGATCGGCGGAAAAGCCGCCGGCGCAACAGGAATGATGGAGAGGGACGTTATGCGTTTGTGGAAGACAGCTTTGGCTGGCGCGCTCGCGCTCGTCGCAGGACCGGCGTTGACGCGACAGGCGCCTGCACCGGCAAAGCCGGCGGCAGCGGCGCCCGTTGCGGCCGCCCCTGCGGTGACCGGTGCGCCGCAGCTCACGCGCGCCGATGTCGATGCCTGGCTCGACGGCTATATGCCCTATGCGCTCAACCGCGGCGACATCGCGGGCGCGGTCGTGGTGGTGGTCAAGGACGGACAGGTGCTCAGCCAGCGCGGCTTCGGTTATGCGGATGTCGCAAAGAAGAAGCCTGTCGATCCCGACAATACGCTGTTCCGCCCCGGCTCGGTTTCCAAGCTCTTCACCTGGACCGCGGTGATGCAGCTCGTCGAGCAGGGCAAACTCAATCTCGACGCGGATGTGAACCAGTATCTCGATTTCAAGATTCCGCCCCGCGACGGCAAGCCGGTTACGCTGCGCAATATCCTGACGCACACCGCAGGGTTCGAGGAATCAGCACGCGGCAATTTCAGCTATAATCCCAAGGGGCCGCCGCCGCTGGGCGACGTGCTGAAGGCGCAACGGCCTGAGCGCATCTTCGCGCCGGGCACGACGCCTGCCTATTCGAACCACGCCACCGCGATTGCGGGCCATATCGTTGCACGCGTCTCGGGAATGTCGTTCGACGACTATCTTGATCGCAATATCTTCGGTCGGCTGGGCATGACCAAATCGAGCTTCCGCCAGCCGCTCCCCGCGAACCTTCAGCCGTTGATGTCCAGGGGATATCAGCTGGGTTCGGGTGAGCCCACACCGTTTGAGATGGTCGCGGTCGGTCCCGCGGGCAGCCTTTCGGCGACCGGTGCCGATATGGCCAGGTTCATGATCGCGCACCTCAATCAGGGCGGCGCGCTGCTGAAACCCGAAACCGCACGACAGATGCATGAGACGAAGCTCACCATTATCCCCGCGGTCAATCGTATGGCGCTCGGCTTTTACGAGCAGAATGTGAACGGCCATTCCGTGATCGGTCATGGCGGCGATACGCTGCTGTTCCACAGCTATCTGTGGATCTTCCCCGGCGACAATGTCGGGGTGTTCGTCTCGATGAACAGCGGCGGCAAGGATGGCGCGACCGGCGCGATCCGCGATGCGCTGCTCTCCGACTTTGCCGATCGCTATTTCCCTGCCGCGAACACCGATGGCCGCGTCGATGCGAAGACCGCAGCCGAGCACGCCCGGATGATGGTCGGCACCTACAATAACTCGCGCCGGATGGAGACCAACTTCCTCAAGGTGATGGAACTTGCGGGTGGGCAGGTGAAGATCACGCTCGACGACAAGGGCGGCATCGTTTTCGGCATGATCCCGGGTCTTGGCGGGCAGGAACGCAAATGGGTTGAGATCTCGCCCTTCGTCTGGCGCGATCAGGACAGCAAGCAGCGGCTCGCGGCGAAGGTGGTCGACGGCAAGGTGGTTGCTTTCAGCATCGATATGATCTCGCCCTTCATGGTGTTCGAGCCGGTTCCGGCATCCGAGTCCTCGGCATGGCTGACCCCGGCGCTGCTGCTCAGCTTGCTGGCGCTTGCGGCGACGGCGCTGGCCTGGCCGATCGCCGCGATCGTCCGCCGCCGCTTCGGTGCGACACTGGCGCTCAGCGGCAAGGCGCTGAAGGCGCACCGGCTGACGCGGGGCTTCGCCGCGCTCGCGGTGGCGGTGATCATCGGCTGGATGGTGCTGATCGGCGCGATGATGTCCGATTACACGCTACTCGGTGGACAACTCGATTGGGCCCTGATCCTCCTCCAGACCCTGAGCCTCTTCGGCTTTGTCGGGCTTGTCGCGGCTGCGGGCTGGAATGCCTGGCTGGTCTGGCAGGAGAAGCGCGGCTGGCTCGCACGCATCTGGAGTGTCGTGCTCGTGCTCGCCGCGTTGGTCCTGCTCTGGGTCGGCTACGCCTTCCACCTCATCGGCTTCAACCTCGTCTACTGATCCGACGGGAGAGGATCAGCAATGAATGTGCGCTCGCAACTTTCGCCTGATGTTGCGGTCGAACGAGCTTCGCACCGGAACGGCGTGCGAGCGCACACCTCTTCAAGCCAGACCAAGGAAACGAACGAATGAAACCTGTCCTTCTCGCGGCAACGATGCTCGCCGCCTTTGTCCAACCCGCGATGGCGCAGACTGCACCGGCGCCGGAGACGACCTATATCCATGCCGGGCGGCTGCTCGCCGACCCCGCCAGCGGGCAGGTTGAGACCAGCAAGACCGTCGTCGTACAGGATGGCCGCATTGTCGGTATCCGCGACGGCTATGTCGGCGAAGGCAAAGTGGTCGACTTGCGCGACAGCTTTGTGATGCCCGGCTTCATCGACAGCCATGTGCACCTCACCTTTGAATCGGGGCCCAACAACCGGCTCGAGGCGGTGACGAAGTCGGCCGTCGATCAGGCGTTTGACGGGGTCGTCTATGCGAAGCGCACCGTGCGTGCGGGCTTCACGACAGTCGCCGATCTCGGCGCCGATCCGCAGGCGATCAACGCGCTGCGCGATGCGATCGCCTCGGGCAAGGTTGTCGGGCCGCGGATCATCGCCGCGGGGGGCGTCGCCGCACATGGCGGGCATGGCGATATCCATGGCTATCGCCAGGAGATCATCGACTTGTTCCGTTCGCCGACCCTGTGTTCGGGCGCGGATGATTGTGCGCGCGCGGTGCGGCTCGCGGTCCAGCAGGGGGCCGACATCATCAAGACCGCATCGACCGGCGGTGTGATGTCGAATACCGCCGCGGGGCTCGGCCAGCAGATGAGCGATGCCGAACTCGCCGCGATCGTCGAGACCGCGCACCGGCTCGGGCGCAAGGTCGCGGCGCATGCGCACGGCACCGATGGTGTCAATGCGGCGCTTCGCGCAGGCGTCGATTCAGTCGAGCATGGCACCTATCTCGATCCGGAATCGATCCGGCTGTTCAAGGCGAAGGGCAGCTATCTCGTCCCGACGCTGATGGCGGGCGATACCGTCGCGCGACAGGCGGAAACCGCTGACTGGATGCCTGCTGCGGTGAAGGCCAAGGCGAAGACCGTCGGGCCGCTGATGATCGATGCGCTGCGGCGTGCGCGCGAGGGGGGAGTCCGGGTTGCTTTCGGTACAGATTCTGCGGTGTCGCCGCATGGCGAGAATGGGCGTGAGTTCCTGCTGATGACAAAGGCCGGGTATTCGCCGCTCGACACGATCCGTTCGGCCACGGTCTGGGGCGCCGCGCACCTTGGCCTCGAACGGGAGATCGGTTCGCTCGCCCCAGGAAAAGCAGCGGATATCGTCGCGGTGCGAGGCGACCCGCTGGGTGACGTGCGCGCGCTCGAAACAATGGCCTTTGTGATGAAGGGTGGCGCCGTCGTGCGCACAGCTGGGGAGTAGAGTTATGGATTTGAAGTCAAATCTTTCGCGACGGCAGATTGTTCGGGGTGCTGCGACCGCGGCAGTCACCGCAACGGCGTTCCCAATGATCAGTTTTGGTCAGTACCGGCCGAACGCGGCGTCGACCAAGCTCTACTCTAGGCGTGCGGTGGATCTGGTCCGTCAATCGCTGGTGATCGACATGCTGGCGCCGCTCAAGCTCGACTTCCGCCCCGAATATTATGCTGCGCCGCTAAGCGAGAAGGACGCCGCCGATTTCCGGGCGAGCGGCATAACGGGCCTTCACAATGCGGTGGGGATGGGTGGTCCGGATGCCTATGCCGAGACGCTCTCATGGATCGCCGCCTGGCAGGGCTTTGCCGCGCGGAACAGCCATGTCTTTACGCTGGTCGACAAAGCGGCGGATCTCGATCGCGCCAAGAAGGACGGCAAGTGCGCCGTCATCATGGGGCTCCAGAATTCGGAACATTTCCGGACGGCCAGCGACGTCAGGCACTTCTACCAGATCGGGCAACGCTGCTCGCAGCTGACCTATAACAGCCAGAACATGATCGGGTCGGGGAGTACCGACCGGATCGACGGCGGGATCAGCGACTATGGGGTATCGATCATCAAGGCGATGAACGAAGTCGGCATGCTGGTCGACGTTTCGCATTGCGGCG
>CAZBYE010000072.1:0-12530 GCA_964496045.1 uncultured Stakelama sp.
TCAGGCCAGTGATCTCGGAACCGTCGAGCGTGATGTTTCCGCGATAGGGCACCAGCCCGAGCAGCGCGCGCACCAAGGTCGATTTGCCCGCGCCGTTGGGGCCGATGATCCCGATCAGCGTGCCGGGTGCGAGCGACAGGCTCATGCCATCCACAACGGTGCGCGTGCCGAGCGATACGCTCAGCGTCTGTGTCGTCAGCGTCACCATAGCCGGCGCTCCCGCATCAGATGGACAAGGAAGACCGGGATTCCGAGGAAGGCGGTGACCACGCCGAGCTTCAACTCGCTATGTGCGGGGATCATGCGCACGCCGAGATCGGAGACGGTGAGCAGCAGCGCCCCGCCGATCGCCGAGGGCCACAGGATCGCCGACGGGCTGCGGTCCGTGAACGGGCGGATGATGTGCGGCACGATCAGCCCGATAAAGCCGATCGACCCGGAGACGGCGACCGCGCCGCCGACGCCGATCGCGACTCCCACCAGCAGCCGCCAGCGCACCGCGCGCAGATTGATCCCCAGTGCCCGCGCGCCATCTTCGCCCAAAGTCAGCGCGTCGAGCGCGCGCGCGTCCCACAGCAGCAGCGCGCCGCCGACGACGACGCAGGGCAGGGCGATCCACACATGCTGCGACGACCGGTTCTCGAGGCTGCCGAGCAGCCAGCTCATGATCTCCATCGCCGCGAACGGGTTGGGCGACAGGTTGAGCGCGAGGCTGATGCCGGCGCCCGCGAGCGTCGCGATGGCGATGCCGGCGAGGATCAGCGTCAGCGCACTCTCCGACTGGCCGGACAGGCCGAACAGCAGGATCAGCGCGACCATCGCCATGGCGATGGCGAGCAGCGGCAGCAGTGCCGGATGGAGTTCGGCAATGCCGAAATAGAGCGCGATCACCGCGCCCAATGCGGCGGCATTGGACGCGCCCAGCACCGACGGCTCGGCCAGCGGGTTGCGCAGGAACCCCTGGAGTGCGGCGCCCGCAAGGCCGAGCATCGCGCCGACCAGCAGCCCGAGCAGCATGCGCGGCATGCGCAGGTCGAGCACGATCGTGCTGGCAATCTGGTCACCGTTGCCGAGCAAAGCCGCGATCACCCTGTCGGGTGCGATCGAGACGGTGCCGAAGGCGAGCGAGGCCAGAGCGGCGAGCGCGGTGAGCACCAGCAGCAGGCCGTTGAGGCGGAAGGAGGCGCCGCGCGTCATCGTGTCACGAACCGCTTGCCCGGTGCGCGAACCGGGTTAGGAGCAACATCATGCGGCGTCTTCTCCATCTTGCAGCCATTTCCCTGTTCACGCTCGGAGCATCCGCGGCACCCGCCGTGCCGCAGCCGGCCAGCGCGCCTGTTCGACCACAGCGGATCGTTTCGCTCAACCTCTGCACCGATCAGCTGCTGCTCGCGCTCGCCGATCGCTCGCAGATCGCCGCGCTCACCAAGAATGCGCGCGATACCGAGATGTCGGCCGCGGCGGTGCAGGCGCAGGGCATCACCCTGCTCAAGGAATCGTCCGAGCAGCTGTTTGCGCTGCGCCCCGACCTGATCGTCGGCATGCCCGCGAGCCGCCATCCGATGCTGCGTCCGCTGGGACCGGAAAAGTACCGCACGCTCGATCTGGGCTATGCCGAAAGCTACCCCACGATCATCGAGCAAATCCGCACCGTCGCCGCAGCCGTCGGCCACCCCGCGCGCGGCGAGACGCTGATCCGGCGCATGGAGGCGGACCTCGCCAAACTCGGCAAGCTCAAGGGCGGCAAGGTCGCGGCCTATTACCAGCGCCGCGGTTTCATGACCGGTACCGAGACACTGATCGACGATCTGATGAAGCGTGCCGGCCTGATCAACCTCGCCGCCAAGCTCGGCAAGCCGCCGCTGTCGCAGATCAGCCTTGAGGAGATGGTTGCGGCCCGGCCGGACTATCTGATCGTCGAAAGCGCCACCGACCGAGTGGTCGATCAGGGGACAGAGATGCTCCACCACCCGGCGCTGCGCAGCATCCCGCGTATCTCGATCCCGCAGGCGTGGACGGTGTGCGGCAGCCCTGCCTATGTGCTGGCCGCACGCGGCATCGTCGAGCAGGCGGCTCGCAGACACTAGAATTCGATGCCCTTCTGTGCGCGGACATTCTGCGTGCGGAAGGGGTGCTTCACCTCGGTCATCTCGGTGACGAGGTCAGCGGCGTCGATCAGCGCCTGCGGCGCGTTGCGGCCGGTGATGACGACATGCTTCATCTCGGCGCGCGCGGTGACCGCCTCCAGTACTTCTTCGACCGGCAGATAGTCGTAGCGCAGCACGATGTTGAGCTCGTCGGCGATCACCAGCGCATAGGCGGGATCGGCGATCATCCGCTTGACCTCTTCCCATCCGGCGCGCGCTGCGGCGATGTCGCGCGCGCGATCCTGCGTGTCCCAGGTGAAGCCTTCGCCCATGCGCTTGAACTCGATCTCGTCGGGGAAACGATCGAAGAAGCGCTTTTCGCCGGTGTCGATCGTGCCCTTCACGAACTGGACGATGCCGACCTTCATGCCATGGCCGATTGATCGCGCGGCCATGCCGAAGGCGGAGGAGGACTTGCCCTTGCCGTTGCCGGTGTGGACGATCAGCAGGCCTTTCTCGACCGTCTTGGTCGCGATCTTCTTCGCCTGTGCCGCCTGGATCTTCTTCATCCGCTCATTGTGTTCGGCGTCGGTCCGGGGCTTCATCGCATCTCTCCGAAAATGAGAAGGGGAGGCGGCCCGAGCCGCCTCCCCGAACAGGTCAGAACTTCAGGCGGATACCGCCATAGGCGCTGCGGCCGAGGGCGTTCTTGCCGAAGGCCATCTGATACTGTTTGTCGAACAGGTTGGTGACGCGGCCATAGACCTCGACATTGTCAGTGATGCCATAGGAGGCGAGCAGGTCGACGACCTCATAGCCCTTGGTCGGGGGAGAGAAGCTGCTCGACGCGTTGCGATCGCGATAGCGCACGCGCGCCGTGACCGAGAGCCGCTCGACTGGAGTCAGCGTGACCGACGTGCTGCCCGCGTTCTTGGGTCGCTTGAGATCCGCCCAGATTCCGTTTTCCTTCGGGTCCTGCTCGGCCTCGAGATAGGTGTAGCTCTGGCGGATGGTCAGCCAGTCGGTGGGACGGACATCGACCGCGATCTCGACCCCCGACTTCCGCGTCTTGCCAAGCTGAGCGTAGCCGCCGAAGGGCGGACGCCCGCCATCGAACACGATCTCGTCGCGGGTCTTGGCGAAGAAGTACGAGAATTGCGCGCTGAGCTTCGAGCCAAAGTTGAAGTCGATCCCGACATCGCCGCCCTCGCTCGTCTCGACCTTCAGATTGGCGTTGCCATAGGTCGGGTCGAACAGCTGATAGAGGCCCGGGGCCTTTGCACCCGAGCCATAGCTCGCACGCAGCTTGACGTCGCCGCCGGCGATCGCGTTCTCGACGACATAGGCGCCGGTGACGCGATAGGTGTCGAAGCTGCCGAAACGGCTGTTATCGTCGATACGCGCCGCGCCAGTGATCGTCAGGCCGCGAACCGGGCGCAGCGCCAGTTCGGCAAAGGCTGACTTGGTCGTGATCTTCTTGTCGAACACGCCCGAGAAGGCGGTCACCTGATCGGTATATTCCTCCTCATAGTTCGCGCCGGCCGCGACGCCGAACACGCCGCCCTTGTCATAGCTGACATTGGCCGCGAGCACGTCCTTCGTACCTTCGAAGAAGTCGCCCTCGGCGCGGTTATAGGTGCCGAAATAGCGGCGCTGAGCGACGTAGCGGCTCGCCGTGGCGCTCGCGCGCAGCGCGCTGTCGTCGCTGCGGTAGCTCGCCTGGCCGGCATAGGCCCATTCCTTCTTGCGCACGGTGTCGGTGCTGTCGCCATTGGTGGCGTCGAGGTCCGAGTGCGAATTCTGCCAGAAGCCGATCAGCTGCAGGTCGATATTCGACGTTGCGGCAAGGCCGACACGGCCGCTGAAGCCGTAGCGCCAATATTCGTCTTCCTCGACCGATTTGCCGGTCGCCGGATCGGCGAGCGACGGGCCGCTGTGCTTGTAGCCGCTGGCGGTCAGGCGGAAGTCGAGCGCGCCCTGCTTGCCGATGACCGACGCCGCGCCGTTGAGCGTTTCGTATGATCCGTATTCGCCCTGCGCGTTGAACAGCAGGCCGTCGTCCTTGGCGCGCTTGGTGATGATGTTGACCACGCCGCCGATCGCGTCGGAGCCGTAGAGCGAGCTCTGGTTACCGCGCAGCACCTCGATCCGCGAGATGTCGGCAGTGGTCAGGTGATCCGACTGATATTGCGTGCTGGTCGAACTGGGGTCGCCGAGCTCGATGCCGTCGATCAGATAGAGGACCTGGTCGTTGTCCGAACCGCGGATGCTCACGCTGGTCAGGTCGCCGGGGCGGTCGGAGCTGATCTGCACACCGGCCAGATCCTGGAAAATGTCCTTCACGAAGGTGATCTGCTCGCGCTGGATATCCTCGGCAGTGATCACAGTGACGGCGCTGCCGATCTCGCGCGGCGTGAGCGGCACGCGGCTGGCGCTGACGATGATCTCGTCGTCGGCGGGTGCCTGGTCCTGTGCGAATGCCGGCATGGCGGCGGCGCTGGCAAGCAGGACGGTCAGATAACGGTACTTCACATCAAATCCCCCCGCGTCGAGCAACTGGAAGGCGGGACCTGCCGGATCGCATCCGGCCGGCACGCGCGTGCGGACGGACGCTGGAGGGCACCCGCACAAGCGTGACCGTGCGGCCCCGGCCGCATGGTTCGTCGCTCAGACGGAGAGAAACCGTGCCCTGGCCAATCCCTGGACCACGGCAAGAGCGACCCACGCTGGCAGGTATCCTGGCTCACGGGTCGTCGCTCGATGTGCGGCCTTCCCGGATCGCTTCGATCCAGTGGCTGCTCCCTCAAAGGGAAGCCAGCGCATCTCGCTCGCCGCTTACAGTTGCAGGGACAGCCGCGGATTTGGATGGAAGCCCATCCGCACCGCATTCCCATTCAAGCCCCTTGCGGGGCACCAGCGCGATCAATCGGACGACCGGATTTCTCCCGGCGTCCGGCCGCGCCCCTACGCGCAAATGCTGCACTTGCCAACGGGGATCGCGAGGCCGGGGCCCGCGGGGCTAAAAATTCCAGTCGAAGCCGATGCGGATGCTACGCGGACGCAGCGGGGTGATCTGGTCGCGGTCGCGGATCAGGAAGGGCGATCCCAGCGCGAAGCGGTTGCCGCGCGAGTCGAGCAGATTGGTCAGCGTCAGGCTGATTCCGCGCCGGTCGTTGCCGATCCGCGCTTCCAGCCCGGTGTCGAGATAATCGCCCTGCAGCTTTTCGAGGATCGGGCCGACACCCAGCGTCGACTGCCCGACATAGCGGACATGGCCGTCCAGCTTGAAGCTGTCGCCCGAGGTCAGCTCGGTGGTGTAGGCAAACCCCACACGCCCGGTCGCGTCGGCGACATTGGGCAGCCGGTCGGCCGGGACACCCGGCGCCTCGATCGGCAGTACGATGACGTCGCGGCGCGTGACGCTGCTGTCGTTCAGATAGAGTGACGCATCGATTTCGAGCCCGCGCATCGGACGCCAGCGGCCCGCGACTCCCAGCGAGAAGACTTCGCCATCGCCGATATTTGCGGTGGTCGGGAAACCGAAGCCGTCGATCAGGTCGGCCTGGATATGCTTCCAGTTGGTCCAGGACCCGCTCACCGCGAGGTCGAAGCGGTCGCCGATATAGCGGCTGCCCGCTTCCAGCGTGGTCACGCGATCGCCTTCGAAGCGCTGCACATAGTCCTGTCGGATGGCGATGCCGCCGGGGCGGAAGCCTTGCTGGAAGCGCGCGAACAGGGTGAGCCTGTCGTTCGGCCGCCAGGCGAGCGCTGCGGAGGGGAGGAACCGCGTCTCGCTGCGGCTACCGCGTGCGCCGGGATCGTTGCGATAGGCAAGCGTCTCCAGCACATCCTCCGACTGGCCGGAAAGCCGGGCGTGGGTGAGTCGCGATCCCAGGGTCAGCGTCACACGCGGTAGCGGTTCGATCGTCGCTTCGCCGTACAGCGTCGCTTCGTCGACCTTGTTGGTGACCCCGGTCAGGGGGCGGAACACGGCCATCGACCACACATAGTCGCGGCTGATGGTGACACTGCCGGGGACGGGTTGAAACCCCCCGGACGTGGCCAGCGATCGGGCGGTGTCCATCTGGCGCTCGACGCGCGCATTGTTGCGCAACAGGCTCGCCGCGAGCAGCCAGCCGGTGCCGTCCGGCCCGCGCCGCGCCAACCGGGTCTCGAAAGTCAGCATCGAGATGCGGTTGGCCTGCGAATAACCGGTGCCGGGGGCATCCGCTTTGGGCTGCACGTCCGGCATGCCGACATCGGCGAGTGCCTGTCCTTCGAACATCTCGAACACATATTGCCGGGCATATCCGAGCGATGTGGTGAGCTCGAGATCGTCCCAGCGCTTGCGGACGACGAAGTCCGCCAGCCAATAGTCGCTGCGGAACGGCTGCGCGATGGTGCCGTTGCGGGCGAGATCGCCCACGCCGCGCTCAGCATATTGACTGTCGTCGCCGCGGATCTTCTGGCCGACGCCGGTCAGATCGAGCAGCCAGCCGTCGCCGGCATCGAACCGCAATGCGCCACGCCCGCCGATCGTGTGAACGCGATTGATGTCGCGCAGGCCGCGGCCGACATCGTCGATATAGCCGCCCTCGACCGCGCCAAAGGCAAGGCCGCGGAACGCGAGCCGGTCGTCGACCAGCGGCACGTTGACGATCGCGCCGCCATCGATCGACGGCTGTCCGTGTTGCACCCCGGTGATGCCGCCCCAGGCCGCGCCCTCATGGGTGCGCAGATTGGGCGCACGCGGCACGATGCGGACCACGCCGCCGAGGGAGCCTGCGCCGTAAAGCGTGCCCTGCGGCCCCTCCAGCACCTCGATGCTCTGCACGTCGTAGAGACGCAGATTGGGGTCGGGCGCGCTGTAGGTGATGCGGCTGTTGCCCCAATATTGCCCGACGGTCGCCTGGGTCGGACCGACGAAGCTCGAATCGGCGATCCCGCGCACGAACAGCTTGTTGCGGCCGGGGCCGAGATGGGTGGAGACGACGCTGGCGATACGCGTCTCGATCGCCGCAGTGCCTTGCGCCGCGTCGGCCGCCGACAGGCTGTCGCCGTTGATGATCTGGACCCCGCCGGGATAGGCACCCAGCGGGATGTCGCGCTTGGTCGCGGTGACGACGACCTCGACCGGCTCTTCATGTTCGGACGGGATCGGCACGGCGCGCGGCGATGCCGGACGGGGGGCAGGGCGGGCGACGGCGGGTGCGCGTTCGATCAGATAGGTGGCTGCTGCAACCTGTCGTGCGCGGGCGCCGGTGCCCCGCAGCGCGCGCTCGAGCGCTGCAGCCGCGGTGAGCTTGCCGCGCACCGCGTTGACGCGCACGCCGGCGAGTGCCGGATCGCGGAAACCGATGCTCGTACCGGATTGTTTGCTGAGCAGACGCACGGCGGCGTCGAGGCGCATTTCGGAAAGGCGAACGTCGGCCGTCCGCTCCTGCGCGAGGGCAGGAGACGCCACCAGCATTGGGATCAGAACAAGGGGGCTAGGGCGGAGAACCATTGGCAGGTGACATTACCCATCCTTTTCCATGTGCGGTGAACCGCACGCCCAGCAACGGCGCTGCGCGTGCCAGCACGTCCTCCGCACTTCCGTTAAGCATCAGCGAACCGGTATAGGGCGCGAACCCGCCGCCCTTGACCGCTACCGTCCGTCCGAGATTGCGCGTCAGATCCTGCGCGATGCGGTCGAGCGGCGCACGGTCGTAATAGAGAGCGCCCGAACGCCAGCCGCCGACATTCTGCGGGCTGGCCTTGCGCAATACCGGAAGCGCGCCCGTGCGCGTGCGCGACAATCCGTCGCCCGGATCGAGCCGTACCTGCCCCGCGCCGGGCTGGTAGATCACTGCGCCCTCGGCCACCTCGACGTCCAGTGCGCCATTGCCCTCGGCGATGACGTTGAACACGGTGCCTGCGTCGAGCAGTTTCGTGTTGCCGGTGACGACGAGGAACGGATTGGCCTCGTCATGCCTGACCTCGAACAGCGCCTCGCCCTGCGCGAGCTCGACATGGCGGGGCTTGTCGCGGTCGATGGTGATGCGGGTGTTGCCGTTGAGGATGATCCGTGACCCGTCAGCCAGATCGATGGTGCGGTGCTCGCCCGGTGCGGTCGCGATCTGCTCGGGCGCGTGGCCGCGATCGATCAGGCCCCAGCCGGTGACCGCGGCCACCGCCGCGGCTACCGCCGCGCCGGCGAACCAGCGGCGGCGGGGCGGGCGATAGCCGGTGTCCGGCTCTGGCTGCCAGGCGGCAGTTGGTTTCGTGGCAAGCAGTTCAGCGGCTTCATCGGCCTGCGCGAGCGCAGTCTCATAGGCGTCGAGGTGCGCGGGCGATTCTTCCAGCCACTGCGTGAAGGCATCCCAGTCGGAAAAGCCCGGATCACTCGCGCGGATCGCCCAAAGGCGCGCGGCCTCGGCGATCTCGGGGGGCGGCAGGGCGTTCGATTCCATCGTCATATCGCCCTCATGACGGACTCGTGCCGCTCAATCCGCATCGAATGCCGCCTTCAGTTGTGCGAGCGCGCGATACGCCTTTTGCAGATCCTTCTCCACCGAGCTCAGGCTGACCCCCAGTTCGCGCGCGATTACCGCCTGACCGACCCCGTCGAGCCGGTAGCGGCGGAAAACATGATCCGCGCGCGGCCCCAACTCCGCCAGCGTAGTTTCGACCCGGCGCAGTTGCTCGCGTGCGATGAGCGACCGTTCGCCCTTGGGCGCTTCGGATTCGGGCACGCTGACCTCGTGCCATTCCAGCTGGCGACGCGCGCGGCTCACGCTCGAGCGGCGGCGGTCGCGCATCAGATTCTCGGCGGCGCGGAACAAATAGGACACCGAATCGGCGATCGGCTCGCTCGGGGCCGCGGCGACGCGCTGCCACAGGTCCTGCAGCACGTCTTCCGCCTCGTCCCCCGCACCGCGCGCGGACAGGAAGCGCAACAACCGCCCGCGCTCGTTCAGGATCACGCGCTGGAGTCCGCTGACCGCGTCGTCCGAAGTCATGGCTGCCCGGTACCTTTGTTGCGAACAGAATGCGAATCCGCCCCCGGTGACAGGAGCAGAGTGCAGGTCGAGCATCGGGTCTTCAAGGGACGCGAGCGTGTCGTCAAGGCTCAGATCCGCGCTCCTGCGGCTGGCGCGCCATCCGGGCGCGGGAAAAGGCGGACCGGTGAGTCTCCGCCGGTGCGATGGCGTGCGAGCGCGTTGGCATCACCGCCCCGCCCAGGTGCGGCAGCGGATCGAGCGCCCGGCCATCGGCGCGCAGTTCGAAATGAAGGTGGCTTCCCGTCGAGCGTCCGGTCGATCCCATCAGCGCGACCGTGTCGCCGCGCGCCACCGGCGTGCCCGCGGACACCAGGATGCGCGCGAGGTGCCCGTAACGGGTGGTGAGACCATCGGCATGCGCGATCTCGACCAGATTGCCATAACCGCCCGCGCGCCCGGCGAAACGGACTACGCCGCCGTCCGCTGCCTGCACGGGGGTTCCGGCCCGGCCGGGAATGTCGATGCCATAGTGCATCCGCGCGGCGCGGTGGAACGGATCGGCGCGGCGTCCGAAGCGGGAAGAGATGTGCGGCAATACCGCCGGCGCGTCTATTTTGGGGGCCGACGCGCCGGCGGCTGGACCGGGGGCTAACCACGGCCGCGTCGCTATCCATGCGCGAAAGATTGGGCCGTTCGCGCGGGGCAGCTCAGCGATGTCCGGCCCGATGACATCCGCGCTCGCTAGCAAAGAGAGCGCCAAGGGCATCGCGGGGGTGAGAAAACCGGGCATCGCCCGAAAGACGGAGCGGCGCAGGGAAACCCGCATCGTCCGCGGCGATTATTTTCTCCGTCCCCGAAACTTGCGGAATGTGGCGCCGCGCTCCGTCTCGGCAAGCATCAGTAAGTGCTTTGCAGTTGAGGAGACTCGCCCATGAATTCCGCCGAACGCCGCATGCTCGACATGCTGAAAAAGGGCCGGGACCACTATGGCGTCGTCGCCGTCAAAGCCGAGTTTGAGGCCGAGGGAACGCGCCCCGACGAGCTGCTTCGTCTGCTCGAACTCACCCGCCGCGCCGACCTTAAGGTCGCGCTCAAGATCGGCGGATGCGAGGCGGTGTCGGACCTGCTCGCCTCGCGGCTCTATGGCGTCGACCATGTCATCGCTCCGATGATCGAGACCCGCTACGCGCTGTCCAAATATATCGACGCCAGGAACAAGACCTATGGCGAAGATGCCGGTGGCACGAGCTTCCTGTTCAACCTCGAGACCGAGGCGACGCTGGGCAATCTCGACGCGATGCTTCCGCTTGCCGCGGCCGGCGTCGACGGCATCGTCTTCGGCCGCGTCGACTTTACCTTGTCGCGCGGACTCCCGCGCAAAGCGGTCAACACGCGTGAGATCACCGATGCCGTGCTGATCGTCGCCCAGGCCTGCGCCGACAATGATCTGGAGCTGGTCGTCGGCGGATCGGTCTCGCCCGAGGCGGTGTCGGCGTTGCGCGAGTTCCGCCGCATCCGGCTCGACCGGTTCGAAACCCGCAAGGTCGTGTTCGACGGCGCCGCCGCCGATGCCGCGGACATCGACGCCGGCATCGCCAATGCCGTCGCTTTCGAGCTGGCCTGGCTTGAGAACAAGCGCGACTATTATCGCAGTGCTGCCGAGGAGGATTCGGCGCGTATCCGCATGATGCAGGAGCGCGCGGGCACGCCGGCGTCCGCCAAGCTGGCCAGCGTGGCGGCCTGAACCGATGCCGTTGAAGGATGAAGTTGCGACTCTCATGCGCGGCGTTGCGGCGCGTGAGGTGATGCCCCGTTTCCGTGCGCTTGCGGCGCATGAAATCGTCGAGAAGAGCCCGGGTGAGGTCGTCACCACCGCCGATCGCGAATCCGAACTGCAGTTGAGCGAGGGCCTGGCCGCGCTCAACCTTGGTGCGCGGATCGTGGGAGAGGAAGCCGCGTCGCGCGACCCCGCGCTGCTCGACGGGGTGGGCGAGGGACTGGTGTGGCTGATCGACCCGGTCGACGGCACCGCCAATTTCGCGGCGGGCCACGGCCCGTTCGGAATGATGGTTGCGCTGGTCGATAATGGCGAGCCGGTCGCCGGCTGGATGCTCGATCCGCAGAGCGGACGGATGTGCCATGCCGAGCGCGGCAAGGGCGCAACCTGCGACGGCGTGCGCGTCCATGCCCGCACCAGCGGCAGCGGCCGTCCGGTCGCGGCGCTCGCGACCCAGTTCATGGGCGCGGCGCGGCGCGAGCGTGTTCATGCCTCGGCCCGCCGTCGTTTTGCGCAGGTGCCGATCCCGCGCTGCGCCGCCGAAAGCTATCCGCGCCTCGTGCTTGGCAGCAACGACGTCGCGCTGTTCCAGCGTATCCTGCCCTGGGATCACGCCCCCGGCGTGCTGTTCCTGACCGAAGCGGGCGGGCACGCGACCCATTGGGACCGTACGCCGTATCGCGTGGGTGGAGAGGGGGCAGGGCTGCTCGCCGCCGCCGACGCACGGCATTGGGATGTGGCGGCGGAACTGCTGCTCGTGCCGGGCGGCGCGCTGATCGACATGGAAACCCGTGCAGCATGAAGCGTCCCCGTAACCTGTTCGCCACGGCTTCTGCCGTGGCGCTGCTTCTGCCCATGCCTGCGTTCGCTCAGCTTGCTTCGCCCGTCGCGGCGGGGGGACAGCGCAGCGACACGCCGACCACCGGTACCCCGCAGATCGCCGTGCCCAAGGCCGAGATTACGCCCTATCGCCCCCAGACGATCGAGGGGCCGCCAGTCGATGTCGCGGCTCCGGAGCCTGAAGCAAAGGCTCCGCGTCCCGCGCCGCGTCCGACCAGCGAGTATGAGCGTTTCGTCTCTGAGGTCGCGGGCAAGCCGTTGCGTCGCTTCGGCACCGAATTGCTGTTGCCCGAGGCCAAGGGCTTCGCGGTCCCGCCGGTCGCGGCGGTTCCGGCCGACTATCGCCTCAATCCCGGCGACGAGTTGCTGCTCGGCCTCACCGGGTCGGTGCAGGCATCGGGGTTGCGGCTCACGATCGATCCCGAAGGCCGCGTCTTCATCCCCCGCGTCGGCGCGATCCGCGTTGGCGGGGTGCGCTACGGCGATGTTCATGGCGTGATCGAGCGTCAGGTCGCGCGCCAGTATCGCGGCTTCACGCTTGAGGTCGCGGTGGGCAAGCTGCGCGGCGTGACGGTCTATGTCACCGGCTTCGCGGCGAAGCCCGGTGCCTACAGCGTCGGCAGCCTCTCGACCCTGGTCAACGCGGTGCTTGCCGCGGGCGGCCCGTCGGAGGGCGGCAGCTTTCGCTCGGTCCAGCTGCGCCGCAACGGCAAGCTGGTCTCCGACTTCGACCTCTACGATCTGCTGTTGCGCGGCGACCGTACCGGCGACGCTGTCCTCCAGAATGGCGACGTGCTGTTCGTCGCGCCGGCGGGCGATCAGATCGCGGTGATCGGCAGCGTC
>CAZBYE010000073.1:0-12519 GCA_964496045.1 uncultured Stakelama sp.
AACGCCGGGGAGGACGCCCGGAACATAGAAGTGGGAAAGTTCCATCGGACACGCGCAATCGGCGCGGCGCTTTATATCGATGCGATGCTGGGCAGGCACTTCGCGCTGCTCGGCTCGACCGGCACCGGCAAATCGACCAGCGCCGCGTTGATCCTGCACCGAATCTGCGAACTCGCGCCGCAGGGCCACGTCGTGATGATCGATCCGCACGGCGAATATTCGGCCGCGTTCAAGACCAACGGCGCGCTGTTCGATGTGTCGAACCTCGCCATGCCCTATTGGCTGATGAACTTTGAAGAGCATTGTGAGGTCTTCCTGACCACCGACGGTTCCGACCGTCAGGTCGATGGCGACATCCTCGCCAAGTGCATTCTCATGGCGAAGCAGAAGAACCGCCTCGCCGCCGAGTTCGGCAAGCTCACCGTCGATGCGCCGATCCCCTATCTCCTGTCCGATCTGACCACGATCCTGCAGAACGAGATGGGCAAGATGGACAAGGCGACCGATACCGCCCCCTATCTGCGCCTCAAAAGCAAGATCGACGAGATCAAGGCTGATCCGCGCTACGCCTTCATGTTTTCGGGCATGCTGGTCGCTGACACGATGGCGAGCTTCATCAGTCGCGTGTTCCGCCTGCCCGGCGACGGCAAGCCGATCTCAATCATCGACGTGTCGGGTGTGCCGTCCGAGATCACCTCCGTCGTCGTGGCCGTCCTCAGCCGTATGGTGTTCGACTATGCGATCTGGTCGCGCGGAGAATCGCAGCGCCCGATCCTGCTCGTCTGTGAAGAGGCGCACCGCTACGTCCCCAATGAACGCAATGCCGACGGCTCGTCGGTTGGTCGCATTTTGAGCCGGATTGCCAAGGAAGGCCGTAAATATGGCGTCTCGCTCGGGCTGATCACGCAGCGCCCGTCGGACCTTGCCGAGGGCGTGTTGTCGCAGTGCGGCACGATCATCGCGATGCGCCTCAACAACGACCGTGACCAGGCCTTTGTGCGCGCGGCAATGCCCGAAGGCGCGCGCGGTTTCCTCGATTCGATCCCGGCGCTGCGCAACCGCGAGGCGATCATGGTCGGCGAAGGCGTCGCGACACCGGTGCGGGTCTCGTTCGACTCGCTCGACGAAGCGAAACGCCCCGCATCAAGCGACCCGCTCTTCTCCGAACTGTGGAAACACACCGGCGGCGAAGAAGCGAGCCTTGAGCGCACAATCAAGCGCTGGCGCTCGCAGGGGCGCTGATCAGCCTTTCGGAATACCCAGCACGAAGCGGTCCGGCGCCTCGCCGCGGGTGAACGCCGCCTGCCGCACGGCGCCGCGAAACGGACTGACCTTGTTCATCCGCATCCCGACCGAGGCCCGGCCCGGCCCCTGCGGTCTGAACGCCAGCGCGGCTTCGGCCTGCAGCGCGCCGTTGACGAAAGCGCGGTAGGTCGTCCCGTCGTAGCTCTGCGCGACATGGTGCCAGCGGCCCACCGGAAAGCGCTTCTCCGGCACAATCAGCGGCTGGCGATAGCCGGGGCCGAGGATGAAGGTGTCGAGATACCATTCGCTGCCCTCGACCCGGATCTCGAACAGCATCCTCGTGCCGGTCTTGGCAGTCGGGTCGGTGCCCGCACCACTTTCGAGATGGAACCAGCGCTGCTCGAACGCTCCGCCATCGGGGCGGAACAGCGCCTCGAAAGTGAACTGCGCCGCGCCCGCCAGCGGATGCCGATCGAGGAACAGCACGTCGTTCGCGCCGTCGAACGCCACCGCCTTGCCCAGCGGGCTGTCGATCAGCCTGGGTGCGCCCTCGATCCGCGGCTTGAGGCCACCGATCCTCGTCAATGAATCAAAGGTCCAGATTTCGGTATCGCGCGCCTTTGCCCGTGCCGGGGACAGCCCGGCCAGCAGCGCGCCACCGCCGATCAGCAATGTCCGGCGGTCAGTTTGCACCGGCGGCGTCGTTCTCGGTCTTCTTTTGACGCGTTCCGCCCACCGGTACCGCCAGCAACCGGGCGAGCTTCGCCTTGAATTCGCGCAAATCGCCGCCGCTCAGCGCCTGTACGACCGAGAAGGATACCGAACGCGGATTGATCGCCGCGCCGTTGCGATAGAGCTCATAGTGAAGGTGCGGGCCGGTCGAGATGCCGGTCGATCCGACATAGCCGATCACCTGCCCGCGCGCGACGCGCTGACCGCTGCTCACCGCGATCCGGCTCATATGACCATAGCCGGTGCCCATGCCCCCGCTGTGATTGAGGCGGACGAAATTGCCATAGCCGCCGTTGCGCCCGGCAAAGGCGACCGTGCCGTCATTGGCAGCGCGGATCGGCGAACCATAGCCCGCGGCGATGTCCAGCCCCTTGTGCATGCGTGAGAAGCCCAGCACCGGATGGCGCCGCAGACCGAAGCCCGAGCTGATCCGGCCCGCAGCGGGCATCGCCATCTGTCCCTTGCGCTCGCCGGTGCCGCGCCCATCATACCAGGTGGTGCGGCCATCCTCTTCCCAGCGAACCAGCTGGAGCTTGCCCGCGCCGCCATTGAGGCCGGCATAGAGAAGGTTGCCCATCTGCACTTCGCCCGTCGCAGCGCGCGCCTGTTCGACGATGATGTCGAATTCGCTGTCGGCGCCAACCCGGCCGATCGGCACGCGCGTTGCGATCGAGCGGATATAGGCCTCAACCGCCTTGGCGGGTACGCCGGCGGCGCGTGCCGAGCGATAGAGGCTGTCGCCCACGCGGCCGCGGATGCGCAGCGGGGTATGATCGATCGCGATCGGAATTTCGTTGAGCGCCAGCCCGCCACCGCTGCGCACCAGCTCAAGACTGAGATCGAAGCGCGCGCGGAATGCCAGCTTCTCGAGCGGGCGCGGCTGCGCCTTGTCCATGCGGCGCCCGAGCGTCAGGTCGAGCTGGGTGCCCGATTTGAGGTCGCCCAGCGCCACCGCGCCCGCGACCAGATCGGCGGCACGCGCCGCATCGGCGGTGCCTACGCCCGACCGCGTCAGCGCCGCCTGCAACGCGCCGCCGCTGCCCAGCGTCACGGTGCTCTGGAGGATCGGACGTTCGGGCGTATCGGTGAGGTTGGCGACGAGATTGGTGGCACCGAGCTTCGTCCCCGTGGCCGATCCGGCAGCTAAGGGCGCGATCGCCTGCGCATGCGCGATATCGGCATCGGTACCGGTCAGCGCGGCGGGGACATTGGCATAGATTGGCCGCTCGAAGCCGGGCGAGAGCAGCACCGCCGCCCCGCACAGCCCGGCGCAAGTGGCGACGCCGCGGAACCATTCACCGCTGCCGATGCGCGAGCCGAGATCGGGAACCAGGTCGAAATCGGGAAAGCGTTCGCGGAACTTGTCGGCCAGCGTGGCCTTGCGGATCGCGGGCGCACGACCGAACGAGCGCGCATTGGCGCCGCCCGCTTGCTCCACCCCATGATCATTGCGCAAAAACAAGGTGCGCCGTCCCCAACCCCGTCGCCACCAGCCACCTGGCGGCTTGTTGGAATCGTTGTGGAACCGAGTCCCTAAAGTCAAATTAAGTACCTAGCAGATTCTGGCGATTGCGGCGAGTCGTGCGGTGGTACGGATGGGGCGTGCGATGTGCCGAAACAGGGCACGGAAGCACTTGCGCCGTCCACCGCATCGCCCGATCTTGGCAGCGTAATGAGCCGCTTTTCGAACAGCCCGGTCACCGCGGTGCTCGGTCCCACCAACACCGGCAAGACCCATCTCGCGATCGAGCGGCTGTGCGGCCATTCGAGCGGAATGATCGGCTTCCCGCTGCGCCTGCTGGCACGCGAAGTCTATGACCGCGTGGTCGCGATGAAGGGGCCGAAGGAAGTCGCGCTGGTCACCGGCGAGGAGCGTATCGTCCCGCCGGGCGCGCGCTGGTTCCTGTGCACCGCGGAATCGATGCCCACCGATCGCGAAGTCGGCTTCGTCGCGATCGACGAAGGGCAGCTCGGTGCCGATCCCGAGCGCGGCCATGTCTTCACCGACCGCATCCTCAATGCCCGCGGCCGCGACGAAACGATGATCCTCGGCTCGGATTCGCTGCGCCCGGTGCTCAGGAAGCTCGTCCCCGAGGCTGAGATCGTCGCCCGCCCGCGTTTCTCGACCTTGCGCTATGCCGGTGCGAAGAAGCTCTCGCGCCTGCCCAAGCGCTCCGCGATCGTCGCCTTTTCCGCTGAGGAGGTCTATGCCGTCGCCGAGGCGCTGCGGCGGCTGCGCGGCGGCGCCGCGGTGGTGATGGGCGCGCTTAGCCCACGTACCCGAAACGCACAGGTCGCGATGTTCCAGTCAGGCGAGGTCGATTACCTCGTCGCCACCGACGCGATCGGCATGGGCCTCAACCTCGATGTCGGCCATGTCGCCTTTGCCTCGCTCAACAAATTCGACGGCAAGCGCCAACGGCGCCTGACCATCGCCGAAATGTCGCAGATCGCGGGCCGCGCCGGACGGCACCAGCGCGACGGCACCTTCGGCGCGCTGGTCGAGGAAGGACCGGGCGCCTTCACCCCCGAGGAAATCCGGGCGATCGAGGATCACCACGTCCCTGCGCTCGATCATTTGTTCTGGCGCGAGGGCGAACCCGATCTCGCCGGCATCGACGCGCTGATCGCCAGCCTCGAGCGCAAACCCGATTCCCCCGTGCTGCGCGCCGCGCCCGAGGCGGTGGACATGGCCGTGCTCAGGCAATTGTCGGGCGAAGGCTGGGTGCGCGACCGCGTCCGCTCGCCGCGCGCCGTCGCGCGCCTCTGGGCCGCGTGCGGCCTCCCCGATTTCCGCAAGCTCGGCGCCGACCCGCATGCCCGCTTCGTGGCACGGGTCTTTCGGCATCTCAGCGAAGGCACCGGCCATATCCCCCACCAATGGTTTGCCGACGAGATCGCCCGGCTCGACCGCGTCGACGGCGATGTCGAGACGATCGCCGGACGCATCGCCGCCACGCGCAGCTGGGCCTATATCGCACAGCGTTCCGACTGGCTCGCCGAGCCGCTCCATTGGGCCGAACGCACCCAGTCACTCGAAGAGCGGCTGTCCGACGCGCTCCACGCCAGCCTGACGCAGCGCTTCGTCGACAAGCGCACCACCGCATTGCTCCGCCAGATCGGCGCGGGGGCATCGCATCTGCCGGTCGTCGTCGGACCGGAGGGCGAGGTCAGCGTCGAGGAGCACGTCCTCGGTCATCTTCAGGGTTTCCGCTTTGCGGTCGATCCCGATGCGCGCGCCGCCGACAAGCGCATGCTGCTCGCCGCCGCCGAAAAGGGTCTGGCCAGCGAGCTGCGGCGGCGCGGCGATGCCCTGATCGCGGCGCCCGACGACGAACTCGCGCTCGACACCGCTGCGATCATCTGGCGTGGTGTCCCCGTCGCCGCGATCGAAGCGACCGGCAATCCGGTGCGTCCGCGCATCCAGCTCGACCGTTCGCTCAACGTGCTCGACGCCCGGATCCGTGCGGCCGCACAGGGACGGATCGAGCGCTGGTTCGCCGACCGGCTCGCCGCCGACATTCCCGACCTGACGCGGCTCGACGCGCTGAGCCGCGACGAAGCCGCCGGCAGCCGCGCCCGCGCGCTCGCCGGTATGCTGGTCGAGGCCGGCGGGCTTCTCCCCCGCCGCGCCGCCGGCGCGCAGGTCGAGGCGCTCGACCCGCACGACCGCAAGCTTCTGCGCAAGGCCGGACTCATCATCGGCACGCTCGATATCTTCGCCCCCGTACTGCTCAAGCCGCGCGCCGCCGCCGCACGCCGTGCGCTGCTCGGCCTCGGTGAAAAGCCTGCCGAGGGGGCGACCGTCCTCCCCCGCGCCGCCCCCGGCGCGGCGCTGGACTATGGCTTCCGTCCCTTCGGCGCGCAGGCGGTCCGCGTCGACCTCGCCGAGCGGATCGCCCATGCCGCGCACGACGCCCGCAAAGGCCGTGCGCCCTTCACCCCCGATCCCGCGCTCGCCACATCGATGGGACTGACCCCCGATACGCTCGCGCGGCTGATGACCCAGATCGGATTCCAGGGGGTTCGCACGCCGAAAGGCGAACCGCAGCGCTGGGTGTGGAAGGGGCTGACCCCGCTCGCCAGGGCCAAGGCGCCGCCCCGCGATACGTCGATGGCCCGCGCCTTCGCCGCGCTCACCGAGCTGGTCGATGACTGATCCGACCATGCGGATCGACCGCTTCCTGTGGTTCGCGCGCCTCGTGAAGACCCGTGGCGGCGCGCAGGAGATGGCCGAGGCGGGCACGCTCCGCCTCGACGGAAGGCGGATCGAGCGCTCATCGGCGCAGGTTCGGGTCGGATCGATCATCGCCTTTCCGCTACGTGGGCAGGTGCGCGTCCTGCGTGTCGAGGCGCTGCCGCACCGCCGCGGCCCCGCACCCGAAGCCGCCGCGCTCTATCAGGAATTGCTCACCGGACCCGCCTCATCCCCGGAAAAGCCTGAAATTTGAGAACGTATCGCAGAAAGCGTCTCTTGATTGACGCGCCCGGAGCACGGGCATAGCAGAGGCTGTCACACTGCCTTTCCGGGCGTTTCAGGGGCCGTAACTGCCATGACCTATGTCGTCACCGATGCCTGCATCCGCTGCAAGTATATGGACTGCGTCGAGGTGTGTCCGGTCGACTGTTTCTATGAGGGCGAGAATATGCTCGTCATCAACCCCAGCGAGTGCATCGACTGCGGCGTGTGCGAGCCCGAATGCCCCGCCGAAGCGATTCTGCCCGATACCGAGAGCGGGCTGGAGCAGTGGCTCGAGCTCAACAACACCTTCTCGGCACAATGGCCCAACGTCACGCGCAACGCCGGCCAGACCCCGGCCGATGCCGACGAGTTCAAGGGCAAAGAGGGCAAATACGACGCCTATTTCTCGCCGGAACCCGGCGCCGGCGACTGAGGTCTCTCGTGTTTGAGCCGGTGTGACGACCGGCTGCGGCCCCGGGCCCGCGTTCGGCGCAAGCTCACCAGGCCAGATACCGCGGCGCAGCATCCGGAATCCCCAGGATTCCAGGGTGGTAATTTTATTTCATCTGTGTTAAACAGCGCGCCGGACGCGAGGAATCGCGTTTCGGTACTGGAGACCGTTGTTGATTTGCCCCGATCCCGCGTCTTCGTCTCGGTAACCGCACCGGGCGATGCACGCAATCCCAAAGGGGCCACGTTGATTAGAAAGGCTTCCCACACATGGCTGCCAAGGCGCTGTCCTTCGATGTCGGCGATTATGTCGTATACCCCAAGCACGGCGTTGGCCGTGTGATCGAACTCCAGAAGTCGGAAATCGCGGGGATGCAGCTCGAGCTGTACGTCCTCCGCTTCGAAAAAGAGAAAATGACTCTCCGCGTTCCGACCAACAAGGCCGAGAGCGTCGGGATGCGCAAGCTTTCGAGCGACAAGACGCTCCGCGAAGCGCTCGATACGCTCAAGGGCAAGCCCAAGGTCAAGCGCACCATGTGGTCGCGCCGCGCCCAGGAATATGAAGCGAAGATCAATTCGGGCGACCTCGTGTCGATTGCCGAAGTGGTCCGCGACCTGTTCCGCGCCGACGACCAGCCCGAGCAGAGCTATTCGGAGCGCCAGATCTTCGAAGCCGCCGCATCGCGCCTTGCGCGCGAGCTCGCTGCGATGGAGCAGATCGACGAGAAGGCTGCGCTCGAGAAGCTGCTCGATATCCTGCGCGCCGCCGCAGCGATCTACAACAAGGACAAGGTGCCCGCGTAAGGCGGATGCTCTGTCGAACCGAAAGGGGCGGCCCGCAACGGCCGCCCTTTTTGTTTGCACCGCTTCCATAGCAGGTGTATTATAGTCACAACACACATAGGAGAGACGCGATGAAACTCGCCCTTGCCATCACTGCCGCCGTTCTTCCGCTCACCGCATGCAGCTTTGCCAACGGCATGAGCGGCGACGTCGTCCAGCCCAGCGGATCGGGCGACACCCGCAATTTCGATGTCTCGGGCTTTACCGAAGTCTCCTTGCGCGGCGCCGACGATGTCGAGGTCAGGACCGGCCCCGCCTTCAAGGTCACCGCAGAGGGAGACAGTGCGCTGCTCGACCGGCTCGAGATCCGCAAGGATGGGGACTCGCTGCGCATTGGCCGCAAGGACGGCGACTGGAAATGGGGCGGCGACAAGGGCGCGAAGATTACGGTCACGCTCCCCAGATTGCTCGGCGCCAGCGTTGCCGGATCGGGCGACATGACCGTCGATCGGGCGGAGGGCAATTTCGACGGTTCGATCGCCGGATCGGGCAATCTCAACATCCGGCAGTTCGTGGGCGGCAAGGCCGATCTGTCGATCGCCGGATCGGGTGACCTGCATGTCGCCGGAGGCCAGGCGAGCGAAATCGAAGCGTCGATCGCCGGATCGGGCGATATCGACGCAGCCTCGCTCAAGGCGACGCGCGGCGAATTGTCGATCGCCGGATCGGGCAATATCCGCACGCAGGTGACCGGCGAGGCCGATATCTCGATCGTCGGATCGGGGAATGTCGAGCTGACCGGCGGCGCCAAATGTTCGGTCAGCAAGATGGGTTCGGGCGCAGCAAACTGCAGCTAGCGCACGCCGTCCGGCGATGCTTGCACATCCCGGTGGATTGATGCGATTCACCGGCGATGCGCACCGCCCTGCTGATCCCGCTCGCCCTTCTCGCCGCCGGGTCTGCACCCGCGCCTGAAGAACGCCGCGTCCTGCTCACCGGCTTCGACCGGATCCGGATCGACGGCCCGTTCAATGTGCGCGTGGTCCCGGGGCCCCCCTCCGCCACCGTCACCGGCGATCGCAACGCGGTCGACCGGGTGAGCATCCGCAATCAGGGCGGCGTGCTGGTGGTCGGCGTCAGCACCGCAACCTGGGACGGCTGGCGCGACAAGGAAGGGCTGGCGGCGGTCACCGTTGCCGTTCCACGGCTGCGCGCAGCCAATATCAATGGCGGCGGCAAGCTCGAGATCGCGAGCATTGCGGGCCAGCGCATCGATCTCGGCGTCAACGGCGCAGGATCGCTCACGGTGCAGAACCTGACTGCCGATCAGCTGGCCACGACGCTCACCGGCACCGGCATCATCCGGCTCGACGCCGGCACCGTGCGTACCGCGCGGTTCATGTCGTACGGCGCTGGGTCGATCGATGCAGCAGGGGTCGCGGTCAACGACCTCACCGTCCATTCGCAAAGCGCAGGCGACAGCCGCTTCACCGCGCGCTTCACCGCCAGCGTCTCGACGCTCGGCACCGGCTCGGTCCGCGTCGAGGGCAACGCCGCCTGCCGCCTCGCCGGACCCGGCCCTGCCAGCTGCGCAGGGAAGGTCGAAGGACGCTAGAAAGGACCTAGGCCGCAATCGGGAAGCGCAGGATCCGATCTTCCAGCGCCACCAGCGCCTCGGCGCCGCGGCCTACCGCACGCACGATCTCGGGATGATGTGCGTCGAGCCCGCCGGTCAGAGCGCCGAATGCAGGCAGGATCAGCTTGGTCGGGGTCGCGACGAAGCAGCGCCGCGCCACCTGTCGCCCGCGCAGCCGCACGCGCAGCTTGGGATGGAAATGCCCCGACAGCTCGGGCCGCGTTTCGCCGGGTTCGGCCTCGTGCCGCAGCAGCAGTCCGTCGACCTCCGCCTCCTCGACAATCTCGCCCCCCAGATGATCGGCAAGCGCGGCGTCGTGGTTGCCGGTGATCCAGACCCAGCGCAGCGATCCGGTCAGCGCCGCGAGCGCCATCCGCGCCGCTTCGGGTAAGCGCTCACACCCTTCCGAATCGTGGAAGCTGTCGCCCAGACACCAGAGTTCGCGCGCCGCCGTCCGCTCGACCAGCGCAGTCAGCGCCGCGAGCGTCGCCATCGAATCATAGGGCGGCAGCATCTGGCCCTTCAGCGCGAACCAGCTCGCCTTCTCGAAATGGAGATCGGCGACGATCAGCGCGTTCCGCGCCGGCCAGTAGAGCGCACCTTCGGACAGCGCGCAAAGGTCATGATCGGCGAACGAAAAGGGAACCATGGGAACGCTATCGCCGCACCGCGCGATCAGGTCAATCGAGCCGGGTTCCGGTCTTTCCCGCGCGCGGCATCATGAGCCGCAGCTTGCGGTCGGGGAAATCGATCTCGACCCGCCGAAAGGCCCGCAGCGCGTCCATCCCCAGCATCAGCGCCGGGCGATCGGAGAGGCCGAAGCGCTCGAAAGGCGGGACATCGGCAAAGGCGACCGGCAGTTCCTGCAGGGTGATCCCACCCAGCTCGACACGATGCGCGATATGATAATTGGCGCTCAGCGTCTCGCCAGTGACACTCGTCAAGGTGATCGGCCCCTTCAGCCTTACCCGCCGCAGCTTCTTTTGCAGCGCCATATTGCCCATGCTGATCTGCGATCCGGTATCGAGCACTACCGTGACCTTGGTGCCTTCGAACCACGCCTCGGTAATGATGAGCTGCCCGAGAAGGCTCTTGGCGGTAATCACGATCTCGTCGGTGAAGGCCAGGCGCGGCGAAAATTTGCCGCCCGCGCGCCGCGACGGGCGCACCGCCATTTCATTCTTGTCGAAGTCGATCGATACCATGTGCGTGCGCAGCTGCTGGATTCCGAGCAGGCCATGTGCACCCAGATGCGAGGCTTCGAGCGCAGGCGCATTAAAGGCGATCGCATCCCGCACCGGGCCGACCACGAGCGAGGGGATCACCACCGTCGGCACGCTGGAGCTTCCGGTCATCGTCGTCAGCTTCACGCGCGGTCCCGCCGACAGGCGCAACGTCCCCGCCAGCTGGCGCGAGATCACCGAGCGTTCGGCGCCGGTATCGATGACGAAGGGCTGCGGCTTGGCGCCGTTGATCGAAACCGGCACGGTCATGCGGTCGGCAAGCGCGCCGAGCGCGAGTGTGCCGCTCCCGTCGTCTGCTGTCGACGCCGCTGGCGCTGCAGTCTCCTGTGTCGCCGCGGGGGCCGCGGCGAGCATGATCAGCAAAGGCGTCAACAGGCGAAGCTGCATAACCCGCGCATTGTACGCCTGTTCATGCTGCGCAGCAAATGCTGTTGGTCGAATTGTGGCGACGCCCGGGACGCGCCTAATCGATCCGCATCGCCTCAGCGGCCAGCGACTCCGCCTCGATCAGCATCGCGTCCTCGGCCGCCCCCTGTGCCACCGACTCGCGCCCGATCATGATCAGTACCGGCACCGCCATCGGGCTGACGCGATCGAGGTCGACATGCTCGATTGTGTCCGCCGCAGTATCGAGCAGATGCGCGAGCCGGCCGATATCGGTCATCCGCGCGCGCGCGTCGGCCCAGGCCGCGTTGAGCAGAAGATGGTCGGGCTCGTATTTGCGCAACACGTCATAGATCAGGTCGGTCGAAAAGCTGACCTGGCGCCCGGTCTTTCGCTTGCCCGGCTGCTGGCGCTCGACCAGCCCGCCGATCACCGCCACCTCACGAAACGCGCGCTTGAGCAGCGCCGATCCCTGCACCCATTCGACGAACTCATCCTCGAGGATGTCGGGCGAGAAGAGCGATGCCGGATCCTCGATCTTCTCGAGGCCATAGACCGCCAGCGCATAGTCATTGGCGACGAAGCCCGTGGGCTTCAGCCCCATCGCCTCCATCCGCCGTGTGATCAGCATTCCCAGCGACTGGTGCGCGTTCCACCCCTCGAAACAATAGGCGACCATATGGTGCCGTCCGCCGTGCGGAAAGGTCTCGACCAGCAGCCGGCCCGGCGCCGGCAGCCGCGAGCGCCAGGACTGCACCTCGAGCCACTCGCGCACGTCCGCCGGGAACCGCGCCCAGATTGCGGGGTCGTCGAAGAAGCGCCGCACCCGCGCCGCCAGCGTCGAGGTGATCGCCAGCCGCGCGCCCATATAGGAAACATAGCGTGCCTGTTTTGCGGTCGCGCGGACGAGGATGTCGGTGACCTCGATCCGTTCGACCTCCAGCGCCAGTCCCGCGAAAAAGAAGCGATCCCCCGGGGACAGCGAAGCGCCGAACGCTTCCTCGACCCGGCCCAGCCTCCGCCCGTTCCGGAAGCGCACCTCCATCATCGGCGCCTCGACGATGATCCCCGCGTTCAACCGATGCTGCGCAACAAAGGCGGGTTTGGTCACCCGCCACAGCCCGTCGCGGTCCAGCGTCAGCCGCTTGAACCGGTCGTACGCGCGCAGCGAATAGCCGCCATCGGCGATGAAGTTCAGCACCCGCTCGAACACGTCTTCAGTCAGTGCCGAATAGGGCAATGCGCCCTGCACCTCCCGCAGCAATTCCGCAGCATCGAACGGCGCCGCACAGGCCAGCCCCATCACATGCTGCGCCAGCACATCGAGCGCGCCGGAGCGAAAGATATCGGGATCGAGCTCGCCCGCCTCCACGGCATCCAGTGCCGCGCGCGCCTCCAGATATTCGAATCGGTTGCCCGGCACGAGCACCGCCTCGCTCGGTTCGTCGAGCCGGTGGTTGGCGCGCCCGATCCGCTGCAACAACCGCGAGCTGCCCTTGGGCGCCCCCATCTGGATCACGCAATCGACATCGCCCCAGTCGACCCCCAGGTCCAGGCTGGCGGTGGCGACCAGCGCGCGCAGC
>CAZBYE010000074.1:0-12247 GCA_964496045.1 uncultured Stakelama sp.
TCTCCATCGCCGCAGCGAGCGCCAGCGTCTTGCCGCCGCCGCCCGCACAAAGATCCACCACTCGCATCCCCGCCTGCGCACCGGCAGCGAGCGCGACGACCTGACTGCCCGCGTCCTGCACCTCGATCCAGCCGTCGATATAGGGTTGGGTCTTCTCGACCGAAGTGTCGGACGGAAAACGGAGTGCGGTGTCCAATCCGTCAATTGCTTCCGCCTCGGGCAAGGCGGCGCGAACCTGCACGACGCTGGCCTTGAGCGTGTTGACGCGCAGGTCGAGAGAAGCGCGTCCGAGCAGGGCCATGGCCTGATCCGCGCCGATGCCCGACGCGGCGAGTTCGTCCATCAACCATATGGGTGCGACGCCGGGCTGCGCCGGGACTTCGTTCGGGCCGATCGGGGCCGGTCCATAGGACGAGCCGTCGAACGTATCCGTCAGCGCCGCGTCCCCTTGTGCCAGTGCCAGCAGCGCCGCGCGGCCACTGTCCGGACGCTCCCCGCACAGCCGGATCGCATCGTAGATCAGCCCGCGAATCGCGCGCCGGTCCTTCGACCCGGCGTAGCGGCGCGCGGCGAACCCACGCTGGATCAGGACATCGGCGGAGGCACCGCCATCGCGCGCCGCAACGATGATCTGATCGAGCAACTCAATCGCTGCCTGTGTCCGAGCCGCGGGAGTCATGTTCGCAGCTCCGCCGCAAGTTGACAAAGTTGACACAATGCATGTGTTTTCAAGTCGCCGGTGGCGCGCGGGGCGTGAGGCATCGGCAGGGAGAGTTGGGATCGCATCGCCAAACCGGCAAAGCAGATGGGTTCCAACATTGGAAGGGGAAAGCATGGGACACGCAGCAATCCGGCCGATGATACCGCGCGATCCGCACGAACCGCACCGCGCCGCCACCCCGCTGGAGCTGCTGTTCGATCTGGTCACGGTGATCGCCATCGCGGCGGCCGCGGCATCGCTGCACCATGGCATCGCCGCCGATCATGCAGGCGAAGGCATTGTCCGATACCTGTTCACCTTCTTCGCGATCTGGTGGGCATGGATGAACTTCACCTGGTTCGCCTCCGCCTATGACAATGACGACGCGCCGACCCGGTTGCTGACGATGGTGATTATGGGCGGGGCGCTATTGATCGCCGCAGGCATTGAACGGTTTTCAGCGCATCTCGACATCAGCCTGGTGGTGGCCGGCTATGCCATCATGCGCGTGGCGATGATCATATTGTGGCTGCGCGCAGCGTGGCACGATCCGGCGCGGCGAGCCTGCGCATTACGCTATGCCGCCGGGATCGCGATCGCGCAGGCCTATTGGATCGGCCTCTATCTACTCGGCGATCCGCGCGTCCCCGCGTTCATCGCGCTGATCCTGCTCGGCTGGGTTATCGAGCTTGCGGTTCCAGCTATCGCCGAGCGAACAAACACCACGCCGTGGCACCGCCACCATATCGTCGAGCGCTATAGCCTGCTGACGATCATCGTGCTCGGCGAAGTGCTGCTCGCGGCCACGCTTGCGCTCGAAAAAGCATGGGACGGCAGCTTCGACGTGCGGCTGGTGCACACAGCGATGTCCGCGCTCGTCATTACCTTTGCGATGTGGTGGCTTTATTTCGCACGCGAGCCGCAGCTTTCGACCAGCCGGCTGAGCCGTGCCCTTCAATGGGGCTATGGCCACATGCTCGTCTTCGCGTCGGGCGCGGCGGTCGGCGCAGGCTTCGCGGTGCTGGTCGAGATCCTCACCGGCCATTCGAAGATCGGGATACAGGCCGGGGATCTGGCGGTTGCAATCCCGCTTGGCATCTACTTCCTCGCGCTATGGCTGGTGCGCGACCGGTTCGAGCTTCAAGGGGCGGCACGCTGGGTGCTGCCGGTGTTCGCCGCGGCGGTGATCGCCCTGCCCTTCGCCTTCCCGGCGCTGGAGGCGATCGCGGCACTGGCAGTCGCAGCCGTGGCGGTGCGGGCCACGCTTGCGGCGCGCGGGATCAGGGCTGAGGTGCAGGCTGGCGCCTGATCCCATAGTCGATCCGGATCCGCACCCATTCGCCGACCTTCGACTGACCGCCAAGCCGCGGCGGACGGACGCGAAACTGCCAAGCCGCAGCGAGGACCGCGCGGGCGATGTTCGAGCCATCGGGATATTCGTCGAGCTTTACGCAATCCTCAACCCGGAAGTCGGGCACGGTACGGCACGCAATCAAACCCCAGCCCGGCCCGGTTGCGGTGGAGAGATAGCCGCTAAGCTCGCTGTCATAGGGCTCGCGGTACCACGCCGCCGCATAGAGCGGCTCGCCGCGCGGCCCCCTTCCCTCCACTCGCGGCGTATCGCCGGGCAGGCTTGCGAGATTCGGCGGCCCCGCAGCACGGCGCGGCGCGGCGGGCGCGGCGGGCTGCCGGGGAAGCGCTGCGATGTCCGGCATCCGGCCTAACGGAATATTGAGTAGAACCGGCGGTGAGGGCTGGGGTTGGGGTTGTGGAACGGGCGGCTCCGGCGACGGATCAGGCTGTGTTTCCGCAGGCTGGACACGCGCCGGATTCGGGGCAGCGCTGGGCGCAGGCTTTTCCACGGTTTCCGCTTCCGGTTCGGGTTCCGGTGTCACGCCGAACACCGTCATGCCCGCATCCCCGTCTTCGCGCCCGACAATGTCTGGCGCCAGCGTGAGAATCATCAGCACAACCAGAAGCTCGACCAGCAACGCGAGCACCAGGCCGCGCGTGCGCATGCCGAAGCGGCCGCGCAAGCGGTCGAACCGGGAAGGTGCTGAGGAATCCGGCTGGGACAATGGACCTCGAAACAGGATGCTGGGCCGGTAAGGGCAGCGGGGTAGAATGGCTTTGCGACTAAAGCATGTCGTATTCAGCGCAACCGATCCGCAAGGAAATCGACGAAAACCCGCACGCGGGCGGGCGTGTTGGCGCCACCGACGAACACCGCGTGGATCACCTCGATATCGCCGGGATTATATTCCTCCAGGATAGGGACGAGCCGGCCGTCGGCAAGCTCATCGGCGACGCTGAACGCACCGACGCGGGTGATGCCGACCCCGGCGGCGGCAAGCTGGCCCAGTGTCTCGCCATTATTGGCCTCGATACTGCCGCTTACCGTGAGCGCGTCATCGCGGCCTTCACACCGGAAGGGCCAGACCGGTTCGGCACGGCGGAAGTTGAAGTTGAGGCAATTATGGTCGTGCAGGTCTGTGGGCACGCGCGGGGTGCCGTACCGCGCGAGATAGTCAGGCGACGCGACGATCACGCGGCCATTCTCGCCCAGCTTGCGTGCGGTCAGGCCGCTGTCCGCGAGCGGTCCAAAGCGGATCGCCACATCCGCCTGCCCCGCCGCGACGTCGACGATCGAGTCGCTGAGGCTGATGTCGACGAGAATGTGGGGATAGAGGCGCGCAAACTCGCCCAGCAGCGGGACGATGCACAGCCGCCCATGCGACAGCGCAGCGCTGACCCGCAGCCGCCCGCGCGGCGCGCCCTGATCGGCGATCGCCTGCTCGGCATCGTCGAGGTCGGTGAGGATGCGGCGTGCGGCGCCGAGATACGCCTGCCCCTCCGCAGTGAGCGTGAGCGCGCGCGTGGTACGCAACAGCAGGCGGACACCTAGTCGCGCCTCGATCCGGTCGACCGTACGGCTGACCGCCGAAGGGGTCAGGCCGAGCAGCCGTCCCGCAGCCGAAAAGCTGCCGTTCGTAGCCACCGCGGCAAAGACCTCCAGCGATCGGGCACGGTCGGCGCCGGATTCTATCTTTGCGTCCATTGCAAAAATCCTTCGCTTTGGCGTGCCCTACAAGGGTTAGGAGACACCGTCCATCTGTGCGTCGAACACCTGTCAGGGAGTGCATGATGGAATATCGGCAATTGGGAGCATCGGGCCTGCGCGTCCCCGCACTGAGCTTTGGTGCAGCGACCTTTGGCGGCACCGGGCCGCTGTTCAGCGCTTGGGGCACCAGCGACGCGGCGGAAGCGCGGCGGCTGGTCGACATCTGCCTTGAGGCCGGCGTCAATCTGTTCGACACCGCCGATGTCTATTCGAACGGCGCTTCCGAGGAAGTGCTGGCCGAAGCGATCAAGGGGCGGCGGGATCAGGTGCTGATCTCGACCAAGACCGGACTGCCGATGGGCGATGGCCCAGCGGACTGGGGCGTGTCGCGCTCGCGGCTGATCGCGGCGGTCGATGCGTCGCTCAAGCGGCTGGGTACCGACTATATCGACATCCTCCAACTCCACGCCTTCGACGCGCATACGCCAGTCGAGGAATTGCTGGCGACACTCGATACGCTGGTCGCGCAGGGCAAGGTTCGCCACACCGGCGTCTCCAACTATCCCGGCTGGCAGCTGATGAAGGCGCTCGCGGCTGCCGACCGCCATGGCTGGCCGCGCTTCGTCGCGCATCAGGTCTATTATTCGCTGATCGGCCGCGCCTATGAGGCCGACCTGATGCCCCTCGGCGCCGATCAGGGCGTCGGCGCGCTGGTGTGGAGCCCGCTTGGCTGGGGGCGGCTGACCGGCAAGATCGGGCGCAATCGTCCGGTGCCCGCGGGCAGCCGGCTGCACGATACCGAACAGTTCGCCCCACCGGTGAGCGAAGAACGTCTCTACAAGGTGGTCGACGCGCTCGAAGCCGTGGCGGAAGAGACGAACAAGACCGTGCCTCAGGTTGCGATCAACTGGCTGCTCCGGCGCCCGACCGTGTCATCGGTGATCATCGGCGCGCGCAATGAGGAGCAACTTCGGCAAAATCTCGGCGCGGTCGGATGGTCGCTGACGCGTGAACAGGTCACCGCGCTGGATGCGGCGAGCGACGTGCTGCCACCCTATCCCCACACTCCCTATCGGCAGCAGGAGGGCTTTGCCCGCCTGAACCCGCCGCTGGTCTGAACCGGAAGAACCGCCATGAAGCTCAATCCCCCGTTGCTCGCGCTCGCCGCGGGCGCCTTCGGCATCGGTGTGACCGAGTTCGCGCCGATGGGCCTGCTGCCCGTGATCGCCAATGATCTGGGCGTCTCAATTCCTGCCGCCGGGTTGCTGGTCAGCGCCTATGCGCTGGGCGTGCTGATCGGCGCACCGCTGATGACGTTGACAACCGGTCGTGTGCCGCGGCGCACGCTGCTGATCGGCCTCGCCGCGATCTTCACGCTCGGCAACCTCCTCTCAGCAATCGCCGACGGTTACTGGACACTGCTTGCCGCGCGCGTGCTCACCTCGCTCAACCATGGCGCCTTCTTCGGTGTCGGATCGATCGTCGCTGCGAGCGTGGTCGCGTCCGACCGCAAGGCCGGCGCGGTCGCGGCGATGTTCATGGGACTGACGGTCGCGACGATCGTCGGCGTGCCGCTCGCCACCTGGGCGGGCGAGCATCTCGGCTGGCGCGCGTCCTTCTGGGCGATCGCGGGGCTCGGCGTGGTGACGATGACTGCGCTGCGCTTCACCTTGCCCGCAATGCCCGCGCCCGAAGGCGGCAATGTCGCCGACGAGCTGCGCGTACTGGCGCGCAAACCGGTGCTCGCCGCGCTCGGCCTCACCGTGATCGGGTCGAGCGCGATGTTTACGGTGTTCACCTACATCACCCCGATCCTGCAGACCCAGACCAACGCCTCGCTCGTGTTCGTGACGGCGATGCTGGTGGTCTATGGCGTCGGGCTGACGGTGGGTAACTGGCTCGGCGGCAAGTTCGCCGACAAGTCGGTCGACCGCACGTTGATCATCACCCTCGCGTCGCTATCGGCGGTGCTGGTCGCCTTCGCGCTGTTGATGCAGTTCCACCTGCCGGTCGCGATCCTGGTGTTCCTGTGGGGCGTGGCGAGCTTCGCGCTGGTGCCGCCGCTGCAGGTGCGGGTGATGACCGCCGCGCACGACGCGCCCAACCTTGCCTCTTCGGTCAATATCGGCGCGTTCAATCTGGGCAACGCCATCGGCGCTGCGCTGGGCGGCGCGGTGATCGCGGGCGGCCTCGGCTATCCGGCGGTGTCGCTGGCGGGCGCGGCGACCTCCGCGATGGGCCTTGTCATGGTGTTGTGGGCACGGCGTGGCGCCGTGCCCGTCGAGGGAGAAAGACTGGCTGCCGGCACCTGTTGAGAAGGCCCCGATCCAACACTTAAGTTTTCACTTGACTATTGACCAGTCGAGTCGTTAGTTAAGCGCATGCTTAAGCATCAAGACGTCGATACCCTGCTTCGCGCGATGGCCGAACCGACCCGTCGGTCGATCATCGAGCGATTGAGCAACGCCCCGGCTGCGGTCGGGGAACTGGCCAGGCCCTATGACATGTCGCTCGCGGCGGTCATGCAGCATCTGCAGGTGCTGGAGGCAGCGGGGATCATCGCAACCGAGAAGGTCGGGCGTTCCCGCATCTGCCGGCTGGAGCCGGAAGGCATGGACGCGCTCGCCCTGTGGATCGAAGCCCGGCGTCATCCGTCCGAGCGCAAGCTCGACCGGCTGGCTGCCTTCCTCAACGAAACCGGAGACAAGCCATGACCGATACCGTTGCCACCAAGCCCGCCGTGCACAGCACCTTCCGCATCGAGCGGTTCTACAACGCCGGCCCCGATCGCGTGTTCAGCGCCTTTGCCGACCCGGAATCCAAGCGCCGCTGGCTGATCGAGGGCGAAGGCTGGGAAATCTTCGAATACACCCCGGCCTTCGAGGTCGGCGGTCATGAGCGCTCGCGCTTCGCCTATCAGGGCGGGCCGGAGATGCTCAACGAGACCATCTATCAGGACATCGTTCCGGGTGAGCGGCTGGTCTATTGCTACCGCATGGCGATGGAAGGCGCGCCGATGTCCGCGTCGCTCACCACGATCGAACTGATCGAGAAGGACGGCGGAACGCTGCTCGTCCAGACCGAACAGGGTGCCTATCTCGACGGTCATGACGATGGCACGATGCGCGAACAGGGCTGCCGTGAGCTGCTCGAAGCGCTCGCCAAAGAAGTCGAAAGCTGAAACCCCGGAGGGTGCGCGGCGATGGCCGCGCCCCTCCTCCGTCAACACCCAACAACCACCCAACCATCTCTACATGACCAAATAATTCTGAGACAACTCTATTAATTACGAAATAAATTAGTCGCTATTCAGATTATGATATCTGGTTTAACAGAACCGGCGCCCTTCAATATATAGCGCATAAATCGGGATTTCTATTTCCGATTATTTTATGCTATACGATCCGCGCTGACGTCGCTTGCGACGGATATTGGGCCGCCCAGGCTCCTCCCTTTGTCCATTTCTCGCCTCGCCGAAGCCGGGATGCACCGCTGTTGGGGCATGCCCGCCCTGGGACAAAGGAACCCATCATGATCACCGGAACCGTAAAATTCTTCAATCCCGACAAGGGCTTTGGCTTCATTGCGCCTGAGGGTGGCGGTGCCGACGCCTTCGTCCACATCTCCGCAGTGGAGCGCGCCGGAATGCGCACGCTCGATAAAGACCAGCGCGTCACCTACGAGTTCGAGACCGACAACCGCGGCAAGGCCTCGGCCGTCAATCTTCAGTCCGCCTGATCCGAACCGGCCGGGGGGTGCTCGCACGGGCGCCCCTCGCCTCTTCCTCGCGAACGGAGATTCGATGTCCAGAGCACTCAATATCAATGCCTCCAAAGACGAAGTCATCGCCGCCTGCGCCAAGCACAAGGTCCCGATCAGCGCGATCGAAACCCTGCTGTCCGGCGGCACGCGCGTCGTCATGAACAATGCCGACGACACCGCACGCGTTGCCAAAATCTATGGGTCCAAGGTGATGACCGGCAAGGCGACCCGCGTTCCGACCCGAATGAGCCGGCAATAGGGTGGTGGGAGAACGGCGCATGGCAGCTTATCGGGAACCCGGTTTTCAGGAACGCGCGGCGCTGGCCGCACGCGCAAAAAGCGCGGCGCTGGCGCGCCTGCGGGCAAGGCCGCCCGTCGACGAAGCCGAGCGGGCGGCACGCGCGGCCCGAGCGCTTGAGCGCGAGACCGCTGCAGAGGAGAAGCGTGCTGCGAAGCGCATGACTCGGGAAGCGGCTGTCGCACTCAAACGCGTCGCCACGGTCGAGATATCCGTTGTGAAGGATGTGCAGGCCAACGCGGCCGGGACAACCGACGCGGATCGAAAGGCTGCCCGCGACGCCCGATATGCCGCGCGCAAGGGCAGAAAGTCGAAATAGGCCGGGCCGGCAGCCGAACCAACAACCGCCGAGAGGAGCCGAACAATGGCCAAGAGTCAGAAAAAATCGAACCGGGAAGTGCGCAAGCCCAAGGCGAACAAGGAGCCGAAGCCGAACGCATCGAACCCGTCCCAAAAAGGTAAGCCGGTCGAGATGACGGCGCTGAAAACCTGACCGGCAGGCGTCGCGACTGCCCGGCGCTCAGCGCGTCGGGTAGTTGGGCGCCTCGCGCGTGATGGTCACGTCATGGACATGGCTTTCGCGCAGGCCCGCGCCGGTGATGCGAACGAAGCGGCCCTTCTTCTGCAGATCCGGGATCGTCGCCGCGCCGGTATAGCCCATCGCCGCCTTGATACCGCCGACGAGCTGGTGGATCACGTCCCTGGCCGGGCCCTTGAACGCCACCTGCCCCTCGATCCCCTCGGGGACGAGCTTGAGCTGATCCTTGATATCGCCCTGGAAATAGCGGTCGGCCGAGCCGCGGCCCATCGCGCCGACGCTGCCCATGCCGCGGTACGACTTGTAGGCGCGGCCCTGGTACAGGAAGGTTTCGCCAGGCGCTTCCTCGGTTCCGGCGAGCAGCGATCCGACCATGCAGGTCGACGCGCCCGCCGCCAGCGCCTTGGCGAGATCACCCGAAGTGCGCAGGCCGCCATCGGCGATCACCGGCACGCCCGACTTGGCGGCTTCGTTGGCGCTGTCCATGACGGCGGTGAGCTGCGGCACGCCGACGCCGGCGACGACGCGGGTGGTGCAGATCGAGCCCGGGCCGATGCCGACCTTCACCCCATCCGCACCTGCGCCGATCAGCGCCTTGGTCGCTTCGCCGGTCGCGACGTTGCCGGCGACGACCTGAACCCGGTTGGAGAGCTTCTTCACCCGCTCGACCGCGCGCGCGACATCCTTGTTATGGCCGTGCGCGGTGTCGATCACGATCAGATCGACCTCGGCATCGACCAGCGCCTCGGTCCGTTCGAAGCCCTTGTCGCCGACCGTGGTCGCCGCGGCGACGCACAGGCGACCCGCACTATCCTTGGTCGCGTCGGGATAGGTGACGGCCTTTTCGATATCCTTGACGGTGATCAGGCCAACGCAGCGATAGGCGTCGTCGACCACCAGCAGCTTCTCGATCCGGCGGGCATGGAGCAGGCGACGCGCCTCTTCCTGCCCGACCCCGGTCGAGACCGTGGCGAGATTCTCATGCGTCATCAGCTCGCTGACCGGCTGCTTCGGGTTTTCAGCGAAACGCACGTCGCGGTTGGTGAGAATGCCGACCAGCTTGCCGTCCGCTTCGGTCACCGGGATGCCGCTGATCTTGTGCCGGACCATCAGCGCCTGCGCTTCCGCCAGCGTGCCGGTGGCGCGAATCGTGATCGGATTGACGACCATGCCGCTTTCGAAGCGCTTGACGATCCGCACCGCCTCGACCTGTTCCTCGATCGAGAGGTTGCGGTGAAGCACGCCCATCCCGCCGAGCTGCGCCATGACGATCGCCATGTCGGCTTCGGTGACGGTATCCATCGCCGAAGAAAGGATCGGGATATTGAGCGCGAGGTTGCGCGTCACATAGGTGCGGGTGTCCGCCATGCTCGGCAACACTTCGGATTCGCCCGGATACAGAAGGACGTCGTCGAAGGTGAGACCGAGAGGGATATCCATGTGTGCGCCAATGTCCTGAGTCGGAAGTTGGCGGCCCATGTAACCGTGGTTACCGCTATGCGCTAGGGGGTGACGTCGATCGCTACGCCGCTGCGCGTTCGAGCAGCGGATAGAGCGCACGTTGCTCCATCAGAATGCGGGCGCGCATCGCCTTACGCAGCGTGGCTGACGCCTCGCGATAGCCGGCCCAGTCACCATGCACCTGATCCATCGTCCAGCGACCGACGTGCCGGGACGACGCGGCAACCGTCTCGGCGCTGTCCTCGCGCAGGGTTCCGACGCGGTTGCGTTCGATCAGGGTGGCATTGGCCATGAGCAGGTCGCAGGCAGCATCGACCAGCCGCCTGCGTTCGACGCTGGCCCGGCTCAACTTCCAGCGCACGCGCGCCAGCTTCTCCCGGTCAGGCATATCGTCCTGCGTCAGCCGTTCGAGTTCGTCGATGCAGGCAAGCAGCGTGTCGTGCGCGCGCTTCAGCTCCCCGAGCATCCTCGCCTCCTTCCACGCGTCAAATCAAGGCCTTGGCATATTTGAGACGCCTTTCCTCAATCGTCCGAGCACCAAAACGTTCCGCCGCGATGACGGCGCAGTAAGCGATGCTAAGGGCGTATCTGCGGCAGCTCGACAGCGATCGGCATATGCCGCGCGAGCCTGGCTTCCAGCAGTTGCACCAGTTCAGGGTCCATGAACGCATACTCGTCCGGGATATCGAGACAGACGATGCGCTTGTCCTTGAGACAGGAGCGGAAATGCTTCTGGAGCTTATTTCGGTGCATCCGCTCCATCACGAAGATCGTGTCCGCCCACTCGACCAACTCCGGTGTAAGCGGATTCTCGGCGTCATGGTTTGTCCCGGCCGAACTGACCTCGATCCCAGGACGGTTCGCAAAGACATACTCGGCAGTCGGGCTCCGCAGCCGGTTCTGGCTGCAAACGAAGAGATAGTGCTTCACACACCGCCTCGCGCCAGCAGCAGCTTGGCCTGCTCGACGTGCATGTCCTCGATCATCTGGTCCCTATAGCGTTCGGCGCCACCACTCGCCGCCGCAATCAGCGCGCGGGCATCGTCCAGCTCAGCCGGAGACGGATCGAACGCAGCGCGGACGACATCGATCTGATTGGGGTGGATCAGGCTCTTGCCATCGAAGCCGAGCAGACGGCCCTCAGCAGCCTCAGCCGCGAGGCCATCGGCATCATCGAGCTTGTTGAACACGCCATCCAGCGCCCAGATTTCACGCCCGCGCGCCGCGAGCACGATCAGTTGGAGTGCAAGCTGCATCTGCGCCCGCCCCGCGGCGGGTGGAAGCCTGAGCGAAGCGGCGAGATCGTTAGTCCCGGCGATCAGCCCCGCCATCTCGAGGCCCCAGCCAGTGGCGCTGGCGATCGGCCCGACGTTCATCACCCCTGCCGCAGTTTCGATCATCGCAAGCACCGGGCGGCCCGAATAGAGGGCGGCGTAGACGACCGTCTCGGGCTTCTCGACCTTAGGCACGATCACATGCGTGGCGGCGGATTTCTTGACCGCCTTCAGGTCATTCTTCCAGTGTTCGCTGTCCTCGGCATTCACCCGGATCCCGAACAGGCGGTCGCCAAAGCCCTCCGCTGCCTTCGCGGCCTCCCGCGCGGTTTCCTTGTCTGCAGGCTTCACCGCATCTTCGAGATCAAGGATTACCATGTCGGCGGACAGTCCCCGCGCCTTCTCGATCGCACGCGGGTTCGACGCGGGCAGAAACAGTGCGGTGCGTGGGGCGATGTAATGGACTGTGCTCATGACCGCTCTATGCTAGCATCCGACGGGCATTGCGAGGCCCGGCGAGATTTGTGGGGAGTTACGATGGAACTGACGGTAGGCGCCTTCTTCATCGGCATGCTGCTGGTGCTGCTGTACCTCTTCTCCAGCATCAAGATCGTGCGGCAAGGCTATGAATACACGATCGAACATTTTGGCCGCTTCACTACGGTCGCGAAGCCGGGATTCAACCTCTACCCGGCCTTTTTCTATCGCGTCGGCCGCCGGGTGAACATGATGGAGCAGGTGATCGATATTCCGGGGCAGGAGATCATCACCAAGGACAACGCCATGATCTCCACCGACGGCGTGGTGTTCTTCCAAGTCCTCGACGCGGCCAAGGCCGCCTATGAGGTCAGTGACCTCTATGTCGCGCTGCTCCAGCTCACCACGACGAACCTGCGTACCGTGATGGGGTCGATGGACCTCGACGAGACCCTGTCGAAGCGCGACGAGATCAATGCGCGTTTGCTGTCGGTCGTCGATCACGCGACGACACCTTGGGGCGTCAAGATCACCCGCGTCGAGATCAAGGACATCCGCCCGCCCGCCGACATCGTCAACGCGATGGGCCGCCAGATGAAGGCCGAACGCGAAAAGCGCGCCAACATCCTCGAGGCCGAAGGCTCGCGTGCGTCCGAGATCCTGCGCGCCGAGGGCC